>NZ_JBFODA010000001.1:0-35413 GCF_040908055.1 Aeromonas sp. R7-4
TCTTTACCGGTTAGTGTGCTGATATGGCTCAGTCGGTAGAGCGCATCCTTGGTAAGGATGAGGTCCCCAGTTCGATTCTGGGTATCAGCACCATTAAATAAAAAAGCCTCCCAATCGGGAGGCTTTTTTGTATCCGCCTTTCTCAGTTCGCCGATATCTGCCTGGCATCCAGATAGAAACGGGGCTGTCCCGATGCCTCTATCTGGATGGCTGCCACCAGCCGCTCGTTGCGCCTGTATTCCCACAGCCGCGCTATTGGCGGCATGGCTGGCTGGTTGATGCCCAGCGTCTGCAGATACTCGTGAAACAAGCTTGCGCTGCCGATCTCGGTCAATCCTGCTTTCATCCCGGTGCACTCCTTTCCTCGTTGCCCTTGATCAAGGCTATCAGCCCCATATGTCTTCTGAGTGACCACTTTTCTATTAAATTGATCCGAGCTAAGTTGTGGATTGGCAAAGGCAATCGGTCTTTCGAAGGGGAAAAGAATGCTGATAAAGAATGTGCGTCTGGCCGGCAGGGAGGGGGTATGGCAGATCCTCTGTCAGGATGGTCTGATCCGGACCATGGCGCCAATGAGCCAGATGCTCCTCTCGACCCGGGAGCTGGATGGGGAGGGGGGGCTGGTGATGGCTCCCTTTATCGAACCTCACATTCACCTCGATACCACCCAGACGGCGGGTGAGCCGAGCTGGAATCTCTCCGGCACCCTGTTCGAGGGGATAGAGCGCTGGGCCGAGCGCAAGGCGTTGCTCACCCATGAGGATGTGAAGCGGCGCGCCATCCAGACGCTGAAGTGGCAGATTGCCAACGGCATCCAGTTCGTTCGTACCCACGTGGATGTATCCGACCCCAATCTGGTGGCCCTGAAGGCCATGTTGGAAGTGCGAGAGGAGATGAAAGAGTGGGTGGAGCTGCAGATCGTGGCCTTCCCCCAGGAGGGGATCCTCTCCTACCCCAACGGCAAGGCGCTGCTGGAGGAGGCGCTCAAGCTGGGTGCCGACGTGATTGGCGCCATCCCCCATTTCGAGTTCACCCGGGAATATGGGGTCGAAAGTCTGCACTATGTCTTCGATCTTGCAGAGAAGTATCAGGTTCTGGTGGATGTGCACTGCGACGAGATCGACGACGAGCAGTCCCGCTTTATCGAGACGCTGGCAACCCTGGCTTACGAGCGCGGCATCGGCCATAGAGTCACCGCCAGCCACACCACCGCCATGCACTCCTACAACGGGGCCTATGCCTCCCGCCTGTTTCGGCTGCTGAGGATGGCGGACATCAATTTCGTCGCCAATCCGCTGGTGAACATCCATTTGCAGGGGCGCTTCGACAGCTATCCCAAGCGCCGCGGCATCACCCGGGTGAAGGAGATGCTGGAGGCAAACATCAACGTCTGCTTCGGCCACGACGACGTGTTCGATCCCTGGTATCCCATGGGGACGGCCAACATGTTGCAGGTGCTGCACATGGGGCTGCATGTCTGCCAGATCATGGGTTACGAGCAGATCAATGACAGCCTCAAGCTGATCAGTTGCCACAGTGCCCGCACCCTGAACGTGCAGGATCGCTACGGCATCGAAATAGGAAAACCGGCCAACCTGCTGATCCTGCCCGCGGAAAGCGGCTTCGATGCGGTGCGCCGCCAGGTGCCGGTGCGCTACTCCATTCGCCACGGCAAGGTGATCGCCGAAACCCGCCCGGCCCAGACGTCACTCCATTTGGCACGGAGCGAGCCGATCGACTTTCGTCGCTGAGGCGGGCCGACCGCGCCGATTAATTGCCCGGCTGTCCCCGACGGCCGGCATTTTGCATAATAGCGACCCGATACTATTGGAGCCTTTTCCATGCAAACCTGGTTATTTGTTGCGGCCGGTGGCGCCATCGGCGCCTGCCTGCGTTTTGGCATCGCCGAGCTGATGGCCTGGCTGCTGGGACGCCACTTCCCCTATGGCACCCTGGTGGTCAACGTGGTGGGGTCCTTCATCATGGGGGTGGCCTATGCCCTCATCAGCCATGGTCACGTGGTGGAACACCCGATGAAGCCGCTGCTCATGGTGGGCATCCTCGGTGCCCTGACCACCTTCTCCTCCTTCGCCCTGGATACAGTGGTGCTGGCCCAGCACGGTGCCTACGTCAAGGCGCTGCTCAATATCGGCCTCAATCTGTTCCTCTGCCTGGCCATGGTCGTGCTGGGGATGCAATTGGTGGCGAGCCGGGTTTGAGGTGTCCGGACGCTGGCGGCTCTGGTAAACTGGCGGCCATTCTTTGCTCTATGGGTATTTGAGGGATGTCGGAACAGACTAGTACTACGCATTTTGGCTATAAAACCGTGGCCGCGACCGAGAAGGAAACCCTGGTCGCCGGTGTCTTCCATTCGGTGGCAGCCAAGTATGATCTGATGAACGATCTGATGTCGTTCGGCATTCACCGCCTGTGGAAGCGCTTCACCATCGACTGTTCCGGCGTGCGCAAGGGCCAGAAGGTGCTGGATCTGGCCGGCGGCACCGGCGATCTGACCGCCAAGTTCTCCCGCATCGTGGGCGAGACCGGTCAGGTGGTACTGGCAGACATCAACGACTCCATGCTCAAGGTGGGTCGTGACAAGCTGCGCAACCTGGGAGTGGCCAACAATGTCTCCTATGTGCAGGCCAATGCCGAGGCGCTCCCCTTCCCGGACAACCACTTCGACGTCATCACCATCGGCTTCGGCCTTCGCAACGTCACCGACAAGGACAAGGCGCTCGCCTCCATGTTTCGGGTGCTCAAGCCGGGCGGTCGCCTGCTGGTGCTGGAGTTCTCCAAGCCGGAGAGCGAAGTGATCGCCAAGCTCTATGACCTCTACTCCTTCAAACTGTTGCCGAAAATGGGCGAAATCGTCGCGAATGACGGGGAAAGCTACCAGTATCTGGCAGAGTCCATCCGCATGCACCCGGATCAGCAGACCCTGGCGGGCATGATGGAGCAGGTCGGGTTCGAGCAGGTAGAGTTCTACAACCTGACCCAGGGTGTGGTCGCCCTGCACCGCGGTTACAAGTTTTAAGGTCGCCTATGCCGATGGATGCCATGGTCACCGCAGTGATCGAAACCAGCCTCAACCAGTTGCTGTCCCTCGACAAGCGGAGTCCGGAGCGGCTGCGCAAACTGGCGGGCAGGGTGCTCAAGCTGGAGCTGCGCGAGCTCAAGCCGCTCTGGTTTGTCTTCTCCGAGCGCCGGCTGGATGTGCTGGCCCGTTATGAGGGGGAGGCCGATGCGGTCCTGAGCCTGTCGCTCACCGCTCTCGGTCTGCTCAAGGACCCGTCTGCCCTGACTCGCTACATTCGCGAGGAGAAGCTGGATCTGAGCGGCGATCCCCAGCTGGTGCAGGCGTTCAGCACCCTGCTGGGGGAGCTGGACATCGACTGGGAAGAGGAGCTCTCCCGCTACACCGGCGACGTGCTGGCCCACACCCTGTGTGGCGGTGCCCGTCAGGCCCGCCGTCTGGTGGGGCGCGAGCTGTGCCGCAGCCAGCGACAGCTGGCGGAATACCTGACCGAGGAGGCGCGACTCGCCCCCGGCCCGCTGGAAGTGGCAAGCTTCAACGACGACGTCGAGGTGCTGGCCCAGCAGATGAAGGCGGTCGAGTTGCGGCTGGCCCGCCTCGAGCAACAGGTGAGCTGATGACCCCGAAGGAGTTCAAACGCCTCTATCGCATCGTCAGCATCCTGCTGGAGCAGGGCATCGACGAGCTGGTGCCTGCCCGCTACCAGCCCTGGCCGGGCCGTCTGGCCCGTCGCAGCCTGTTCTGGCTCAAGAACAAGCAGCCGGACCTCAGCCGTGGTGCCCGCATCCGCCTCGCTTTCGAGGCCCTGGGCCCCATCTTCATCAAATTCGGCCAGATGCTCTCTACCCGCCGCGATCTGCTGCCACCGGACATCGCCGAGGAGCTGGCGCTGCTGCAGGACAGGGTGCCCCCCTTCTGTGGCCAGGCTGCCCGTCGCCAGATAGAGGCGAGCCTGGGATGCCCCATCGAGACCCTGTTCGATGACTTCGACGAGACGCCGCTGGCGTCGGCCTCCATCGCCCAGGTGCACACCGCCCGGCTGAAGGAAAATGGCCGCGAGATCGTCATCAAGGTGATCCGCCCCGACATCGAGCCCGTCATCGACGCCGACCTGCGCCTGATGCAGGCTCTGGCCCGCCTGGTGGCCCGCTTCGTGCCCCAGAGCGCCCGGCTGCGTCCCGTCGAGGTGGTGGAGGAGTATCGCAAGACCATACTCGACGAGCTGAACCTGATGCGGGAGGCGGCCAACGCCATCCAGCTGCGCCGCAACTTCACCGGCTCGGAGGCGCTCTATGTGCCCGAGGTGTACACGGATCACTGCCGTGAACAGGTGCTGGTGATGGAGCGCATCTACGGCATCCCGGTGTCCGACATCGAAGCCCTCGAGGCGAATGGTACCAATATGAAGCTGCTGGCCGAACGCGGGGTGGAGGTCTTCTTCACCCAGGTGTTTCGCGACAGCTTCTTCCACGCCGACATGCACCCGGGCAACATCTTCGTCTCCTATGAACACCCTGAAAACCCGCTCTGGATCGGCATCGACTGCGGCATCGTCGGCACCCTGAACCGGGAAGACAAGCGCTACCTGGCGGAGAACTTCCTCGCCTTCTTCAACCGAGACTACCAGCGGGTCGCCCAGCTGCACGTGGAGTCAGGCTGGGTGCCGCCCGATACCAAGGTGGACGAGTTCGAGTTCGCCATCCGCACCGTGCTGGAGCCCATCTTCGAGAAGCCGCTCTCCGAGATCTCCTTCGGCCACGTGCTGCTGAACCTGTTCAACACCGCCCGCCGCTTCAACATGCAGGTACAGCCGCAGTTGGTGCTGCTGCAGAAGACCCTGCTCTATGTGGAGGGGCTGGGGCGCCAGCTCTATCCCCAGCTGGACTTGTGGCAGACCGCCAAGCCCTATCTGGAAAACTGGATGCACCAGCAGGTCGGCCCCAAGGCGGTGTGGAATGCCATCAGGGAGAAGGCGCCGTTCTGGGCGGAGAAGCTGCCGGAGCTGCCGGAGCTGGTCTACGAGACCCTGCGCCAGGCCCGTCACCAGCAGCATCACTTCGACCAGATGTTCGCCGATTTCCGTCGCCACAGCCGTCGCCAGGGGCAGGCCCGCTACCTCTTAGGGGTTGGAGCCAGCCTGCTGCTCGCGGGTGTATTCTTGCTGACCCAGAAACAACACATTGAGTGGGGACAAATCAGCCTCGCCGGCGCCGGGTTATGCTGGCTGCTGGGTTGGTTGCGAGCCCGTTCCCATTAAACACACTGCGCCATCGGGCGCCTATCCGGAGAGAAAGTCATGGGTGGTATCAGTATTTGGCAGTTGTTGATCATCGCAGTCATCGTCGTGCTGTTGTTTGGCACCAAGAAGCTGCGCGGTATCGGCGGCGATCTGGGCGCGGCGGTCAAGGGGTTCAAGAAGGCGCTCTCCGATGAGCCGGGCGAGGTGAAGCCGGAGCAGAAGGACGCCGAGTTCCCGCCGAAGCAGCTCAACGAAACGGCCAGCCAGAGCGGCGATCCCGCCAAGCAGAAAGACAAAGACCAGGCCTAAGCCATGTTCGACATCGGTTTTTGGGAGCTGGTCGTCATCGGCGTGGTGGCGCTGGTTGTGCTGGGGCCGGAGCGGCTGCCGGTCGCGATCCGCACCGCCAGCCACTGGATCAGGCTGATCCGCAGTACCGCCAACTCGGTCAAGAGCGAGCTGGAGCAGGAGCTCAAGCTGCAGGAGCTGCACAACGATCTGAAGAAGGCGGAGCGGTTGCAGATGAACAACCTGAGCCCAGAGCTGCAGGAGTCCATCGAACAGCTCAAGGCGGCGGCCCAGTCGGTGAATCGCCCCTATCAGGCGGAGAACGAGATCCGTCCGCCTCAGGAGACCGCCCCTCAGGCTGAGCCGGTTACCCCGGTCGCAGTGCCCGCGACCCCAGAGGGGCTACCGGTCAACAGCCAGCGAGAGAGGGCGCCTGAGACCGCCAGCGAGTCCGCGGTCAAAGGGGAGGTGAAGCCATGAGCCAGGCCGAGCAACCCCTCATCAGCCATCTGGTGGAGCTGAGAACCCGTCTGCTGCGGTCGGTCGTGGCCATACTGCTGGTGTTCATCGCGCTGATCTACTTCTCCAACGACATCTACGACTTCGTGGCCCAGCCGCTGCTCAGCCAGCTGCCGGCAGGCACCAGCATGATAGCGACGGATGTGGCGACCCCCTTCATCACGCCCATCAAGCTGACCCTGATGGTCTCCTTCTTCGTGGCGATCCCCTATCTGCTGTATCAGGCCTGGGCCTTCATCGCCCCCGGTCTGTACCAGCACGAGCGCCGTCTGATCCTGCCCCTGGTGGCCTCCAGCGCGGTGCTCTTCTACGCGGGGATGGCGTTCGCTTACTACGTGGTGTTCCCCCTGGTGTTCGGCTTCTTCACCAGTACCGCCCCCGCCGGGGTGACGGTGGCGACCGACATCGCGAGTTACCTGGACTTCGTGCTGACCCTGTTCTTCGCGTTCGGGGTGGCGTTCGAGATCCCGGTGGCCACCATACTGCTGTGCTGGACCGGGATCACCACCCCCAAGAGCCTGAAGGAGAAGCGCCCCTACGTCATCGTCGGGGTCTTCGTGGTCGGCATGCTGTTGACGCCGCCGGATGTCTTCTCCCAGACCCTGCTCGCGATCCCCATGTGGGGCCTG
The DNA here is from genome assembly GCF_040908055.1 of Aeromonas sp. R7-4. Lineage (NCBI taxonomy): Bacteria > Pseudomonadati > Pseudomonadota > Gammaproteobacteria > Aeromonadales > Aeromonadaceae > Aeromonas > Aeromonas sp. R7-4. The sequence goes on from NZ_JBFODA010000001.1 coordinate 6,713, forward strand.
TGGGAGATAGGCCTGTTCTTCGCCCGCTTCTACGTGAAGAAAGAAGACGAGCAGGATCAGGAACAACCGGAAGAGGGGAGCTGAGGCTCCCTTCCTCTTTTCATGCCCCCCTTCGAGGCGTATGGTAAGGCCCCATCGAGTAGATGGTTTTCAAATACCTGATATGCATCTCTTTTGTTCGGAACCCATGAGCCCATGATCGACATCGGTTTGAACCTGACCAGCAGCCAGTTTGCCGGCGAGCAGGCCGACCTAGTGGCCCGCGCCCGTGCCGCCGGGGTGGAGGCGCTGATCCTGACCGGCACCGATCTGGCCGGCAGCCAGGCCAGCGCGGAGCTGGCCACCCAGTGGCCGGGCTACTGCTTCTCCACCGCCGGGGTGCATCCCCACGATGCCAAGGGCGTCGATGAGGCCACCCTGCCCGCCTTGCGCGAGCTGGCGGCCCTGCCCCAGGTGGTGGCCATCGGCGAGTGCGGTCTCGACTACAACCGCGACTTCTCCCCCCGTCCGGTGCAGGACGCGGTGTTCGATGCCCAGCTGGCCCTGGCCGCCGAGCTCGGGATGCCGGTTTTCCTGCACTGCCGGGACGCCCACGCCCGTTTCACCGAGATCCTGCGCCCCTGGCTGCCCCGCCTGCCGGGGGCCGTGCTGCACTGCTTCACCGGCACCGACGCCGAGCTGGACCAGTGCCTGGCGCTCGGGCTGCACATAGGGGTGACCGGCTGGCTCTGTGACGAGCGCCGTGGCCAGCTGCTGCGCGAGCAGGTGGCCCGCATCCCGGCCGGACGCCTGATGATAGAGACGGACGCCCCCTATCTGGTGCCGCGGGATCTGAAGCCCAGGCCCAAACGCAACGAACCCGCTTTCTTGCCGCACATCGCCCAGGTGGTGGCGGCCTGCCGTGGTGAAGCGCCCGAGGCCTTGCTGGCCCATACCCGGGCCACCTCCGCCGCATTCTTCCAACTTCCGCTTTTGGAGTGATTCATGGCCACAACTCTTCCGGGGGCCTTCCCGGGCCGTCGTCTGCGCCGGGTGCGCAAACATGATTTCAGCCGCCGTCTGGTGCGCGAGCATACGCTGACCGTCGACGATCTCATCTATCCGGTGTTCGTGCTGGAGGGGGAAGGGCAGCGTGAGGCCGTCGCCTCCATGCCTGGGGTGGATCGCCTCTCCATCGATCTGCTGCTCGAAGAGGCCGCCGAACTGGTCGCCTTGGGCGTGCCGGCAGTGGCCCTGTTCCCGGTGACACCGCTGGCGCGCAAGAGCCTGATGGCGGAAGAGGCCTACAACCCGGATGCCCTGGCCCAGCGGGCGACCCGTGCCCTCAAGGCCCGCTTCCCCGAGCTCGGGGTTATCACGGACGTGGCGCTTGATCCCTTCACCACCCACGGTCAGGACGGCATCATCGACGATGAAGGCTATGTGATGAACGACATCACCACCGAGATCCTGGTGAAGCAGGCGCTTTCCCACGCCGCTGCGGGTGCCGATATCGTCGCGCCGTCCGACATGATGGACGGTCGTATCGGTGCCATCCGGGCTGCGCTGGAGGAGAACGGCTTCGTCAACGTCCAGATCATGGCCTACTCCGCCAAGTACGCCTCCCACTACTACGGCCCGTTCCGCGATGCCGTGGGCTCCGCCGCCAACCTCGGCAAGAGCAACAAGGCCACCTACCAGATGGACCCGGGCAACGGCGACGAGGCCCTGCACGAGGTGGCCCTCGACATCGCCGAAGGGGCCGACAGCGTCATGGTCAAGCCGGGCATGCCCTATCTGGACGTGATCCGCCGGGTCAAGGATCAGTTCGGGGTGCCCACCTTCGCCTATCAGGTGAGCGGCGAGTACGCCATGCACATGGCCGCCATCCAGAACGGCTGGCTGAAGGAGAGGGAGTGCGTGCTGGAGTCCCTGCTCTGCTTCAAGCGGGCCGGTGCCGACGGCATCCTCACCTACTTCGCCAAGCGGGTCGCCCAGTGGTTGCTGGAAGACGCCCGGCGCTGATCATGTGGCGTGACTGAGCGGACAATGCCGGCCCCGGGGCCGGCATTGTCGTCTCTGGCGGACGAGTAGGTGATTTTGTGAGCGGTTTTCCTCAAAAAGTGGGCAAGAGCCCGTCTCTTGGCGGCAAAGGCTTGATAAATGGGGTTTCTGCCTACATCTTAGATGGTCCAAGCAAGCTTCTGGACGGCAGGGGCTGCAGAGCATTTAGAGGTACCGCAGATGACTAACCCTTTGCTGACAATGGACTCGCTGCCTCCCTTCAGCCAGATCCAGCCCGATCAGGTGCAACCTGCCGTGACGCAGGCCATCGCCGATTGCAAACAGAAGATTGAGGACGTGCTGGCCCAGAAGGAACCCCACACCTGGGACAGCCTGATCGCGCCGCTGGAAGAGGTCAATGACCGCCTCTCCCGGATCTGGTCGCCCGTCAGCCACCTCAACGCCGTACTCAACAGCGAGGCGCTGCGGGCGGCTCACGACGCCTGCCTGCCACTGCTCTCCGAATTCCAGACCTATGTCGGCCAGCATGAAGGCCTCTATCAGGCCTATCTGGCGCTGTCCGAGAGCGACGACTTCCCGCGGCTGGACGATGCCCAGCGCAAGGAGATCCAGAACACCCTGCGCGACTTCCGCCTCTCCGGCATCGGTCTGCCCGCCGAGGCGCAGCAGCGCTACGGCGAGATCCAGGCCCGCCTCTCCGAGCTGGCCTCCCGGTTCAGCAACAACGTGCTGGACGCGACCCAGGGCTGGAGCAAGCTGGTGACCGACGAGGCCGAACTGGCCGGGCTGCCGCAGAGCGCACAGGCCGCCGCCCGCCAGTTGGCCGAACTGAAGGGCAAGGAGGGGTGGCTGTTCACCCTGGACATCCCCTCCTACCTGCCGGTCATGATGTACGCCGACAACCGCGCCCTGCGCGCCGAGCTGTACGAGGCCTTCACCACCCGCGCCTCCGACCAGGGACCGAACGCCGGCAAGTGGGACAACTCCGCCATCATGACCGAGCTGCTCGCCCTGCGCCGCGAGCTGGCCCGGCTGCTGGGCTTTGCCAACTATGCCGAGCTGTCGCTCGCCACCAAGATGGCGGACAAGCCCGAGCAGGTGGTGACCTTCCTCACGGATCTCGCGGCCAAGTCCCTGCCGCAAGGCAAGGCGGAGCTCGAAGAGATCCGCGCCTTCGCCGCCGAACAGCACGGTCAGACCGAGCTGGCGGCCTGGGATCTCGCCTATTACGCCGAGAAGCTCAAGCAGCACAAGTTCGCCATCTCCGACGAGCAGCTGCGCCCCTACTTCCCCGCCGGCAAGGTGGTGAAGGGGCTGTTCGAGGTGGTCAGGCGGGTGTTCGGCATGAAGGTGCGCGAGCGCCTCGGCATCGACACCTGGCACCCGGACGTGCGCTTCTACGACATCTTCGACGCCGATGACGAGCTGCGTGGCAGCTTCTACCTCGACCTCTACGCCCGCGAGCACAAGCAGGGGGGAGCCTGGATGGACGTCTGCCTCGGTCGTCGCTACCGTCAGGACGGCTCGCTGCAAAAGCCGGTGGCCTACCTGACCTGCAACTTCAACGGCCCGGTGGATGGCAAGCCGGCCCTGTTCACCCATAACGAGGTGGTCACCCTGTTCCACGAGTTCGGCCACGGCATTCACCACATGCTGACCCGGGTCGACGTGGCCGGGGTGGCCGGCATCAACGGCGTGGCCTGGGACGCGGTGGAGCTGCCGAGCCAGTTCCTCGAGAACTGGTGCTGGGAGTCCGAGGCCCTGGCCTTCATCTCCGGTCATCATGAAACAGGGGAGCCGCTGCCCGCGGATCTGCTGGAGAAGATGATGACGGCCCGCAACTTCCAGGCGGCCATGCAGATGCTGCGCCAGCTGGAGTTCGCCCTGTTCGACTTCCGCCTGCACCAGGAGTTTGACCCGGCCAGCCAGGACCAGATCCCGGCGCTGCTGGCACAGGTGCGCAGCCAGGTGGCGGTGATGACGCCCCCCGCGTTCAACCGCTTCCAGCACAGCTTCTCCCACATCTTCGCCGGCGGCTATGCGGCGGGCTACTACAGCTACAAGTGGGCCGAGGTGCTCTCCGCCGACGCCTTCTCCCGCTTCGAGGAGGAGGGGATCTTCAACCCGGTCACCGGCCAGTCCTTCCTGAAGCACATTCTCGAGAAGGGGGGCTCGAAGGAGCCGATGGAGCTGTTCCGCGCCTTCCGTGGCCGTGAGCCCCAGGTGGATGCCCTGCTGCGCCACAGCGGCATCGCGGCCTGAGTGGCCTTCAGCTTGCCGGACGGGGCAGGGGCGGCGGGCCCCTGCTGCCCGCCGATCCGGTGAGTTTCAAGCAGGTACATATTTGCGGCATAGTGGGATCAAAACGTGATTTTTGAGAGAAAAAGGGACCTTTTGGTCCCTTTTCCCAAGGCTTTTTAATATCTTGCAGAGTGCATGTTTGCACTGTCCCCGCCTCTTCAGTAGAGTCGGGTTCTACCTTGCCGGGAGAGAAAGAACCTTGCCATGAGGCGAGCACTCGAGTCTGTCTATCAAATCATCTCCAGCCTGTCTCATTCGAGTGGTCAGGGATATTTCGATACCTTTGTGAGTGAAATCGCCAACGCGGTCGGGGCTGACTTCGTCCTGGTGTCGGGCAAGGATCAGGCCGGGCTGTTTTTTACCGTGCACGCCGCCTATCCCGCCTCCCTCGACATCAACTCCTACAGCTTTCCCCTCGCCAGCACCCCGGGCGAAATTGCCATGCAACAGGGGGAGGCCTGGTTTTGCGATCGCACCCGGCAGCTCTTCCCCCACGCGGCCGTGCTGGAACGCTGCGAGGTCAGGGCCTATGCCGGCATCGCGCTGAAGAGCGCCGAAGGGGAGACCATAGGGCTGTGCAGCGTCATGTTCAAACGGGCCATGCCCAGGATGGACAAGATCATGGGGCTGCTGCGCCTGCTGGCCCCCCTCGCCGGTCGCGAGCTGGCGCTGATGTATCAGCAGGAACGCCAGAGCGGGCCGGCCCAGGCGGACAACCCGGACCATCCCCACTTCCTGGACACCATGATGTCCCACGCCCCCGTGGGGATTGGCAAGCTGGATCTGGCGGGGCATATCCTCTGGGTCAACCCGGCCATCGAGAAGATGCTGGGCTACAGCCAGGAGGAGCTGCTGCGGCTCACGGTCGCCGAGATCAACCACCCGGACGACTGGCGGACCAGCATTCCGCTCTACGACGCCCTCAAGCGGGGAGAGCGTCCCGCGTTTACCCAGGAGAAGCGCTACCTGCACCGGGATGGTTCCGTACTCTGGGGGCGGGTGACGGTGACCCTGATCCGCAACGAGCAGATGCATCCCGACTACCTGATGGTGGTGCTGGAGAACATCGACCCCATCCGACGCCATGCCGAGCAGCTCAAGCTCTCCCACCGGGTCTATGACAACCTCTCCGAGGCCATCCTGGTGTGCGACGCCGACAGCCGCATCATCTCGGTGAACCCGGCGTTCGAGAAGATCACCGGCTACAGCGAGGAGGAGGCCTGCGGCCAGCGGCCCAGCATGCTCAAGTCCGGGCTGCACGATCAGACCTTCTACGCGGACATGTACCACGCCCTGGAGCGGGTGGGGATCTGGCGCGGCGAGGTGTGGAACAAGCGCAAGAACGGCAAGCTCTATCCCCAGCAGCTGATGATCAGCGCCGTGCGGGAAGGGGGCAGGATCAGCCAGTACATCGCCATCTTCAGCGATCTCTCCCAGACCAAGCTGGCGGAGCAGAAGATCGCGGCCCAGGCGAACTACGACAACCTCACCGGGCTGCCGAACCGCTGGCTGTTCGGCCGCTGCCTCACCCGCTTCTGCGAGCGGGGCGAGCGCTTCGCCCTGATGGTGCTGGATCTCAACAACTTCAAGGCGGTCAACAACAGCATGGATCACCACGTCGGTGACGCCCTGCTGAAGGAGGTGTCGGATCGGCTGGTGAGCCGGGTGCGCACCGAGGATCTGGTGGCCCGCATCGGGGGCGACGAGTTTGCCTTCCTGGTGCCCGGCATCGTCAACCGGCGCCAGGCCGAGGTGTTTGCCAAGCAGGTGATCGGCGGCTTCGCCCGCCCCTTCATGCTGGCCAACCAGCACCTCTATGTGACGGCCACCATGGGCATCACCCTCTGCCCCAACGATGGCGGCGACAGCGACGAGCTGCTGCGCAATGCCGAGCAGGCCCTGTTCGTCGCCAAGCGGCATGGCCGTCCCCTGGGCACCTACAACGCCTCCATGCGGGAAGAGGTGAGCCAGCGCCACCAGATGCAGCGCGATCTGGCGGAGGCCATCAAGCTGGGGCAGCTGACCATGGCCTATCAGCCCATCTGGGACAATCGCAGCGGCCGGGTCGCCAAGCTGGAGGCCCTGGTGCGCTGGTACCACCCCCACTGGGGTCAGGTCTCGCCGGCGGACTTCATTCCGCTGGCGGAGGAGGCGGGGCTCATCCAGGGGCTGGGGGCCCTGGTGCTGTGGCAGTCGTGCCGGGATCTGGCGCGGTTGCAGCAGTCCGGTTTCCCGGATCTGCAGATGTCCATCAATCGCTCCACCCTGGAGTTCCAGACGATCGATCCGGAGGCGAACGAGTGGCTCAGAGTGATCCGTCACTTCAACCTGGACCCGGCGGACATCATCATCGAAATCACCGAGTCCCTGCTGATGGAGACCAGCGATCAGCACAGGGTGCGGATCGATGCCCTGCGCGAGGCGGGCTGCAAGCTGGCCATCGACGACTTCGGCACCGGCTACTCGGCCCTCAACTACCTGCGCACCTTCCCGGTGGATCTGGTGAAGATCGACCGCTCCTTCGTGCGCCACATCCCCTTCAACGAGCAGGACAGGCTGCTGCTCGACGGCATCATCAACATAGTGCACAACCTCGGCATGCAGGTGGTGATCGAGGGGGTGGAGACCCGGGAGCAGCTGAACTTCCTCTGCCTGAAGGGCTGTGCCTTCACCCAGGGCTACCTGCTCAGCCGTCCGCTGCCCTATGACGATCTGGTGGAGTACCTGGGCCTCAACCGTCAGGGGATGAACCTGACCACGGTGAGCTGATCTCCCGCTTCTGCTATCATGCCGGCTCCTGCGCCGTGATGAGTCCGTGTTATGCCCCATATTCAGGTTTTCAGTGAAGTCCCCGCCCGCGATGGCGAGCTCGACGCCCTGCGGCTGCGGCTGGCCGGGGTGGAGTTTCCGGCCCCCTTCGCGCTGGTGCTGACCGAGGCACGGCTGGAGCTGCGCAAGCTGGACGAGCCCAAGCTGGGGGCCGTCTATGTGGACTTCATCGAAGGGGCTGTGGCCCATCGCCGCAAGTTCGGCGGGGGGCGCGGCCAGTCCATCGCCAAGGCGGTGGGGTTGAAGTCGGGGGCCATGCCGACCGTGGTGGACGCCACCGCCGGGCTCGGCCGTGACGCCTTCGTGCTCGCCTCCCTCGGCTGCAGGGTGACCCTGATCGAGCGCAGCCCCGTGGTGGCGGCCCTGCTGCAGGACGGCCTGGCGCGGGCGGGCCAGGATCCCGAGATAGGCCCCTGGGTGCGCGAGCGGATGCACCTGCTGCACGGGCCGGCGGTGGAGACCCTGCTGGCGCTGACCGAACGGCCCGACGTCATCTACCTGGATCCCATGTTCCCCCACAAGCAGAAGTCGGCCCTGGTGAAGAAAGAGATGCGGGTGTTCCAGTCCCTGGTGGGGGCGGATCTGGACGCCGACGCCCTGCTGCCGGCGGCGCTCAGGATGGCGGAGAAACGGGTGGTGGTGAAGCGGCCGGACTACGCGGGATGGCTCAACGAGCAGAAGCCGAGCATGGCCATCGAGACCAAGAGCAACCGCTTCGACGTCTATGTGATGGCGGCGCTGGCGGCGGGCTGAATCGAGCGCGCTTGAGTCAAGGTGTCAGATAGCAAGAGGGCCCGCGCTGCGGGCCCTCTTTCGTTGTTCGCACTCGGCGGCTAGAAGCGGATCCGCTTCTCTTCCCCCTGCCAGAGCAGCTCCAGACTCGCCATATCCGCCAGGCTGAGGCGCTCGCCGCCTTGCAATAGCAGGTACTCGACGCCTTCTCTGGCCTCGATGGTGCGGATCCTGTCTGCCCACTGGCGGCCATCCCGACCGGTGAGGGTGACCGGCAGCTGCCAGCGGGCAGCGATCTCGAGCCAGTCGTAGAGGTCGCAACTGATGGGTTGATACCCTGTCATGGTGCTTCTCCTACCTCGGCCCCAGGCCTGTCACTGGAAATTGATGCTGGTGGTCGGGGCCGTCACCGGCTGCGCCTTCAGCACCTGCTCCAGCTGCAGCGGGTCGCCGGCCAGCTCGGGATCATCCTCGTCGCCGTTGCAGACCAGCACCATGTCGTAGCTGCCGAGGTTGACGAAGCCCAGCTCGTAGCCGTAACCACCACCCGTCAGGGGAACGACGGGGGCGCTGGCGTAGAAGCCGTTGTCGAGGTCGGCCATGTCGGGATAGGCGTCATCCCCCACAGGGCGCAGTTCGTCGTAGAAGTAGACGAAGGCCTTGTCGGTGAGCTGGCCGCCGCAAAGCCCTGCCGCCACCGTGCCCCTGACGGTGGCGACCTCGGTGTTGTTCACCAGTCGCACCCCTCTGGGCTTGAGCTTGTAATGCTCCTCGTGGCCCGGCAGCACCATGGAGTGGCGCAGGTCGAACTCTGTGGTGAAGGCGCTGAGGCCGTTGGCGGCGATGGTGAAGGCATCCAGCTTCAGCTCGTTGCTCGGCACCTCCAGCGGCTTGATCACGCCGTCATCCTGCAGGACGTAGGAGTAGGGTGTGCCATCCGGGAATTGATTGCCTGCATCCCGGCCATCCAGGATCCGCAGCCGCATCTGGCTGTAGTCGCCGGGGACCACGCTCTGGCTGGCCAGCAGGGGGCGGCTGCTGGAGCCCGGGTATTTCAGCAGATCGATATAGGTGAACAGGGGGTGGCCTGAGGCGTCCAGAGGGATGATCTCTCCCGTCGGCGTGCAGCCATCGTCCTGGGCAGACGTCAGGAAGCTGGCGGTGGTCCAGGCCAGCTCGCTCCCCGAGACGGGGTGGATGCTGATGTTGGAGACGGCGATGCAGACCTTGCTGACCGAATCCACCGGGGCATCGGAGAAGGCCAGGGACATCTCGGCATTCTGCTGGCTGTTGTCGTCACTGCCGCCACCGCAGGCGGTCAGCAGGGCAGTCAGGGCTATCAGGGGTAAATGTTTCATGGTTTCCGTTCCTGTGAGAGAGACAACTCAACTCTAGCCGAGCCGCTGGCACAGGCTAGATGGCGGGAGGGGGCGAAGAACCGGAATCGGGTTGAAAGTACAATAAAATCAACGATGAGGCGTTGAATGGCGCCAGTGATGGCTGCGAAAGGGATTGTCGGAACGGGCGGGAAAAGAAGCGAAGCGGGCGCAGGGCGCCCGTTCAGGCTTCCAGCAGGCGGGTGGACCAGCCCATCTTCTGCTGGCGCTCCACTTCCAGGCGCAGCTCGCTGGCCCTCAGGTAGTGCTCGTCCAGCCAGCCCCTGGGCAGGGTCAGGGTCAGGGCATCCTCATCGGCCTGCAGCATGAACTGGGGCACTGTACCCTGGGTGCGGCGCATGCAGAGGATCAGGGAGATGCGCAGGATGCGGGCCAGCCGGATCGCCTGGCGAGCCGTCACGGCGCCCTGTTTCTCCAGCGGCTCCAGCTTGAAGTCGTCCCGCTGGTTGAGCAGCAGGGCCGACAGCAGCTTCTTCTGGGCCGGGGTGAAGCCCGGCATGTCGATGTTGTCGATGATGTAGGCGGCGTGTTGCGGCGCCTTCTTGTACTCGATGCAGAGCCCGATCTCGTGCAGCAGGGCCGCGTAGCGCAGGATCGGGCGACCGTAGCGCTTGGAGAGGCGCCAGGCCGGCTGCAGCTGGGTGAAAGCCTGGATGGCGGTGTCGCGCACCCGCTCGGCGTGTTCCTTGTCCAGCTGGTAGCGGCTGATCAGGCTGTCGGCGGTGCGATCCCGGGCGTCACAGTCGTGATTGTTGCCGAGCAGACCGTAGATCAGCCCCTCGCGCAGCGCCCCACCCGCCAGCGTCATGCTCTCGATGCCGAGGGTCTCGAAGATGGCGATCAGGATGGCGAGTCCGGAGGGGAACACGGTCAGCCGCTCGGCGGCCAATCCTTCCAGCCGCAGTTGATCCAGCCTGCCGCAGGCGATGGCCTGACCCATAAGCTCCTGCAGTTTCGGCAACGTGACCCGCTCGCTCTTCCCCTGGGCCAGCATGATCTCCTGCAGCGCCTGGACGGTGCCGGAGGCGCCGACGCAGGTGCGCCAGCCGAGGGCGCGGTAATCTTCCGCTACCTTCTCCAGTACCGCCTTGGCGCCGGTGATGGCCTGCTCGAAGCGGGTCTCGGAGAGCTCGCCGTCACCGAAGTGGTTGTTGAGCCAGGTGACGCAGCCCATGTGCAGGCTGTTGAGCAGCTTGGCTTCGCTCTGCTCGCCGATCACCAGCTCGGTGCTGGCGCCGCCGATGTCGATCACCAGCCGGTTGCCTTCTCCGGCCGAGGTCCAGGAGACCCCCTCGTAGATGGTCTTGGCCTCTTCCTCGCCCGAGATGATCTCGATGCTGTGGTTGAGCACCCGTTCCGCTTCGCTCAGGAACTCGTCGACGTTGGTGGCCAGGCGCAGGGTGGCGGTGCCGACGACCCGGATGTTGTCGGACGGGATGTCCTGCAACTGCTCGGAGAAGAGGCGCAGACAGTCCCAGCCCCGCTCCATGGCGGCGCGATTGAGGCGGAAGTCGGCATCCAGGCCGGCGGCGAGGCGAACCTTGCGCTTGACCTTGGTGACGGTGCGCAGGGCGCCGGCGACCTCGCGCACCACCAGCATGTGAAAGCTGTTGGATCCGAGGTCGATGGCGGCATAGAGAGGCGAGTTGTGCAACTTGGCCAGTCCCTCAGTTCTTGCGGGGCGGACGGCGGCGGTTGTTGCTGTTGCCGCCACCCTGGCGATCCCGCATGTTGCGGTTCACCGGCTGACGGTTGCGGAACACCCGTTTCGGGGCGGTCACGTCATCCAGCAGCGCCTCGCGGTCGTACTTGCTGACCGGGATGGGGTGGTGGATGTACTCCTCGATGGCCGGCAGGTTGAAGGCATAGTCTTCACAGGCCAGGCTGATGGAGTGACCGCTCTTGCCGGCGCGGCCGGTACGGCCGATGCGGTGGACATAGTCCTCGGCGTCGTCGGGCAGGTCGTAGTTGAAGACGTGGGTCACGTCCGGGATGTGCAGACCGCGGGCGGCCACGTCGGTGGCGACCAGGATGTCCAGCTGACCCTTGGTGAACTCGTCCAGGATCTTCATCCGTTTCTTCTGGGGCACGTCGCCAGTTAGCAGGCCGACGCGGTGGCCGTCGTTCTCCAGCCAGGCGTGAACGTCTTCACAGACGTGCTTGGTGTTGGCGAAGACGATGGCCTTCTCCGGCCACTCCTCTTCCATCAGGGAGAGCAGCAGCAACATCTTGTCTTCGTTGGAGGGGTAGAAGAGCTCCTCCTTGATGCGCACGCCCGTCATCTGCTCCGGCTCGACCTGCACGTGTTCCGGGTGGTTCATGTGCTCGTAGGCCAGCTCCTGCACCCGCAGGGAGAGGGTGGCGGAGAACAGCATGCTCAGACGCTCGGTGGCGGGGGGCATGCGGCGGAACAGGAAGCGGATGTCCTTGATGAAGCCGAGATCGAACATGCGATCCGCTTCGTCCAGTACCACGACCTGGATGTTGCCGAGATCGATGACCTTGGACTTGAAGTAGTCGATGATGCGGCCAGTGGTGCCGATCAGGATGTCGACGCCCTGCTCCAGCACGGCCAGCTGCTTGTCGTAACCTTCGCCGCCGTAGGCGAGGCCGAGTTTGAGACCGGTCGAGGCGGACATGCTTTCCGCGTCGTTATAGATCTGGACCGCCAGCTCCCGGGTCGGGGCCATGATGATGGCGCGTGGCTGGTTGACGAGGCGCGGCCTGGTCAGCGGGTGGGTCAGCAGATAGTTGAAGGTCGCCGCCAGGAAAGCCAGGGTTTTGCCGGTTCCCGTCTGAGCCTGGCCGGCGAGGTCATGACCTTCTACCAGCAGCGGCAGGGAGAGCGCCTGGATGGGCGTGCAATAGTGAAATCCCTTTGATTCCAGACCAGCCAGAACTTCGGGTTCGAGGCCCATTTGGGCGAATTTTTCGGTCGTTAGATGTGTTTTGCTCATGGCGGTAGGTTATCAGGTTAGGCTTGCAATAATAAACAGGATCATTTCAAATAGGGCAACTATTGCCTTTGTTGATCCGTCAATAAAGCCTTAATTACTGACTGGAGTTGGAGATGAGTGACAAGATTGTTCAGCTGAGCGATGCCAGCTTCGAGGCTGATGTAATCAAAGCCGACAGCCCCGTTCTGGTAGATTTCTGGGCTGAATGGTGCGGTCCGTGCAAGATGATTGCCCCCATCCTGAACGAAGTCGCCCAAGAATATGCCGGTCGCGTGACCGTGGCGAAATTGAATATCGATCATAACGCCGACACGCCGCCCAAATACGGCATTCGCGGCATCCCGACCCTGCTGCTGTTCAAGAATGGCGAAGTGGCAGCGACCAAGGTCGGCGCCCTGTCCAAGACTCAGCTGAAAGAGTTCCTGGACGGCAACCTGTAATAATCAAGAAAGGAGCGCATTGCAATAATGCGCTCCTTGTGTTTTATCACCTAGACGCTCATCCCGATTGGTGCTAGTTTATCGCTCGTTTGCTAACCTTTTTGCCTGACTCTTTGCTTCACAAGCCTGGCAAGTCAAATCCGATCAGCATCAATCCAGCAGACTGTCTCCTCATTTCAATCCTTGCTTACAGACTTTCACCACTATGAATCTGACTGAACTTAAGAACACTCCTGTGTCCGAGCTGGTACAGCTTGGCGAATCCATGGGGTTGGAAAATCTGGCTCGGGCGCACAAGAAAGACATCATCTTCGCGATCCTCAAGGCGCACGCCAAGGGTGGTGAGGATATCTTTGGCGACGGTGTGCTGGAAATCCTGACCGATGGCTTCGGTTTCCTGCGTAGTGCAGACGGCTCCTACCTGGCCGGCCCGGACGACATCTACGTCTCCCCGAGCCAGATCCGCCGCTTCAACCTGCGCACCGGCGACACCATCTCCGGCAAGATCCGGCCACCGAAAGAGGGCGAGCGCTACTTCGCCCTGCTCAAGGTCAACGACGTCAACTACGACCGTCCGGAAAACTCCCGCAACAAGATCCTGTTCGAAAACCTGACCCCGCTGCACGCCAACGAGCGTCTGCGCATGGAGCGCGGCAACGGCTCCACCGAAGACATCACCGCCCGGGTGCTGGATCTGGCGTCTCCCATCGGCAAGGGCCAGCGCGGCCTGATCGTCGCACCGCCCAAGGCCGGTAAGACCATGCTGCTGCAGAACATCGCCCAGAGCATCGCCTACAACCACCCGGATTGTGAGCTGATCGTCCTGCTGATCGACGAGCGTCCGGAAGAAGTGACCGAGATGCAGCGCATGGTCAAGGGTGAGGTGATCGCCTCCACCTTCGACGAGCCGGCCTCCCGTCATGTCCAGGTCGCCGAGATGGTGATCGAGAAGGCCAAGCGCCTGGTCGAGCACAAGAAGGATGTGGTCATCCTGCTGGACTCCATCACCCGTCTGGCCCGTGCCTACAACACCGTCATCCCCTCCTCCGGCAAGGTACTGACCGGTGGTGTGGATGCGAACGCCCTGCACAGACCCAAGCGCTTCTTCGGCGCGGCCCGCAACGTCGAGGAAGGCGGCAGCCTGACCATCATCGCCACCGCGCTGATCGACACCGGCTCCAAGATGGATGAAGTCATCTACGAAGAGTTCAAGGGTACCGGCAACATGGAGCTGCACCTCTCGCGCAAGATCGCCGAGAAGCGCACCTACCCGGCCATCGACATCACCCGCTCCGGCACCCGCAAGGAAGAGCTGCTGACCGCGCCGGACGAGCTGCAGAAGATGTGGATACTGCGCAAGATCATCCACCCCATGGGGGAGATCGACAGCATCGAGTTCCTGATCGACAAGCTGTCTGCGACCAAGACCAACGACGAGTTCTTCGACTCCATGAAGCGTCAGCAGAAGTAACCCGTCGAAGAATGACAAAACCGCGGCCCAGGTCGCGGTTTTTGTTTATCTATTTGCCGGGGCCCTTAGTACTATGGGGCCAGGATGCCACAAGGCTGGATGTCACAAGGATGGAGACGTCATGAAGCTGATTTTCTTGCTATGGATCGGGTGGCTGCTGGCCGCCGTTCCCGTGCAGGCCGACTCCCCCCCGCAGCCGAGGGCGCCGCTGGTGGCGGATGAGGGGCTGCAGGGCCATCTCGATTATCTGGACCAGCGACTGGTGCTGGGGCAGTTCGCCGCCATGGACTCCCTGCTCGAGACCCTAGCCCTGGGCCAGCGCGAATACCTGCTGTACCAGCTGCTGAGCGGCCTCAAGTCGGCGGACGCGCCGACGCCCGAGTTGCTGGCCTGGGTCCGCAGCCAAGCCGCCAAGGCGCCGCAGTGGCTGGTGGAGGGGGAGGTGGACGGTTTCCTGATCCAGCTGCCCGCCTACGACTTCGCCGCCGAGGCGCGGCTGGTGCTGAGCCACTGGCAGCAACTCGCCTGGCAGGACAACTACCGCCAACTGCTGGCGCAGGACGGCTTCGACTTCAAGCAGATCTACTACAGCCGCAATCCCGAGCTGGCCCGTCAGCAACAGGTGCTGCTGGCTGTGCTCGACGCGCAGCCGGCGACCGTGCTCAGGCGCGAGGCTCACAAGCTGGCCCCCCTCAACATCTTCCTGCCGGACAACCGGCTGCTGCTGCACCTCATCGAGCGCACCGGCGAGCCCGCCCTCTATCGGAAGCTGTGGCGCCAGCCGGTGGATCACGACAGCCTGGCGGCCCTGCGCACCATTCCCCGCTTCCACGATGGCCAGGAGGCGAGCGATCTGCTGATCGCCGCCAGCCACAATGGCCGCCTGATGGTGCCCGCCCTGCAGCAGCTCAGCCGGCTCTCGCCCCTGCCGGACGGGGCCCGCCAGTACCTGCTGGCGGAGCTCGGCAAGCAGCAATACAGCGGGCTGGTGGCCGGCCTGCTGCTGCAACTGGACGAACCCCGGCTGCTGGCCCAGCTGGCGGACCGGCTCACTCACCAGGAGCGGCGCCACGCCGCGTCCGTCATGCGGCCCGATACGGGTACACCGGATGCCCGGCCGGGGTTATAATGCCCCCTCACCTGCACACAGGGTACCCGCATGAAATACAAGGACTTGCGTGATTTTATCGCGCAGCTGGAACAGAACGGACAGCTCAAGCGCATCAGCCGCGAGATAGACCCCTATCTGGAGATGACCGAGATCAGCGATCGCACCCTGCGTGCGGGTGGTCCGGCCCTGCTGTTCGAGAACCCCAAAGGCTACGGCATGCCGGTGCTGACGAACCTGTTCGGCACCCCGGATCGGGTCGCCATGGGCATGGGGCAGCCCAACGTCGGCGCCCTGCGCCAGGTCGGCACCTGGCTCTCCTACCTGAAGGAGCCAGAGCCGCCCCGCGGTCTCAAGGAGCTGATGGAGAAGCTGCCGATCTTCAAACAGGTGCTGAACATGCCGACCAAGCGGCTCTCCTCCGCCCCCTGCCAGCAGGTGGTGCTGGAGGGGGACGCGGTGGATCTGGACCAGATCCCGATCCAGCACTGCTGGCCCGGCGATGTGGCCCCCCTGGTGACCTGGGGTCTCACCATCACCCGCGGCCCCTACAAGAAGCGCCAGAACCTCGGCATCTACCGCCAGCAGAAGATCGGCAAGAACAAGCTGATCATGCGCTGGCTGGATCACCGGGGCGGTGCCATCGATTATCGCGAGTGGCAGGAGGCCCATCCCGGCGAGCGCTTCCCGGTGGTGGTGGCGCTCGGCGCCGATCCCGCGACCATACTCGGCGCCGTGACGCCGGTGCCGGACAGCCTCTCCGAATACGCCTTCGCCGGCCTGCTGCGGGGCAGTCGCACCGAGGTGGTGAAGGCCCTGAGCTGCGATCTGGAGGTGCCCGCCAGCGCCGAGATCGTGCTGGAAGGCTATCTGGAGCCGGGCGAGATGGCGCCGGAAGGGCCTTACGGCGATCACACCGGCTACTACAACGAGGTGGACGAGTTCCCGGTGTTCACCATCACCCACATGACCAAGCGCCGCGACGCCATCTACCACAGCACCTACACCGGCCGTCCGCCCGATGAGCCGGCGGTGCTCGGGGTGGCGCTGAACGAGGTGTTCGTGCCGCTGCTGCAGAAGCAGTTCCCCGAGATCGTGGACTTCTACCTGCCGCCGGAGGGGTGTTCCTACCGGATGGCGGTGGTGACCATCAAGAAGCGCTACCCCGGCCACGCCAAGCGGGTGATGCTGGGGGTCTGGTCCTTCCTGCGCCAGTTCATGTACACCAAGTTCGTGATCGTCTGCGACGACGACATCAACGCCCGGGACTGGAAGGACGTGATCTGGGCCATCACCACCCGGATGGACCCGGCGCGGGACACCACCCTGATCGAGCACACGCCGATCGACTACCTGGACTTCGCCTCGCCGGTCTCCGGGCTCGGCTCCAAAATGGGGCTGGATGCCACCAACAAGTGGCCGGGGGAGAGCAACCGGGAGTGGGGCCAACCCATAGTCCAGGATGCCGCCGTCAGCGCGAAGATCGACGCCATCTGGGATGAGCTGAATATCCTCGGCTGATGCCGCCATCCGGGCCGGCCGGTACAAAAGTGCGGTATTGGCCGGCCGAATTGGGTATGCTCGACTGACCTGACCACGGGCTGGTCGAACACAGTGAATCAATGAGCGAAGTGGGCCGGGCTGGCCCGTCAAAAGGACAAGAATGCAACGTATCAAGTGCCGCGTAGAGGAACTGCGCGAATATGTCGACACCATCTGGCACGTGGCCCTGGCGCCGCAACAGGCCATCAGCTTCAAGCCGGGCCAGTATCTGCTGGTGGTGATGAGCGACTCGGACAAGCGCCCCTTCTCCATCGCCAACTCGCCGACCCGCTCCGGCGTGCTGGAGCTGCAGATCGGTGCCACCCCGGAGAACGCCTACGCCGGCCAGGTGCTGGCCCGCATGCGCGACCAGGGGGAGATCGAGATCGAGCTGGCGGCGGGCAAGGCCTTCCTGCGTGACGAGTCGCCCCGTCCGCTGATCCTGATGGCGGGGGGCACCGGTTTCTCCTATGCCCGCTCCATCCTGGAGTACCTGATCGCCACCGGCAGCAAGCGCCCGGTGTTCCTCTACTGGGGCGTGCGCCAGGCGCACTGGCTGTACGAGCAGGGGCAGATGCAGCAGTGGGCGTTGGACTACGCCCCGCTCACCTTCGTGCCCGTGGTGCAGGAGCCGGAGGCGGACTGGACCGGCCGGACCGGGCTGGTGCACAAGGCCATCATGGACGACTTCGTCAGCCTGCACGACTACGACATCTATGTGGCGGGTCGCTTCGAGATGGCGGGGGCCGCGCGGGAGGAGTTCAAGGTGCTGGGCGCCGAGCCCGAGCGCATCTTCGGCGACGCCTACGAATTCATCTGATCACCGTCTAGCCGGGGAACGCCGATCTGCTCCCTTCTCCCTTGGCGGGAGAAGGGCCGGGGATGAGGGGCGAGCAACCTGGTTCGCCAGCCCGTATCGGCCCACCCCCTCTCGGGCATCAGAAACAACAAACCCCAGCCTGGCTGGGGTTTGTTTTATCCGCCGGCGGGCGTGCTGCCCTGACCGGTTACTCGCCCTTGGCGGCGAGCTGCTGCTCCAGCTGGGCCAGCTTGGCCTCGAGGGCGGTCAGCTTCTCCCGGGTGCGCAGCAGCACCTTGGTCTGGACATCAAACTCCTCGCGGCTGACCAGATCCAGCTTGTTCAGCTGGGCCTGCAGCACCTGACGGGTCTTCTTCTCCACCTCTTCACCCATGCTGCGAATGCCGGGCGGCAGGGCGTTGTGTACCTGTTTGGCGATCTCTTCCAGTTTCTTCGGGTCGATCATGGGGTTCTCCTTAAGCGATGCGCCATTCTACCGACAAATCCCCCCCTTTGCCGAGATCGGGGCGGCTTTTTGCGTCCGAGTCGCCAACAGGCTCTGGTCGGGTCTGGTGTGGCACCGGATGCTGCTACCCTCAGCCGCGGGTAGCAATGTCAATTCCTTGATGCTGTACACAAAAAAATCAGATCAGATGACCGACCAGAGGCTTAATAATTGTTGCGTTGCTGTTAATATGTTTCGGTCGGGCTTGAACCCTACCCCGTCAGGCTCATCATGGATAACAACATAAAAGAGATAAGGATATGAAAAAAAAGATAATTTATGCAGCGGTTCTCGGTGCGCTGCTGAGCGGTTGCGGCGGCAGTGATGAGAAGAAAGGCGATACCTCCAGTTATCTCGATTACCTGCTGAGCGGCTCCAACGCCGTCCGTCCCAGCGCCCTGGCCGCCCGTGCCACCGACGGCACCCTGAAATTCTCCACCGAGACGGCGGATCTCTCCAACCCGGTCTCCGCCCTCTCCACCCTGGACGGCTGGTCCACCACCCAGGCGATCCAGATCGTGCCGGTGACCGCCTCCGGCATCCAGGTCAAGGCCCCCGCGGCGGCCGAATTCGGTGCCTCGGTGGCACCCCTCTACCTGCTGGAGCTGGAATTTGACAGCGCCGCCCTGCGCCCGAGCGGCGTGAAGAAGGTGCTGGCCTACGGGACCGACTTCGTGGTCGCCGAGTCGACCGGCAAGCTGAACCTGGTGCCACTCAAGCCGCTCAACCCCTCTTCCTACTACATGATAGTGGCGACCGACTCGCTGAAAGACAGCAGCGGCAACCCCGTCAAGGCGGGTAGCGACTACAGCAACTACAAGAGCAACCCGGGCAGCAATGCCCAGGAGCAGACCATCAACGGCCTGATCACCCTGCAGGAAGGGCTGTTCAAGGCCGCCACCGGCATCACCAGCGACCACGTGATCTTCTCCGACTGGTTCGGTACCCAGTCCGGGGCCGACGTTCTGGTGGCGGTGAAAGGGGCGGCCGCATCCGTGCTCAAGAGCCCGACCCTGGACGCCGCCGCCCTGTGGAAGCAGGACGCTCTAGGCAATACCAGCCTGCCCGGTACTTACATGGCTAATTGGGATGCTAGTGCTCCTCTTTTCATGGATGCGCTTGATAACGTATCGGACCTGTTACTACCTGTTGATTCAAAAGAGGCAATTAAAGCTGGAGTCGCTGCCGCTGGTTTAACCCCTGTCGCAAATGTCACTAAGGTCTACAGCGGTACCGTCAAGCTGCCCTACTTCCTCTCCTCTCCGGCCACCGCCGGCTCCTGGGACAAGGCCAGGACCCAGTCCTGGCATGGCGCCATCCCCAGCCTCTACGCCATCGCGAACGCCCTGAAGGCCCAGGATGCCGAGGTGATCGGCGGCCTGGTGAGCGCCGGTGTGGAGCCGGACCGGCTGGGCGAGCTCATCGCCGATCCGAGCCGTCAGGCCGAGCTGCTGGCACAGGCTAGCAAGCTGATCGGGGTGACCCTCACCTCCGGCGGCAAGCCGCTGGATCCCGAGATGAACGTCGGCCGTTTCAACCCGCTGCCCAAGCTGGAAGAGGTGCAGTCCGTGCCGATGCGGATCTTCGCCGCCGCGCCGCTGACAGCCATCACCGACGTGATCATCTATCAGCACGGCGTCACCTCGGTGAAGGAGAACGCCTATGCGCTGGCCCTGGGCCAGATCGGTGCCGGTGCCAAAGCCACACCGGCCAAGAACGTGGCCGTGGTGGTGATCGATCACCCGCTGCACGGTGAGCGTGGCTTCGCCCTGACCGGCAGCCTGGACTCGGTGACCACCTCCGAGAACCCGACCCCCTATCTGAACCTGAGCTACCTGACCGTGGCCCGCGACAACCTGAAACAGAGCGTGGCGGATCTGCTGGGCCTGCGTCTGGCGGTGGGGCTGGCCAATAAGGCTGGTGCCATCGGCACGGCGGGCAGCCTCAAGGTACACTTCCTGGGCCACTCCCTGGGGGCCATCGCCGGGGCCAACCTGCTGGCGGTCGCCAACCAGCCTATGGGCAATGCGGCGGATGGCCTGTTCAAGTTCGATACCGGCGGCCTGGCCATGCCGGGTGGCGGCATAGCGCCGCTGCTGCTGAACTCGCCGACCTTCGGCCCGACGATCCAGATGAGCGTGCTGACCGCCGGCAGCTCGGCCCTGAAGGCGGCCTTCACCGCCTATGCCCCGAACTGCAAGACGGCGGTGCCGACCTGCTTCGTCAACGAGTTCCTGCCGAGCCAGGATGCGGCCACCCAGGCGAGCGCGGCCAGCACCCTGCAGAGCTACAGCTTCGCGGCCCAGTCGGTGCTGGATTCGGCAGACCCGATCAACCTAGGGAGCGGCATAGCGGCGGACTTCCCGCTGTTTGCCACCGAGATCGTCGGCGACGGCGCCCTGAGCCTGTCGGATCGGGTGATCCCGAACAGCATCGCCACCGCCCCGCTGGGTGGGACCGAGCCGCTGTTCAAGGTGCTGGCCCTGCAACCGCTGACCGCCACCGGCGCCGCCAGCCACCATGCGGCCCGCTTCGTGGCCGGGGGGCACAGCTCGCTGCTGGCACCGGACGAGGACTTCGATCCGACCGGCGCCGTCACCACCGAGATGCAGACCCAGTTCGGCAGCTTCTTCGCAAGCGACGGTGCTCTGGTCAAGGTGACCGACGCCAGCCTGCTCAAGCAGTAAGCCAATCGGCCAATAACAACGCCGCCCCAAGGGGCGGCGTTTTCGTTTCTGGTGATGGTGCCTGCTAGGAAGTGCGTCAGGCGGGCCTGTGGTGTCTGTCCAGCCAGCCTTGCAGTAAACCGACCAGCAGGCCGACCAGGTGAGCCATGTTGGCCGTGGGGGTGCCGAGCATGTCGAAGAAGCCGAGCACCAGCCAGACCAGCATGAAGCCCATCAGGGCCGGCGGCATGGCGAGCCCGCAATCCGGTTGCAGCCTGGCGCGCAGCCAGCTGTAGCCGAGCAGGGCATAGACCACCCCGGAGAGGCCGCCGAAGCGCGGGCCGCTCGCGAAGAATTCGGCTATGTTGGGCAGTGCAGCCCCGACGATGAGCAGGATGAACAGCTTGCCGCTGCCGAGGCGCTGCTCGATCTGGCCCCCCAGATACCACCACCACAGCAGGTTGAACACCAGGTGCAGCACCGAGAAGTGGATGAAGGCCGGGGTGACGTAACGCCAGGCCTGCCAGTCGGTGAACTGGGCCAGGGTGGGGTGGAAGGCGAGCTCGTCGAAGATGGGCAGGCCGATGGCATCCAGGGCATAGATGGCCAGGCAGGCGATGATGACCACCAGGGTCAGGGGGCCCGCCTGATGGAGAAAGTCGGTGACTGGATCCGTCATCCCCTTGCTGTAGTCGATGCGGGCGTCGGCCCGGCCGGACTGCCAGGAGGCTTCCATGTAGCGGGGATGATTGGGCTCGGCCAGGAAGCGCTTCACCTCCTGCTGGGCCTGGGCGAGGCGCCGCTCGTCCGCCAGCCAGACCGAGACGCCGAGCTCGGACTGGGTCAGCTCGCACGGGATGCCCAGGGTGGCGAGGTAATCCACCAGCGCCTGGGCCATGCGGGCGTCGCCCAGCACCAGCAGCTGGATCATGCCGGCCGGGGAGGAGTTGCCTGCCTCCGTCATGCGTCCCCCGCCTGGATCGGGAACTCCCTGCGCCAGGCCTCGAAGCCGCCATCCAGGCTGTAGACCTCGTCATAGCCCTGTTGCAGCAGGTACTGGGCCGCCCCCTGGCTGCTGTTGCCGTGGTAGCACATCACGATGACAGGGGTGTCGAAGTCCACCTCGTTCATAAAGCGCACCAGGGTGCCGTTGGTGAGGTGGAAGGCGCCGACCGCGTGGGCTGCCTCGAAGGATTGGGGGTCGCGAATGTCCACGAGGCGGGCTTCACCGGCGCTCAGCTTCTGGTGGGCATCCTGGGCGCTGATATGGGCAAACTGGTCCATTGAGATGTCCTGAAAATGGGGGATTGAAGGGCAGTTTACCGCAAGCGGGGGCTGGCGCTAAGCCCGCAATGTGTGGGGATTTCCGGGGGATCGCAATTTCCTTCAATATCGGGCGGGGGCGAATGACTAGGGTGGAGACTCCACTCCTTTTACGAGCATCATCCATGGAAATCAGTCTGTTGTTCTCCATGGCCGGGTTTGCCCTGGCCATGTCCATCTCCCCCGGTCCGGTCAACCTGGTCGCCCTCGGCACCGGCGCCCGTTACGGCTTCCCCGCCAGCCTGCGCCACGTGGTGGGGGCGACCCTGGGCTTCATCCTGTTGCTGCTGCTGATGGGGCTGGGCCTCGGCGGCGCCCTGTCCCGCTGGCCCCTGGTGGCCGGCGTCCTGCACTGGGGCGGTGTGCTCTTTCTCTGCTACCTGGCCTGGCAGTTGCTGGTGGACTCAGGTCGGGTGGAGGGGGTGGACGGCGGGCCGCCCGCCTTCTGGTACGGTGCCCTGATGCAGTGGCTCAACCCCAAGGCCTGGCTGGCGGCAAGCATGGGGATGGGGGCCTACGGGGTCGCGGGCGGGGTGGGGCAGATAGTGCTGTTCACCGCCCTCTATCTGGTGATCTGCCTCGTCTCCATCGCCTGCTGGGCCTATGCGGGCAGCCGATTGCAGGGGTGGCTGATCGCGTCCCGCCGGTTGCGCTGGTTCAACCGGGCCATGGCGCTCTTGCTGCTGCTCAGCGCCGCCTATCTGGTGCGTTCGTCCTGAGGGGCGAGCTGCGCCCTGTACTGGCCCGGCGTGGCGGCGACCCGGCGCTTGAACTGGCGCTGGAAGTGCGCCTGATCGGCAAAACCGCTGGCCAGCGCCACTTCCGCCAGGGGCTGCCCCTGCCTGAGCAGGGTGCGGGCGTGACGGATGCGCCTGTCCACCAAATAGGCGTGGGGGGTCATGCCGTAGTGGCGGCTGAAGGCGTGCACGAAGTGGGAGGGGGTGAGTCCGGCCACCGCGCTCAGTTCGGTCAGGCTGAGGGGGCTGGCGCTCTCGTCCTGCATCAGCTCGGCGGCCCGTTGCAGGTGTTGGGGCGGGCGATCGTCCCAGCGTGCCGGGGTGAGCCTGGCCAGCAGCTGGCGGCTGAAGAGGTGGCAGACCACCTCCCGGGCCAGGGGATCGGGCTCATCCACCAGTTGCCGGTGAAGCCGGCACAGTCCCCGATAGAGCAGGGGATCCCGGCTGGCGGTCATGTCGAAGGGGCGAAACGCGTTGCCGAGTCCGGCCTCTTCCTGCTGGCGCTGCAACCAGAGGTTGTCGATGTAGAACATCAGATAGGACCAGGGCTGGTCGTCGATGGGGTTGCAGGCGTGCACCTCCTCCGGGTTCATCAGCACCAGGCTGCCGCGGCCGACCTCCTGAAGGCTGCGCTGGTTGAGGTAGTGGTTGTGGCCGCCGGTGATGGCGCCGATGGAGAAGTGGGGGGGGCTGTGCTTGTCGTAGCAGACGCGGCGGCCATCCTGCACCGCCCGGGCCTCGATGAAGGGCAGCGCAGGGTCGTGCCAGAACTGGTGGTGATCCGGCGTCTCCCTCGTCCGGCTCAAGGGGTGAGCCTCTGACGGGGAGTATCCCCCGGCCGCGCCGGGTGGCCGAGGTCGGGGGAGACGGGGTGGCAATACACGCTTAGCCGCCGAGGTAGGCCTGGCGGACGGCGGGGTTGGCCAGCAGGGCCTCTCCCGTGTCTTGCAGCACCACCCGGCCGTTCTCCAGCACATAGCCGCGATCCGCCAGCTTGAGCGCCTGGTTGGCGTTCTGCTCCACCAGGAAGATGGTCATCCCCTTCTGGCGCAGCTGCTCTATGGTGTCGAAGATCTGCTGGATGACGATGGGGGCCAGCCCGAGCGACGGTTCATCCAGCAGCAGCAGGCGCGGCTTGCTCATCAGGGCGCGGCCGATGGCCAGCATCTGCTGCTCGCCGCCGGACATGGTGCCGGCCCGCTGCTCCAGCCGCTCGTGCAGTCGGGGGAACAGGGTGAAAATCTGGTCCAGCAGGCCGCGCTGCTCCGCCTTGTCGACGAAGAAGGCCCCCATCAGCAGGTTTTCTTCCACCGTCAGGCGGGCGAAGATGCGGCGCCCCTCCGGCACCACGGCGATGTCCTTGCGCATGATGCGGGCGGTGCTGAGGGTGTTGATCTGCTCTCCCTCGAACCAGATGCTGCCGCTGCTGGGCTTGGGTTCGCCACAGAGCGTCATCAGCAGGGTGGTTTTGCCGGCGCCATTGGCGCCGATCAGGGTGACGATCTCGCCCTCTTTTACTTCGACGCTGACGTCGTGCAGCGCCTGAATCTTGCCGTAATGGGTCGATACGTTGCGAAGTTCTAACATCATGACTCCTATGATTCGCCCAGATAGGCCTTGATCACCGCCGGGTTGCTGCGAATGTCGTCCGGCTTGCCGTTGGCCAGGGGCGTGCCCTGGTTGACCACGAAGATGCGGCTGGAGATCTCCATCACCAGCTTCATATCGTGCTCTATCAACAACACTGACACCCCGAACTCGTCCCTCAGGTTGGAGATGAGCTCGTTGAGCTCGTCCGTCTCGTGGGGGTTGAGGCCGGCGGCCGGCTCGTCCAGCATCAGCAGCTCTGGCCGGGTCGCCATGCAGCGGGCGATCTCGAGCCGGCGCTGCTGGCCGTAGGCCAGGTTCCCCGCGGCGCGGTTCGCGAGATCCTTGAGCCCCACCTTCTCCAGCCAGAACGCGGACTGTTCCAGCCCCTCTTTCTCGGCGCGGCGGAAGGCCGGGGTCTTGAACAGGCCGGCGAGGAAGCCGGTGTTGAGGTGCCTGTGCTGGGCCACCAGCAGGTTCTCCACCGCCGTCATCTCCTTGAACAGGCGCACGTGCTGGAAGGTCCGCACTATGCCCTTGCGGGCGATGAGGTGGCCGGGCAGGCCCTGGATCTCCTCGCCCTTGTAGCGGATGACACCGCCGCTCGGGCGATAGAAGCCGGTCAGGCAGTTGAAGATGGTGGTCTTGCCGGCGCCGTTGGGGCCTATGATGGAGATCACCTCCCCCTTGTTCACGTCCAGCTTGACGCCGTTGACCGCGAGCAGGCCGCCGAAGCGCATCGACAGATCTGAGACATCCAACAATGTGTGATTGTTGCTCATTTACGCAGCTCCATATGGGGTCGACTCATGGGCAGCAGTCCCTGCGGCCGCCAGATCATCATGAATACCATCAAGAGACCGAACATCAGCATGCGATATTCGTTGAACTCGCGGGCCAGCTCCGGCAGCACCGTCATGACGATGGCCGCCAGCACCACCCCGATCTGGGAACCCATGCCCCCCAGCACCACGATGGCGAGCACGATGGCCGACTCGATGAAGACGAAGGACTCCGGGCTGATGAAGCCCTGGCGCGAGGCGAAGAAGCTGCCGGCGAAGCCCGCGAAGCAGGCGCCTATGGTGAAGGCGGTCAGCTTGATGATGGTGGGGTTCAGCCCCAGGGACTTGCAGGCGATCTCGTCCTCCCGCAGCGCCTCCCAGGCGCGGCCCAGCGGCATGCGCAGCAATCGGTTGATGACGAACAGGGTAGCGATCACCAGCACCAGCGCCATCAGGTAGAGGAAGATCACCTTGTGGTTCGCGTTGTAGGCGATGCCGAAGAACTCGTGGAAGGTCTCGAAGCCGCCGTCCTTGACGGTGCGGTTGAACTCCAGGCCCCCCAGGGTCGGCTTGGGAATGCCGGAGATCCCGTTCGGGCCGCCGGTCAGGGTGGTCATGTTGTTGAGCAGGATGCGGATGATCTCGCCAAAGCCCAGGGTGACGATGGCCAGGTAGTCCCCCCGCAGCCGCAGCACCGGGAAGCCGAGCAGGAAGCCGAAGGTGGCCGCCATCAGGCCGGCGATGGGCAGACACTCCCAGAAGCTCAGGCCGAAGTAGCTGTTGAGCAGGGCGTAGCTGTAGGCGCCGACCGCATAGAAGCCGACGTAGCCGAGATCCAGCAGGCCGGCGAGGCCCACCACCACGTTCAGGCCCAGCCCCAGCATGATGTAGATAAGCGTCAGGGTGGCCAGATCAATGGCGCCGCGGGAGGCCATGAAGGGCCAGCTCACCGCGAACAGCAGCACCAGCACGGCAGTCAGGTTATAGAGCTTGGGCGCCTCCTCCGGGCTTGGCAGCACCAGCTTGGTGAAGCCGACGGAGAAGCCGCTGATGGAGGCCTGGAACAGGCGCGCGATCTGGCCGCGCAGCATCTGGAACCAGAAGACGAGGGTGGCGCCCCCCAGCAGCCAGGCCAGCGACACATCGAGGCGACTCACCACCAGCAGGCGGGAGCCGTCGGTCTCCAGCTCGAAGCCGAGCAGCCAGAAGGAGAGCACCAGCAGCATCAGGCTGGCGATGCAGGCATGGATGAATTGCTTTTTCATACCTTCTCGACCTCCGGGCGACCCAGGATGCCTGTCGGCATGAATAGCAGCACGAAGATGAGCAGGGCGAAGGCCATGACATCCTTGTACTCGGTGCTGAGGTAGCCGGCGGTGAGCGCCTCCACCACACCGAGCAGCAGGCCGCCCAGCACGGCACCCGGGATGCTGCCGATGCCGCCCAGTACCGCTGCCGTAAATGCCTTGAGACCGGCCATAAAGCCGAGATAGGGGTTGATGACGCCGTAGTACATGCCGAGCAACACCCCGGCGACGGCGGCCAGGGCGGCCCCCAGCACGAAGGTGATGGAGATGACTACATGGGTGTCTATGCCCAGCAGGTTCGCCATCTTGATGTCTTCGGAGCAGGCGCGGCAGGCGCGGCCCATGCGGGAGCGACCGATGAACTGGGTCAGCGCCAGCATGGTGACGAAGGTCACCACGAAGATGATGAGCTGCATGTAGGAGAGGCTGGCCTGGAAGCCGTCCTCGCCGCCGAGGGACCAGCCCCCGGAGATCAGGGTGGGCATGGCGATGTCGCGCGAGCCCTGTGCCATCCGCATCATGTTCTGCAGGAATATCGACATGCCGATGGCGGAGATGAGGGGGATCAGGCGGTTGCCGCCCCGCAGCGGGCGATAGGCGACCCGCTCTATGGTCCAGCCATAGCTGCCGGTGATGATGATGCTGACCAGGAAGGCGCCCCCCAGCAGCAGCACAGTGCTGTCGATGCCCATCATCATGAGCCCGGCCATCACCATGAAGGCGACGTAGGAGCCGATCATGTAGACCTCGCCGTGGGCGAAGTTGATCATGCCTATGATGCCGTAGACCATGGTGTAGCCGATGGCGATCAACGCATAGGTGCTGCCTATGGTCAATCCGTTCAGCAACTGCTGAACCAGGTAAAGAAGGTGTTCGGACATACCGCGTTCCCTGTACTTGCCCGCAAAGAAAGGAGGGGTGACTCATGTCACCCCGACTGGCAGATTATTTGACTTGAGTGGAGGTTCCGTCGGCGTGCCACTGGAAGACACCGAACTCGAAGCCTTTGAGGTCACCGTTCGGTGCCCAGGTCAGGGGACCCATGACGGTGTCGATCGGTGCGGCCTTGATGGCGGCAGCCACGGCAGCCGGGTCATCCTCACCCGCCTTGGCGATACCGGCCGCCAAGGCCTGCATGGCCGCGTAGGTGGTCCACACGAACGGACCGGAGGAGTCCTGACCCTTGGCCTTGAATGCTTCCACTATGGGGGCGTTGGCGGGCACCAGGTCGTACTTGTTCGGCAGGGTGACCAGCAGGCCTTCGGAAGCCGGGCCGCCGATGGCGGAGATGTCCTTGTTACCCACGCCTTCCGGACCCATGAACTTGGCCTTCAGACCCTTTTCGCCAGCCTGGCGCAGGATCAGACCCAGCTCCGGGTGGTAGCCGCCGTAATAGACGAAGTCCACGTTCTCTTTCTGCAGCTTGGCGATCAGGGCGGAGAAGTCCTTGTCCCCGGCGGTGATGCCCTCATAGGCCACGACCTTGACGCCGGCCTTGTCCAGGGCGGCCTTCACGCTGGAGGCGATGCCTTCACCGTACTGCTTCTTGTCGTGGATGACGGCCACGCGCTGGGGCTTGACCTGCTCGATGATGTACTTGGCGGCGGTCGGCCCCTGGTCGCTGTCCAGGCCGATGGTGCGCAGGGTCAGCTGGTAGCCGCGCTCGGTGATCTTGGGGTTGGTGGAGGCCGGCGTCACCATCAGCACCCCTTCATCTTCATAGATGTCGGAGGCGGGCAGGGTGTTGTCGGAGCAGAGGTGGCCGACCACGAACTTGACGCCGTCGTTGATCACCTTGTTGGCGATGGCCACGGCCTGCTTGGGATCGCAGGCGTCGTCATAGATGACGGCTTCGATCTGCTTGCCCTTGATGCCGCCCGCCTTGTTGATCTGCTCGACCGCCATCTTGCCGCCGGTGAACTGCATGTCACCGTACTGGGCGACCGGGCCGGTCAGGGGGCCGGCGATGCCGATCTTGATGGTGTCGGCCGCATTGGCCATGGATACCGAGCCAAACAGGGCCAAAGAAACCGCTGCCCTGACCGCTATTTTGTTGAAGTTATGCATTGATTCGTCCCTTAATCAGTGAATTGTTTCATTTTATGCACGTCATTCCGAGCCTGTGTCCCGCCAGCCCGGCGATAGATAAGGTTCTATCATTCCTCGCCGTGCAATAACAAGATGTTAAAGATACTAACCGGGTGGGGGGGGAGG
>NZ_JBFODA010000010.1:0-32135 GCF_040908055.1 Aeromonas sp. R7-4
TGGATTTGACCCCATAGATCCAGACACTCTTTCCCGCTTAGGGTTGTGATACCCGACTGCGCAGATATTCCCGAGGGGAACGATACCCCAAGGCGCTGTGCGGGTGGTGCTCGTTGTAATGCTCGAACGCGATCGCCAAATTGCCTACCGCTGTTCGGCTATCCGGCTTCGGCATCATCTCGATATAGTCTCGCTTCATCGTCTTCACGAAGCTCTCCGCGATACCGTTGCTCTGTGGACTCCTCACCGCCGTTGTTCTGGGCTCCAACCCGATTTCTCGTGCGAACGCGCGAGTCTCATGGGCCCGATACACCGAGCCATTATCTGTCAGCCATTCCACCGGTGAGGCCGGCAACGCATCCCCGAAGCGACGCTCGACCGCGCGCAGCATGACATCTTGTACCGTGTCACTGTCGTAACCCCCGGTGCTGGCGGCCCAGTCCAAGGCTTCCCTGTCACAGCAGTCCATGGCGAACGTGACCCGGAGTTTTTCGCCATTATCGCAGCGAAACTCAAAGCCATCCGAGCACCAGCGTCGATTGCTCTCGTTAACGGCGACACGCCCCTTATGTGCCTGCTGAGCCAAGGGAACCGCCGGTTTTCTTTCCAGCAGCAGGCCATGATCGCGCATGACGCGATATACTCGCTTGGCGTTGACGACGGGCAGTCGTTCGGCCTCTGACTGACGTCGTAACAGCGCCCAGACTCGCCGATAACCATAGGAGGGGAGCTCTGCCAGCGCGCCCATGATCCGGGCAAGCAAGGCGCTGTCATCGCGTTGGCGATGCTGCCGGCCATCTCGCCAACCAGGTTTTCGATGAACATGAACGGATAGCTGCGCACGCGATACACCAAGGGCTTGGCTCACCGCCCTTAATCGTCGTCCCCCGGCAACAAGGGCGCATGCGCAATCCATTTTTTTGCTCGACCAACCTCCACAGCTTCTTTGAGGATCTCGTTCTCCATGGTCTTCTTCCCGAGCAGACGCTGGAGCTCTCGGATCTGCTTGATGGCAGCAGCCAACTCTGAGGCTGGAACAACATCCTCACCGGCGGTGATCGCCGTGAGAGAGCCTTCCTGGAATTGTTTGCGCCATTTGAAGAGCTGGTTGGCGTTGACGTCGTGCAAGCGAGCGACATGAGAGACGGTCATACCGGGCTCAAAGGTCTGCTGCACCATGGTGATCTTTTCTTGCGGAGTCCGGCGTCGACGGCGCTCGGCTCCTGTTAACACTTCGGCCATCTTCTCGTTGCGACTAGTACTGAACATAGTTCCAAGACTACCTCTTAAGTTAAGAGGGGCGAAGTGTCTGGATCCTCCAGGGGCCAATCTAATGAGGAACTCCCCGCACTGCTGTAGTGCCATACGGGTGGCGTTATCCCGATCGGCTTGGGTCGCCTGTTTGCGACTGATTGTTCGCCATGCTTCTGCCATCCGGGAAATGTTCTGCTGTGTCATGCATCCTCCTCTTTCTTGGTGATGACACCCAGATGCTAAACAAGAGGCTGCAAAAACCTGCGTTCTGGATCAGCCCTTTTTGGGCACCTTGAGAGATATTTCAGGTCCCAAGGTAATTATTTTCAACCCAAAGGACCTCTCCAATCCCTTTCCAATACCCTATCTGATGTGGGACCCATCAATGATGAGCAATCGAGATCAACTACTTGGTGCAGAGACCTTGGACAGCTCATTCCATAAAAGATGTGGGACCTGCTGGTAACTACTCTGGCAATTCATATGGACTCTAAAAAGTTAAACGCAGCCAATCGAAGTATGAAGCTGACTGCGCTGGGTAGGGGCGTCCATTACATCACTACATGTACTATCGTTAGCTCATACTAAGTGTTGCATTTTTTGGAATTTATGTTGTTTTTAAACATGTTAGCTATCACCTCTCAATTAAACATGAATGGCGCCTATCATGAGAGACTCATATAATTCCCATCAACCCGCCACCATACTGGTAGTGGACGATACCCCGGACAACCTGATGCTGATGGCAGAGCTGCTCAAGGACAAGTACAGGGTCAAGCTAGCCAACAATGGTGAGAAGGCGCTGCGCATTCTGGCGGGAGATCCGCTGCCGGATCTCATTCTGTTGGATATAATGATGCCCGGACTGTCCGGGTTGCAGGTGGCTGAACAGTTGCAGCAAGATGCCCGCACCCGCCATATCCCCATCATCTTCCTCACCTCCATGGCGGCGGTGGAGAGCGAGCTCCAGGGGCTGGCGCTGGGGGCCGTCGATTACATCACCAAGCCCATCAGCCCGTCGCGAGTGCTGGCGCGGGTCGAAACCCAGATTAAGCTTAAGGCGGCCGCCGACTTTCTGCGGGATCAGAACGATTTTCTCGAGCAGGAGGTCCAGCGCCGGACCCGTGAGGTGGTGGCCATCCAGGAGGTGACCATCCAGGCCATGGCCTCTCTTGCGGAGACCCGCGACAATGAAACCGGCAACCATATTCGCCGGACTCAGCACTACGTCAAGCTACTGGCCGAGCTGCTGCGTGATCACCCCCGTTTTCGCCACTTCCTCAATGACGAGACCATTCACCTGTTGTTCAAGTCGGCTCCCTTGCATGACATTGGTAAGGTCGGCATCCCCGATCATATCCTGCTGAAACCCGGTCGCCTCACTAAGGAAGAGTTCGAGATCATGATGACCCACACCACGCTCGGGCGCGATGCTATCCAGCGGGCCGAGGATCAGCTCGGGTTTCCGGTGGATTTTCTGCGCCTGGCCAAGGAGATCGCCTACAGCCATCAGGAGAAGTGGGATGGCAGCGGTTATCCCCTGGGCCTCTCTGGGGATGACATCCCCATCAGTGCCAGGTTGATGGCGGTGGCCGATGTCTATGATGCGTTGATCAGTCACCGGGTCTACAAGCCGGGCATGCCGCACGAGGAGGCTGTGGATATCATCCGCCAGGGAGGGGGCTGGCACTTCGATCCGGACGTCTGTGCCGCCTTCCTGTCCGCCTCCGAGCAATTCAAGGCCATCGCCGAACGCTTCAGCGACAGCGAGCAGGGTTTGGCCAAGCAACAGCCAACCCCCTGAGCCAAGACAAAGAGCCACTCTGCTGCCGGGAATGCCTCACGAGGAAGCACCGGACATCATTCGCCAGGGGTCTTTGAGCCTTCCATCCGGGTGCCTGCGCTGACTTTCTGTCTAATGCTGAGCTGCAGGGTGCTGTATGGAGCTCGGCATTCAAGGTAAGAGGGAAGATATCGTGTTGATGCGATTGTTCAAGGCCCTGTCTCTGTTTATCTGTCTCGGCGGCCAAGGGTTCGCGACCGAGCTTAAGATCGTCGTCAGCCAGTACACGCCTCCCTATGTCTTCGAAGACGGTAGTGGCATCCTGCTTGACATAGTTCGCACCGCTCTGGCGGAGGGCGGTTATCAGGTCAAGCCTATCTATGTTCCTATCGAACGCGGTTTCAGGATGTTTGCCGATCGGCAGGTAGACGGCACGACCATTATTCAGGAGAGTTCTGGGCTACAGGCTGAATACTCCGATTACTTCATGCAATACCACAACCGGGCCTTTGTCCTGAAGTCCAGCCAGCAGGTCATTCACCGTATTGCCGATCTGGGCGGTAAGTCTGTGATCGCCTTCCAGTATGCCGAACGCTATCTGGGGGAGGAGTTTGCTCGGGCCGTTGCCGGCAACCCCCGCTACAAGGAGCTGGCTCAGCAACAGAGCCAGGTTCATATGCTGCTGCTCGGCCGGATAGATGTCGCGATCATGGATGAGAGCATCTTCCGTTATTACC
This sequence comes from Aeromonas sp. R7-4, assembly GCF_040908055.1. NCBI lineage: Bacteria > Pseudomonadati > Pseudomonadota > Gammaproteobacteria > Aeromonadales > Aeromonadaceae > Aeromonas > Aeromonas sp. R7-4. Next base: position 3,775 of record NZ_JBFODA010000010.1, read on the forward strand.
ACCAGAAGCTGATCGCCGAGCGTCAGGTTGAGCCCGGGCAGGAGGTCATCAGTTACGACATCTTCCCGCCGACGCGCTTCAAGGCCGCCTTTACTGATCCTGCGGTACGCGACGGTTTTGACAAGGCTATCGCTCTCATGCGCAAGGATGGGCGCTATGAGGCCATTTACCGCAAGTACACCGAGCGATATTTCTCCGTTGAGCCCTAGCAAGGAGGCTGTGTGTTTCATTCACTGCGTGCCCGTTTATCGCTCCTGCTCATGATGGCAGTCACCCTGACCCTGGCCGTTTCCGGCTTCTACGGTCACTCGCGCCTCGTCGGCGAACTAAACGAACGCTTCGGCGATCTTCAGGTGGGGGCGTTGAACCGCATCGCCCAGAGCGCGGCAACGCCACTGTGGGAGCTTAACAAGGATGTGATCGCTAATCTTTTGCGCGCCCAACTGGCTATTCCCGAGATTGCCGCACTGGAAATCAAAGATGTAAATGACGTGACGATTGCCGCCTTCAACCGCGATGCCACGGGAGCTATCGTGGCGCTCAAGGACGACTTGCCGATGCATGCGCTCACGCTGGAGAAGGTGATCGTCCTCACCGATAAGCCCGATGAACGTATCGGTCTCCTGCGCGTACAGTTCTCCCGCGACAAACTCGACGCGACCATCCGCAGCAACTTCTACCAGCTCATCCTGCAGATCCTAGCCGTGGATCTGGTGCTGATAGTCCTGTTGCTCACCAGCCTGCGCATCGTCTTCCGGCCGTTGGCCGATCTGCGTGAGGCGCTCATGATGCTGGGTGGACAGAACGGAGAGACCGCCAGCGGCATCACCGAGTTGCCGGAGGGCCAGCATCAGGAGCTTGCCGGCCTGATCCGCGGCTTTAACTTGGCGTTGCGCCGGATCCGCGAGGAGGCGAACAGGCAGGAAACTGTGCTGGGGGGCAAGGCGCGGGCTGGCGAGCTGTCGCAGCAGTTGCAAAACAGCGACGATCTGGCCCAATTCGGCCAGCGATTGCTGCAATATCTTATCCCCTGGCTGGGGGCCGATGTGGGGGCCTTCTTCGTCCACGATGAGGACGAGGGCGATTTTCGCTGCCGGGCCGGATTTGGCATCGAACCATCGGGTTGCAGGCCGTTCAAGATGAGTGAGGGGTTGGCTGGTGAGGCTGTGGCGACGGGCAGGGTGATACAGTGTCAGAACCTGCCGGATGAGGCAATCAGGATCCAGTCCGGCCTTCTTTCTGCCGTGCCACGCACGCTGTCCATCGTCCCTATCCGAAGTGCAGAGAGGGTGATCGCCGTGCTGGAGTTGGGCTACATGAATGTTCCCCGATATCAGGAGGAGGTGCTGACCGACGCGGTGCCGGTGATCGCCTTCAGTCTTGCCTTGTTGATGAGCAAGCAAGCGACATTGCGCGAGTTGCAGGAGCGCAGCGAGCTGGAAGAGCGTACCAGGCTGCTCTTGGAATCGGTCAACGATGGCATCGTCGGGCTGGATACCGAGGGCGTGATGACCTTTGCCAATCCGGCGGCACCGGCCATGCTCGGCTACCGCACGGATGAGCTGGTCGGCCGGCAGATGCATGCGCTGGTGCATCACCATCATGCCGATGGGCGCGAGTTTCCCCTCGAGGAGTGCCCCATGTACCTGACCGGGCGCGACGGCCAGCCGCGCACCGTGGACAGTGAGGTGTTCTGGCGTAAGGACGGTAGCTCGATTGCAGTGGAATACTCAACCACCCCGATGCTCAAGGGCGATACGCTGATCGGCTCTGTGGTGGTGTATCGGGACATTACCCGGCGCCGGGCGGCCGAGCGCAAGTTCAGGGATCTTCTAGAGTCCGCTCCGGATGCCATGGTGATAGTCAATCACGAGGGTGACATAGTGCTGGTCAACCGGCGGGCCCTCGAGCTGTTCGGCTGGAACCGTGAGGAGCTGCTGGGGCGCAAGATCGAAATGCTGGTGCCGGCGCGCTACCGCCCCCATCATCCGAGCCAGCGTGATCAGTTCTTTGGTCAGCCTCAGGCGAGGGCTATGGGGCAGGGACAGGAGTTGTTCGGCTTGCACAGGGACGGCCGGGAGTTTCCAGTGGAGATCAGCTTGAGCCCCATTGAGACCGAGGATGGGGTGCTGGTATCCAGCGCCATCCGCGACATCACCGAGCGCAGGATAGCCGAGCAGGCCCTGCGCACGGCCAGCGAACGCCTGACCCTGGTGCAGGAGGCAGGCGGCATCGGCCTGTTCGACATCGATCTCGTGACAGGCCGCAACTACTGGACGCCGCAACTGGAGCAGATGTTCGGGCTCGAGCCCAGGGGCTTCGGCGGCACCCAGGAGCACTGGAAGAGGTTGCTGCATCCTGACGATGTCGAGTCAGCCAGCCAGGTCTTCGAGCGCGCGATCGAGGGGGGGGCCGATCGGATTGAGTTCGACTTTCGCATCGTGCGTCAAAGTGACGGGGCAGTGCGAACCTTCAAGTCGCTATGCCGCTTCACACGCACACCAGACGGTACTCCGCTGCGCGCAACCGGGGTCAACATCGATGTCACGGCGCTGACCGAGGCGCGGGCAGTAGCGGAAGAGGCGACCCAGGCCAAGAGCGCCTTCCTCGCCAACATGAGCCACGAGATCCGTACCCCCATGAATGCCATCATCGGCATGAGCCATCTCGCCCTGCGCACCCAGCTAGATCGCCGTCAGCGCAACTACATCGAGAAGGTGCACCGCTCGGCGGAGAATCTGCTCGGGATCATCAACGACATCCTCGATTTCTCGAAGATCGAGGCGGGCAAGATGGAGCTGGAGCTTATCCCCTTCCGTCTGGAGGACGTGCTGGACAATTTCGCCAACATGATTGGCCTGAGGGCCGAGGAGAAGGGGCTGGAGCTGCTGTTCGACACGGCGCACGATCTGCCGACGGCGCTGATCGGCGACCCGCTGCGGCTGGGGCAAATCCTGATCAACCTCGGCAACAACGCGGCCAAATTCACCGAGCGGGGGGAGATAGTGGTGGGAGCCGAGGTGCTCCATGACGAGGGTGAACACCTGGAGTTGCACTTTTGGGTGCGCGACACAGGCATCGGCATCAGCGGCCAGCAGTGCGAACGGATGTTCCAGTCGTTCAGCCAGGCCGACAGCTCGACCACCCGTAAGTACGGCGGTACTGGTCTGGGTCTGGCCATCTCCAAGCGGCTGGTGGAACTGATGGGGGGACGCATCTGGGTGGAAAGCGTGTTGGGACAAGGTTCGACTTTCCACTTCTGCGTCATGCTGGGGCGGCAGCGTGGCGAGCTGCCGCGGCGCATGTTCACCCAGGATGAGCTGTTAGGTGTGCGGGCCCTGGTGGTGGACGACAACGCCAGCGCCCGCGAAATCCTCTATGGCATGGCCCGCAGCTTCGGCATTGAGGTGGATGTGGCCGACAGTGGCCGCGCCGCTCTGGCGATGCTGATAGCGGCCGAGGGCAAGTCACTGCCCTATGATCTGGTGCTGATGGACTGGCGCATGCCGGGCATGGACGGAGTGGAGACGGTGCGGCAGATGCATGCTGCCAATCTGGCGCAGACGCCGTCGGTGATCATGGTCACCGCCTTCGGCCGCGAGGAGGTTCGTGAGCAGGCCGAGTCGCAGGGGGTGGAATTGCCCGTGGTGCTGACCAAACCTGTTACTCCATCTAACCTGCTGGAGGCGCTCGGCAGCGTACTTGGCAAGATCCGACTCGTCGACAGCCGGACGACCGAGCGATCAGAACTGAATGCCAGCGCCACGGCCAGCCTGAGTGGTGCCCGCCTGCTGCTGGTGGAAGACAACGAATTGAACCGCGAGCTGGCCAGCGAGCTGCTGCAGGAGGCGGGCATATCCCTCAGCCTGGCGGTCAACGGCCAGGAGGCGCTCGACCTGCTTGCGCAGGACGCCGACTTCGACGGCGTCCTGATGGATTGCCAGATGCCGGTGATGGACGGTTATACGGCCACCAAGTTTATCCGCCAGCAGTCGCGCTTTGCCACATTGCCGGTGATCGCCATGACCGCCAACGCCATGAGCGGCGATCGGGAGCAGGCGTTGGCCTGCGGCATGAACGATCACATCGCCAAACCTCTCGACGTGGCCAGTATGTTCGCGACCCTGGCCAAATGGATCAAGCCACGCGCCCGTCAACCAGTAATGGCCAGCGTGACTGCGCTCGAGGCTGTGCCGCCTACAGGTCTCTTACCTACCGAGCTGGATGGCATTGATCAGGCTGCCGGCCTGGCCACCTGCCAGGGGAAGGCTGAGCTCTATCAGCGGTTGCTTCGCAAGTTCCATGCCGCCAATCAGGGCTTCGCCGCGCAGTTCGCGGCCGCCCTCGCGGATCCCGATGCCTCGGCGGCAACCCGGCTCGCGCACAGCCTGAAGGGGACGGCCGGCAACATCGGAGCCTTCGAGGTCGCCCAAGCGGCGGCCGAGCTGGAGTTGTGTTGTCAATCCAGTGCGAGGGGTGAGCAGCTCCAGACTGCGCTCAACAGGGTGGAACAAAGCCTGGCCCCTGTGCTCGCCGCCCTGGCCGTATTGGATGCAGATACGCTAGAGCCTGCGCCGTCGGTAGCCCTCCCCGATGCGGACATACAGCCACGATTGGCCAGGCTTGGCCAACTACTGGCAGAGAGCGACAGCGAAGCGATCGAGGTGCTGGTCGAGTTGCAAGCCCTCTCCCTGCAGCCCGAATTGGCCGAACGCCTGGCCAAGGTGGCACAGCAGGTGGAACGCTTCGAGTTCGACGCGGCGTTAGCTGCGCTCTTGAAGTGACGAAAATCAAATGTCGCCCTATCAACTGATTAAGAGTTGTGTAGTTTCCCGTAGTTACTGTGGTGGTCAAATCATCTCGAAGCCGACGTCGGTTGGACAAAAATATGGATGGGAAAAGGTAGCATAATGCCGATTATGCTATTCTCAGCGATTCAGGTTAGTGCTGTCATAACGATGAAGTGAGCTTGAAATCTCTGCGTCTGCCTGGGGCTGCGAAAGATGTGCCACGTTGGTATTACATTCTCGTACTGTGATCTCAAAGGCCTGTGAATGGGAGCAGATGCTCCCACTTTTCCCACTTTATCTGGCCTCTTCTACCACCTTGGCCTGTTGTAGTCGCTCAAACTTGGCATGTACCCGGTTGGGATAGAGGTCGGTATAGATCTGCCAGAGGATGTTGATGTTTCTATGGCCGGTAACCTGGGCGACCTCGTCGATGACAAAGCCTGCCTCAAACAGGCGGCAGGCTCCTTCGCGGCGTAGGTCGTGCCAGCGCAGGTCTTCAATACCAAGCTCTGTTCTGACTCGTTGAAAACCGGCAGTGACGCTCTTGCCGTTGTAGGGGAAGATGCGATCATCGGTTCTGGGTTGACGCTTGAGGATCTCCCAGGCTTCGCCCAGCAGAGGCACCAGCATATGGTTCCCAATCTTCTTTCTCGGGTCTTTGCGGTCTTCAACCAACACGGCCCGGTTTTTCTCATCCACGCCAGACCACTTGATCTTGCACACCTCGCTGATTCGCATGCAGCTCAGGATGGCGAAGTTGAGCAGGTCTGTGTAGGGGATTTTGGCCATGCCGTGGCTCTGCCGTTTTTCCAGCCCCTGGATGATCCTTTCCAGTTCATTGCTCACAGGACGGCGTGTGCGCTTCTGGGCTTTTCCCACCAGTTTCAGGTTGTTGAGGGTTTTACGAGCTTCAAGGATCAGCTTGTTGTCGACTGGAATGTTGAAGACGGGATTGGCGGCAGCAAATACGGAGCCAAGGTAGCTGATGTCGTGGGCAATGGTGGCAGGAGAAGCTCCTGCATTCCTTCTGGCCTGACAGTGGTCAACCAGATCCTTGATGGTGAGCTGATCGGCATTGAGTGCCGCGATATCGCAATCGGCAACCAGATCGAGGCAGTAGGCCTTGGTTCTGCCTATGGTGGGGCTAATGGCCGGGTGATCGCGGTAGAGTGCTATCAGTTCGCGGATGGTGGGGACGGGTTGCACCAAGCCTGGCAAGCCATCCCGCTCGATCATCGCAACCATCTGCATCCCCCAGCTCTTGGCGTCGGACTGTCTGCCAAAGGTTCGGGATTCTCGGTATACTACCTCTTCGCCTTTATGTTCCCTGACGGTACAGCGATAGCGTAATTCGCCTTTGCTGGTCTTACGTTTTTCTATTGTGTAGCCGGCCATAGACACCTCGTGGAGTTCACCTGCCCCATGAAATGGTGGGGCAGATATGGGGCAGGTTCAATCAACAAATGTCTGGAAACACCCGCAAATGACTCAGAAACAAATCAGTGAAAACCCCGTGAAATCAGGTGCTGAGGCCATATCTGGCAAGCCTGCCCACCGCCAGACATTCTCGATTGCCCCCATGCTGGACTGGACCGATCGGCATTGCCGATACTTCCACCGTCTGATGACCCGCCAGACCCTGCTGTATACCGAGATGGTGACCACGGGCGCCATCATCCACGGCAAGGGGGACTATCTGGGCTACAGCGAGCAGGAACACCCCCTCGCCCTGCAGCTGGGAGGCAGCAACCCGGCGGATCTGGCCCGCTGTGCCAAACTGGCCGAGGAGCGCGGCTATGACGAGATCAACCTCAACGTGGGCTGCCCGTCGGATCGTGTCCAGAACGGCCGCTTCGGCGCCTGCCTGATGGGCGAGCCCGCCCTGGTGGCCGACTGCGTCAAGGCGATGCGCGACGTGGTCAAGATCCCGGTAACCGTGAAGACCCGCATCGGCATCGACGAGCAGGACTCCTACGAGTTTTTGCAGACCTTCATCGAGCAGGTGCGCGACGCCGGCTGCGACACCTTCATCGTCCACGCCCGCAAGGCCTGGCTGAGCGGCCTGAGCCCGAAAGAGAACCGCGAGATCCCGCCGCTGGACTACCCCCGCGTCTACCGGGTCAAGCAGGATTATCCGGATCTGACCATCGCCATCAACGGCGGGGTCACCAGCCTGGAGCAGTCCCTCGAACACATGCAGCACCTCGACGGTGTCATGATGGGGCGCGAGGCCTACCAGAACCCCTACCTCCTGGCCGAGGTCGACAACCGGATCTTCGGCCTGGCGGGCGAGGTGCCGAGCCGCCACGAGGTGGTGCGGATGATGCTGCCCTACATGGAACAGGAGCTGGCCAAGGGCAACTACCTCTCCCACATGACCCGCCACATGCTGGGCCTGTTCCAGAACATGCAGGGCGCCCGCGCCTGGCGTCGTCACCTGAGCGAGAATGCCTGCAAGCCGGGCGCCGGCATCCAGGTGGTGCTAGACGCCATGGCCAAGGTGCCGGAATTCGCCAGCGCCGAGTCGGTGGAGTAACCATGTATCGCTTCACCGGCTCCTGGCTGCACAAGGCCTTGGTGCGCCTCTGCGCCGGCCTGCTCGCCATCCTGGGCATCAAGCTCAGCGCCTTCTATTTCATCGGGCTGCTGATCGTGCTGGGCCTGCACCGGGATCAGCTGCTGGGCTGACACCCCAGACAGGAAAGCCGGCGCTGCGATGCGCCGGCTTTTTTGTTTCCTTGACGGGAATGGGGGCCGATTCACTCCTCCGACGCCACGAACTGCAGCTCGGGGGGGGACGAGGTCAGCACGTCGGCGCAGTAATCCCAGGTCGAGATGCGGTAATGCTGCAAGTCCTCGTCCAGATGCAGGCCATCGGACTCCTGATGGAACCAGCTGGCGAAGCGGGACGGGATGATCAGCTGGATCTGCTCCTCGATGATGTGGCTGTCGCGCCCTTCCGCCAGATCGCAGTCTTCCATCACCCGCACCGCGAAGATGTGGCGGAAATTGACCCGGCAGAGGGGCTGCGGCGGCAGGTCTATGCTGCGGGCACGGCCCAGCATAATGGTCAGGGTGTCGCTCCAGATGTCCTGATGCAGCTCGGCCACCACCAGGCCGGGGGGGAGTTGACGAGAGGGGGCCCAGGGTACGGCCACCTGCCGAATGGCATTCTTCTGTTCCATATCCACCTCACTACAGCGCATGCCATATCCTGAGTGTATCTGAAACAAATTCTAACGAAGATGGCAAGAAAAAACCCGGCATGAGCCGGGTTTCATTTGATTACTTTACGCGATTACTTGACGGCGTCTTTCAGCGCCTTGCCTGCCACAAAGGACGGCACATTGGCGGCTGCAATCTGGATCTCTTTGCCAGTCTGCGGGTTGCGACCGGTGCGGCCCGCGCGATGGTTGACCTTGAAGGTACCAAAACCCACCAACTGAACGGCATCGCCCTCTTTCAGGCTCTGGGTAATACCATTGATGATCTCTTCCAGAGCGACTTTGGCCTGAGCTTTGCTCAGGTCTGCTTTGGCGGCAATTGCATCGACAAGTTGAGCTTTGTTCATAACATTTCCTTTATGATCGGGCATTTAGCACCGGGCCACTCTATTCAAAAAAAAACACTCAGGCAAAGGCTTTATCAACCGGATTGGCTTGAATGCTGGGGTTTTCATCAAGATCTGCGGAAATAGTCACATATCTCGCCCCTTTGTCACCCAGATGGGCGACACGGCGCGCGAAACCGGCGGAGACTTGTATGCAGCCCCCAGCCTGATGTAACAATATCCCTACACTCCTATTGACGGTCAACAGGATTTTCCCTAGTTATAGGAGTGTCGTCAGTCGATGAGAATGACCGGAGGTGTGCGACCAGAGTGCCGCATGCCATGCCCATGGAGGGACTATGTTAACTGAACTGGAAAACACCAAGCGCGCACTGGCAGGAAAGCACAGAGCGATAGACGACTGGCTCGATGCCAGACAGGCGTTGCTGGTCGAGTACATGCGACTGGCCGGGCTCATGCCTACCAAGTCAAAGCAGCGATCCCTTCCCGGCCACGTCGAGCTGCAACGCTTCTGCGAACAGCTGGTCGACTACGTCAGCGCCGGCCATTTCGAGATCTACAACCACGTGGTCACCGCCTTCGAGCAGGCCAGCGGCGACAAGCTGGAGCTGGCCAAACGCATCTACCCCCACATCCGGGCCTGTACCGAGTTCGCGCTGGAGTTCAACGACAAGTACAGCAATGCCGACGAGGCACAGCTGTTGCAACTCGACGAGGATCTGAACCAGCTGGGCCCCGTGCTGGAAGACAGGTTCAAGCAGGAAGACCGCCTGGTCAAGGCGCTGCAGGTGGTGGAATCCCTCAGCCATCAGCGGGTCTGATATCCAATATCGGAGCCAGTTCAACATCCTGATGCGCCAGCTACATTACACTCTGGAACATGAACGATGAGCACTGTGCTCGCACGCAGACCGGAGACGACCATGGCCGAGCGCCGCCACTTCACACGCATTTTCTATTTGACCGCCGCCAGGCTCACCCAGGGTGAACACCAGTGGCGCACCCAGCTGGTCGATGTCTCCCTGCAGGGAGCCCTGCTGCTCAGGCCCGAGGACTGGGTCGCCAGCGACGACAAGGAGTACGAGATCTGCTTCGTGCTGGGGGGCAGCGACATCGAGATCAAGATGCTGGTCGAGCTGACCCACGAGGCCAGCAAGAAGCTGGGCTTCTATTGCCACCACATCGACATCGACAGCGCCACCCACCTCAAGCGGATGATCGAGCTGAACATCGGGGAAGAGCAGCTGCTCCATCGCGAGCTCGAGCAACTGCTGCAAGAACACAGGGAGCACGTCCCGCCGACGGCGCCCTGAGAGGCACGGATACACAAAGGAGCGCCGAGGCGCTCCTTTTCATTGTCTGTCGGCCGCCATCGGCTACAGGGCCTCGAGGGCATCGGAGAGTTTCTTCACCGGCACCACCTCCATCCCCTCGATGGGGTGTTTGGGGGCATTGGCGTGGGGGACGATGGCGCGGCGGAAACCGTGCTTGGCCGCCTCCTGCAGCCGCTCCTGACCGGAGGGCACGGGCCTTATCTCGCCGGAAAGCCCCACCTCGCCGAACACCACCAGATCCTTGGGCAGGGCCTGATCCCTGAAGCTGGAGACCATGGCCAGCAGCAGCGCCAGATCCGCGCTGGTCTCCTCCACCTTGACGCCACCGACCACGTTGATGAAGACGTCCTGATCCGCCATCTGCAGCCCCCCGTGACGGTGCAGCACCGCCAGCAACATGGCGAGGCGGTTGTGATCCATGCCCACCGCCACCCGGCGCGGGTTGGAGAGCTGGGAATAGTCCACCAGCGCCTGCAGTTCCACCAAGAGCGGGCGGGTGCCCTCCCAGATCACCATGACGATGGAGCCGGGGGCCTGCTCCTCGCCCCGACTGAGGAAGATGGCAGAGGGGTTGCTCACCTCCTTCATCCCCTGCCCCGTCATGGCGAACACGCCGAGCTCGTTGACCGCCCCGAAGCGGTTCTTGTGGGAGCGCAGGGTTCGGAACCGGGAGTCATGACCCCCGTCCAGCAGCACGGAGCAGTCGATGCAGTGCTCCAGCACCTTGGGGCCGGCCAGGGTGCCATCCTTGGTGACGTGGCCCACCATGAAGATGGCCACGTGGTTCTGCTTGGCGTAGCGGGTGAGCAGGGCCGCGGACTCGCGCACCTGGGAGACGGAGCCCGGCGCGGACTGCACGTCCGCCACGTGCATCACCTGGATGGAGTCGATGACCATGATCTGCGGCTGCTCCTGCTGGGCGATGAGGCAAATCTGCTCGACGCTGGTCTCGGACAGCATGCGCAGCCGATCGGTGGGCAGGCCCAGCCGGCCGGCCCGCATCGCCACCTGCTGCAGGGACTCCTCCCCGGTCACGTAGAGGGTCTTCATCCGCTGCGCCAGGCCACACATGGTCTGCAGCAGCAGGGTCGACTTGCCCGCCCCCGGATTGCCGCCGATGAGGATGGCCGAGCCGGGCACCACGCCGCCGCCGAGCACCCGGTCCAGCTCCTTGAAGCCGGAGCTGAAACGGGGGATCTCGGTGGTGGCGATCTCCGCCAGGGTCTGCACCTGGCTGCCGACGGCACCGGCATAACCTGTGTAGCGGGCGCTCTTGCCGGGCGTCGCGACCCCCAACCTCACCTCGGTGATTGTGTTCCACTCCTTGCACTCGCTGCACTGACCTTGCCAGCGGGTGAAGTCGGCTCCACATTCGGAACAAACATAGGCGGTTTTGTTTTTGGCCATGGATAACTCGGGGACAGGATGAATTCCTGCTTGATATACTGGTTTGCGACCGACAGATCAAACCCAGAATCGGAAAAGTGACTTTCCGCGGCAGGAATACATGGATTCAGAACAGCCCCTACACCTGATAGAACAGCTTGTCCCCCTGCTTCGGGAAAAGGACTTCGACGACATCTTCAACCGCTTGACCCAGAACGAGAATACCAACGGCCGTTTCCTGCTGAAGATGGAGCTCAAGCGCAAGTGCACCCCCTGCCGACGCGTGATCGACATGCGCAACGAGCTCGGCGCCCTCTGCCAGGTATACGAGTTCGAGGGGGTCACCCACTTCATGCCCGCCGAGGCCATCGAGCTGTTTCAATCCCAGTGCTACCTCTACCGGGACGCCTATACCCTGGGGGTCTACGAGGCGCTGCAAGCCTGGTACAGGCTCAATCAGGGGCGCAGCGAGCACCTCTCCCTGCCGCTCAATCCGTTTCAGCCCTTCGAGGTCAACGCCATCCCCTTCGCCAGCCACTACGGCAGGCAGGAGGAGCGGATGCACTTCAGCTCACCCATGGTGCTGCACCTGGCGAGCGGGGAGAAACTGCAGGTCAAGAGCTCGGATATCTCCCTCGGCGGGATCCGGGTCTCGGTGCCCTACCTGCCCGAGTATCAGACCGGCGAGCAGATCGAGGTCTTCTTCACCGGCCTGGAGCGCGAACACCCTCACCCCGTGCTGCGACAGTCGATCGGCTACCAGATCCTGGGGGAGGAGCAGAAAGAGGGGAAGTACTGGCTCCGCCTGGTGAAGAGCGGCGAGCACCCCGCCTTCGACAGCTTCCTGCGCGACTTCATCGAACACAACCGCAACCGCTACCGGGTCAGCGTCGACTACCTGCTGTCGGCCGCCATCATCAAGGGGTATGAACAGTTCTACCTGCCGCGCATGACGGGCATGCCGCTCTTCTTCGGCAAGGGCAGTGCCCCGGCCCTCGAGATCGCCCTGCGGACCGAGAACAACCAGCACATCCTGGAGTACTGGCGCGACGCCAAGAACCGCGACATGCTCGCCACCCTCTTCCCGGCGGCACGGATGCTCTCCCTGCTGCCGGACAGGGGGGGGCTGCGAGAGACCCTGATCTACAGCTTCACCCACTCGGTACGCAGCCACCTCTACTTCTTCTCCGCCACCCGGGAAGAGCTGGAGCAGAGCGGGCTGACCACCCTGTTCTTCCAGGTAGGCGCCCGCCGCCCCAGCTGGCGCGTCTACAAGTTCAGCCTGGAGGCCTGCACCCTGGCCGAGGCCGATCTCGACAACCAGCCGGGAGGGACGCACCAGCTGCAGGACAGGCTGCTGCGCGAGCGGCTAGACCAGCTGGGTTACGTGGGCATGCTGCAGGAGATAGGGCTCGACAACCAGCGCGAGGAATTCCGGTTCGACAGCCGCCAGGCGCACAACGCCAACGACTTGCAACGCTTCGGCCACGACATTCATGCGGTCCCCTTCGAAATAGAGACGCTGCACTATGTGCAACTGCGCAAGGAGGCCCGCTACGTCCACAAGACGGCCATCGTGGTCCGCCATCAGGAGCGCACCTGGCTCGGCTGGACCCGCGACATCTCGGCCCACGGCATGCAGATCGAGCTGGAGGAGCCGTTTGCCGGCGAGAAGGGGGAGATCCTCCAGGTCGCCCTGCCCCGCCTGCAGGATCTCGCCAGGAACATGGATCTGCAGCGTCTCCCCTACCGGCTGGTCAGCCTCAACCAGAGTCGAACCGTGTTGCACCTGTGCATCGAGGGGGCGGCGGAGCGCCACATCGGCCACCAGTTCTTCAGCCTGCTGATAGAGAGCAACCAGAACAAGCTCAAGACCACCCGGGAGCACAAGCGCTACCGTGGCATGGCCAGGGCGCTGCGCAACCTCTATACCCACCACCTGTTCAACACCCCTGTCTACGTGAACAAGCTCAACGGGCCGCCCCGCCCCGCCGCCCTGGGGCTGGCCCCCAGGCCGCGCAGTCTCGCGGGCCTGTTGCAGGCTTGCGCCGAGCGGGAGGGGCAGGCGAACCTCTACCCCCTGCTGCAAGGCTCCCTGCTCAAGACCCTGCTGCTCGCCCCCCTGCGCACCATCCTTCGGGAAGACAAGCCGGAGGAGGATGAGGTCTATATCGCCGGCCTGCACACCAAGGGGGGCGCGCCCCTGTTTCGCAGCCAGCTTGCCAGCAGCTTTGCATCGGTGGAGCAGAAGCGCCGCTTCATCGAGTCGGCCCGGCAGCAGGGTGAGTTCTATTCGGTGCTGGTCGGCATCTCCCGCACCGGCCGGCCGGACACCAGCTTCATCGCCAACGAGCTGGACTACATCGCCAAGTTCGCCATTCACAAGGCCAAGAAGCTGGAAGAGGAGCTGTGGAGCGTGGTGGGGGTGGGCGAGCTGACCGATACCACCCAGGCCACCCTGTTCCGGCTCGGCATCGCCGCGCACTGACCCTGGCGGGGCGCGCGCCATTCACGACAAGGGCGGCCCCGGGGCCGCCCTTGTCCGTCTCAGGCCGCCTGCGGGTTGCGCAGCCAGGCCAGGATCTCGGGGAAGTGATCCTCCTGGGCCTGGGGCGCCGTCAGCATGTTGATGTGGTCGTAGTCGAGCCGGTTGCCGTTGTCCCGCCCGAGGCGGGTGTGACGGGTGGCCGAGCCCATCTCGTCGCTGAAACGGCGCACGTCGGTCGGGTGACCCAGCACCTTGTCGGCCTTGGCCGAGATCATCCAGAGCGGCGGCCAGTTGACCCTGGCTGCCGCCTCCCCGTAGGCAAAGCCATCGAACGGATCCTGCCAGGGGCCGCACTTCACCCAGGGGATGGTCTCCTGCAGGTAGCGCAGCGGCTCATCGTCCGCCCCTATCCGCAACCGGCGCGCGGCCAGAAAACCGCGATGGCGCGCCAGCCAGGGGGCCAGCCGGTTCCAGATCAGATCCACCTTCAACCAGCGCTCGGGGTTCTGCACCGAGACCCCCCGCTTGGTGCCGAAGAACACCAGGCTGGCTATCTGGTCGGCCAGTGCGGGGAAGCGCACCAGGGTCGAGGCCATGATGACCCCCCCCCAGGAGTGCGCCATCCAGTGCACCCTGGCGCCGGCATGGCGAGCGGCGACCCAACGTTGCAGGGCGGGCAGATCCTCGGTGATCAGCTCATGCTGGCCGTGACCGGCCCGTTCGGCGATGGCCGGGGTGCTGAGCCCCCGCCCCCGCAGATCCGCCACATACACCTGATAGCCGTGCCGTGCCAGGAAACAGGCCAGCCCCTTGCCAGATTCGGTGTAGAAGATGCGGCCGTTCTCGATGGCGCCGTGCACCATCAGGATGGGATCCGCATGCACCGCAACACCGGGCTGGATGTGGCGTACGTGCAGTCGATGCTCGCCGCAGGGGACAAACAGGGATTGTTGCAACAGTTCCATCTTGCTTTCAGCTCCTCCTTGAGCCTGCTCAGCCCCAGCGCCGGTCGCGACAGGCCAGCGCGCCGAGCAGGCAGAGCACCCCTTCCAGATCGTGGTGGTTGAGGGTGGCCGCCGCCTGGGCACGCACCAGTGGCTTGGCGTGGATGGCGATGCCCAGACCGGCCACCCCCATCATCCTGAGATCGTTGGCCCCATCGCCGACAGCCACCGTCTGGCTGGCGGCGATGCCGTGCTCCGCCGCGAGCCGCTGCAGCACCTCGGCCTTGACGGCAGCATCCACTATGGGGCCGCTCACCTTGCCGGTCAGCAGACCCCCCTCCACCGCCAGCTCGTTGGCGAAGACGGCGTCCAGTCCAAGCTCCCGCTGCAATTGACCGGCGAACCGGGTAAAACCGCCCGAGGCGATCGCCACCTTCCAGCCCGCCTGTTTGAGGGTATCGACCATCAGTGGCAAGCCGGGCATCCAGGGCATGTTAGCCGCCACCTCGTCGAGGATGGTGACCGGTGCCCCTTCCAGCAGGGCCACCCTGGCCCTCAGGCTGTCGGCAAACTCCAGCTTGCCCTGCATGGCCGCCGCCGTGACGGCCGCCACCTGTTCGCCCACGCCCGCCAGCCGCGCTATCTCGTCGATGCACTCGATCCGGATCGCGGTGGAGTCCATGTCCATCACCAGCAAACCGGGTTCCCCCAGGGTCGGCAGGGTCGGCAGGTGGCACAGATCGATGTCCCACTCCTGGGCTTTCAGTTCCTGCACCAGTTCAGGGGAGAAGCGGCTCGCCCCGAGCAGCAGCAGGGGGATACCGGCCTGCTCCCCCACGGGATAGAGACTGGCCTCCACCTCGTGGCTGGCCAGCAGCCTGGCCAGCCGCCCCAGATGGCCGGCGTCCAGCGCCCTGCCAAACAGGACGAGCCAGGCGCCATCGTGGGCACGGGACGCAGGCAGCAGGGCTTCGGGAGTGAGCTGCCAGCAGGGCGCGCTGCACAGGGCACTGGACCAGTCGTGCAGGGAGCGGGGGAGTTGGGACAACAACATAAGAGAGACGCCTTCCTTGGAAATCATGGGGTTCATCATGCCGGCCCAGAGTAGCGTATTGCTTTTTGTACAGGCAAGCGCCAAGATCCCGCCTGCGGTGCCGCAGGCCCCTCCCGGCCCCGCCGAGGGGCCACCGGAAACCCGGCCCCTCCTTCATTCACCACCAGAGGCTCTGTGCTGTGCGTCACCTTCCCATCAAACGAGTCATCAGTCTGGCGGCAGGGATCCTGCTCGGCCTCTGGGTGCTGGTGCTGCTCATCCACATGCAGGGAGAGAGCCAGGCCGCGCTGCACAGTGCGGCACGGGACAGGGCCCAGGCGCTGGTCGCCTATGCCGCCCGGGACATGGGGCGCTGGATCAAGGAAGACAAGGAGAGCGAGCTGGAGCGGCTGGCGCAGGATCTCGCCGCCGACCCCGACATCCTGGATGTCACCCTCTACGACGCCCGCGGCATCCCCCTCGCCCAGTCGGATCAGGCGGTGCCGCTGGACAGCCTGCTGCCCATCGGCACCGACAACAAGTCCCTGCCGGAGCAGGGCAAGGGGCGCATCCAGTTCGTCCAGGAGATCCTGGAGGGGAACCTGACCCTGGGCTACCTGAGGATCACTCTGGAGGAGCAGAAGCTGCTGGCCGCGCAGGACACCCAGCTCAAGATAAGCCAGGAGAAGCAGCGGCTGATGCTGCTGGTGATGCTGCTGGCCGGCCTGCTCATCTCCTACGGGGTGCGCCGCAACTACGTGCGGGTGCGCAAGCACAAGAAGCGCCCGGCACCGCCCCAGACAGGCGACAATGCCCCACCGCCTGGCATCGAATAAGGTACTGCTCGCGATACCCGTCCCCCTCAACTGCTCGAGATGACTATCGAGCGGAGTATCGAGGCGCCTGGCACCGCCGTCGTCGCCGAAACGTCCGTCAACGAAGTGACCTCTCCTCGCTCACCTCATGCCGCCGTTGCCTGACCAGGCTATCCCGCCATCAGCGCTGCACCGGCGTTCAACTGTCTGCCCATCTGATTCTGCTCACCTTAAGGTACCGGGCATAGCCTGAGACAGGCGCACTCGAATTTTTCACGCCTTTCCTGCCGGCGTTGGGTGTGATCTCGATTCGTGGTTTATGTTTTCGGTATGAAACGCCCGCCTTGAATGCGATGAGATACCACATTTATGCAAATCATCAGGCAAGGGGTGCATCAGCCACTCCAGCAGAAGGAAGCACGATCATGAAGCAACCCCTATTTCGCCGGAGCGTGTTGGCAGCCATGCTCGCCCTCAGCACGGGATTGGCTGCCTGCAAAGAGGAGCCGCCTTCCGTCGCGCAAAGTGTTCAGCCCAACGCGGTCTCGGCCGCCAGCACCAGTGCAGCGGTCGCACCGCAAGGGCAGCCCGTTAACGCGCAAGCATCGAAATATACCCCAGAGGCGCTTGAGACCTTGCTTGCACCCGTAGCGCTCTACCCGGATGCGTTATTGGCTCAGGTGCTGGCCAGCGCCACCAATCCGCAAGAGGTGCTCGATGCCGGCAACTGGCTGGTCGCCCACCCCAATCTCAAGGGGAAGGAGCTGACAGCCGCCATTGCGCCGCTGGGCTTTACGCCGCCAACCATGTCGCTGATGCACTTCCCGACCGTCATGGACATGATGTGCTTGAAGATGGAGTGGACGACCGAGCTGGGCAGTGCCTTCCTGGCCGATGAGCCGGGCGTTCTGGCTGCCGTTCAGCGCCTGCGCCAGCAAGCGATGGAGGTGGGCAACCTGAAAGACTCCGAGCAGATGGACGTCGCCAAAGATGAACAGAACAATCAGCAGATCGTCACCATTGCCCCTGCCAACCCTGACGTCATTTATGCCCCGCAATACGACCCAACCGCCGTCTATAGCGCGCCGGCTGCCGGGCCGGCACCGGTGACCACAGAGAGCACGACAACGACCGTGCCTGCGACAACGACCACGACAGTGGTGGAGCATGACGATCACGACCATGACAGCGATGACGATGATGAATATGACCGCGATGATATGGTCCTGACGGGCTTGCTCGCCTTTGGTGCGGGCATGCTGGTCAACGAAGTCTTCAACGACGATGACTATGAGGACGACTATCACCCCTATTACCCTAGGTGGGGAGCAGGTTATCCCAGCGGTTACGTCCCCTATCGTTACAACCCCAACTATGGCAACGGTTTTCGTCCCACCAGTGGCTACAACCGTCCGGTCAACTATCAGCGGGGCTCCAACAACAATATTTATATCAACGCCAAGGGAGACGATTACTTCAACAAGTTTGAGCGCGGCCCCAACAACTACCTGCGCCAGGCCGACAGCCCCATCACGGCGGCGCGCCCCAACCGCCCTGAGCTGGCGACCCTGGCACAGCGCCCACTGAATAACGCGGCAGGGGCGGTCCAACGAGATGCAGCACCCAAGGGGACTTATGCGGGGGCCGATCGCCAGCCTAAAGGCGAATACGCCGGCGCACCGCGCGCGGTCAACGAGGTGAACAGGGAGACTCGCGCAACCGCCCCGAAGGGAACCTATGCGGGGGCCAACCGCCAACTCAACAGCGAAAGTGCCAAGGTGACGCGCGACGCTAGACAGGCGAACAGGGAGGCGAATGTGGCCCAGCGCACGCCACGCCAGGGCGACTACGCAGGAGACAGGGTCAAGCGGCAGCAAATCACACCACAGACCGCTGGAGCCCGTGATCGCGGCTATGTCCAACCACGCACCACTCACACCAAGAGTGCGACACAGACGGCGACGCGCAGAGCCCCTGTGGCCTCGGCCTCAACCTCAAGGAGTGCCTTCCAAGGGGTACAGAACTCGGGCAGAACCGAGCGCGCCGCCAGCCAACGTGGCCGCGAAAGCGTGGCCAGTAGCGCGCGTACAGGGCGCACCACTCAACCCAGACGGAGTACGCGATGATGAAGCGTTTGTTGAAATGGAGTTGGGCCCCCTCATGGGGTTTGGCCCTGTTCGCCCTGACCGTTGCCTGCGACGCAAGCGCCATGGAGCAGCGCACCTTCGCGACTCCGGATGAGGCGGTGCAGGCCCTGATCACGGCCCTGGAGCAGAACGACGTCGCCGCACTGACGCTGTTGCTCGGTGAAAATAGTGAGGAGGCCATCACTTCGGGGGATGAGGTGGCCGATGCCAATGATCGCTCTGCCTTCGTCGCGAGCTTCAAGAGCAAGCACCAACTGGTGGCCGAAGGCAGGGATAAAATGATCCTGGTCGTGGGGGAGTCGGATTGGCCACTGCCCATCCCCCTCGTGGCCGAAAATGGCAAGTGGTATCTCGATGGCGCCGCCGGAGCCAAAGAGATCGTCTATCGCCGCATCGGTCGCAATGAGCTGGGGGCCATTGCGGTGTGCCGTGGCTTTATCGACGCACAGCTGGAGTACGCCGCCCTGGGGCATGATGGCCAGCCTGCGGGACTCTTTGCGGCAAAACTGCGTAGTGATCCAGGACAGCACAATGGGCTCTATTGGCCCGTTGGCGAGGGTGAACCAGCCAGCCCGGCCGGAGAGGAGGTCGTCCGTGCCGCGGCCGAGGGCTACAGGGCCGTGGTTGGTCAACGCACCCCCTATCATGGCTACTACTACCGTATCCTGTATGCCCAGGGAGCCGCTGCCAATGGGGGGCAGAAAGAGTACTTTGTCGAAGGGCAGTTAAGAGACGGTGTCGCCCTGCTCGCCTGGCCTGCCGATTATGCCACCAGCGGGGTAATGACCTTCATGGTGAATCACGAGGGACGGGTCTATCAAAAGGATCTCGGGGCCGATACGGCCACCGCCGTCGAGGCGATCCAGCTGTTCGATCCCGACAAGAGCTGGTCGCTGGTGGTTAGCGCTGAGGGGGATTAGGGCACTTTATCTACCCTAGGATCTTGGCAGCTAACATGGGCCGAGAGCAGCGTCATGGAGATCACAGGAGATGACGCGGGCCGGTCGGTCCCTCGCTGACCCACCCGATGCTTGGGAGCAGAATGAAGATCGATTGGGTAAGCATATGCTTTCATTTCATGGCCTTACTCTCTTGATTGAGGCCAGGAAGCCTAGGTGGCACAACCAGCCCTCTGGGCTTGCATCCCCAATGAGACATAAAAAAACGGCGACCCCAGGTCGCCGTTTTGCATGGAGCCGAAGCCGGGGATCAGTCGCCCAGCAGCACGGAGTCCAGCGCGATTTCGATCATGTCGTTGAAGGTCAGCTGACGCTCTTCGGAGGTGGTCTGCTCACCAGTACGGATATGGTCGGAGACGGTGCAGATGGTCAGCGCCTTGGCACCGTACTCGGCGGCCACGCCATAGATACCGGCGGCTTCCATCTCGACACCCAGGATGCCGTATTTTTCCATGACGTCGAACATGGAGGGATCCGGGGTGTAGAACAGGTCGGCGGAGAAGATGTTGCCCACGCGCACGGCCACGCCCTTGTTCTTGGCGGCTTGCACGGCATTGGCCACCAGATCGAAGTCGGCGATGGCGGCGAAGTCGTGATCCTTGAAGCGCAGACGGTTCACCTTGGAGTCGGTGCAGGCGCCCATGCCGATCACCACGTCACGCAGTTTCACGTCTTCACGCACGGCACCGCAGGAGCCCACGCGGATCAGGGTCTTCACGCCGTAGTCGGTGATCAGCTCTTTTGCGTAGATGGAGCAGGACGGGATGCCCATGCCATGGCCCATGACGGAGATGCGACGGCCCTTGTAGGTGCCGGTGAAACCGAACATGTTACGCACGTCGCACACCTGCTCGACGTTCTCCAGGAAGGTCTCGGCGATGTACTTGGCACGCAGGGGGTCGCCCGGCATCAGCACGGTATCAGCAAAGGCGCCATCTTTCGCATTGATATGAGGAGTTGCCATTCTCTTTATTCCTTCACACTAGGTTGAGTTTTATTGTCTTTATTGGGTTGCCCGCCACCTCGCGGCGACGGGCCGGTACATTACAGGAAACAGATCCCCTTTGCCTCCGGGACAGGTCCGCCCCGGGTCGGCATTACAGGAAGCTGGTGCCGTATTGCAGCTTGGGCAGACCATGGTAGGCCGCGATGCTCTGGCCGATGTCGGCAAAGGTCTCGCGACGACCGACGGAGCCCGCCTTGACCGGCTTGCCGTAGAACAGCACAGGGATGTATTCGCGGGTGTGATCGGTGCCGCTCCAGGTCGGATCGCAGCCGTGGTCGGCGGTCAGCACCACCACGTCGCCATCCTGCATCAGCGCGAACAGCTCGGGCAGACGGGAGTCGAAGTACTCCAGCGCATCGGCGTAGCCCTTCACGTCACGGCGGTGACCGTAGGAGGAGTCGAAGTCCACGAAGTTGGTGAAGACGATGGTGTTGTCACCGGCGGCCTTCACCTCTTCCAGGGTCCTGTCCCACAGCTCGGTCAGGCCGGTGCCCTTCACCTGCTTGGTGATGCCCTGCTGGGCATAGATGTCGGCGATCTTGCCGATGGAAACCACCTGGCCGCCCGCCTCCTTCATGTAGTCCAGCACGGTCGGCGCCGGCGGCAGCACGGAGTAGTCGTGGCGGTTGCCGGTGCGCTTGAAGTTGCCCTTGCCGCTGCCCACGAACGGACGCGCGATGACGCGGCCGATGTTGTAGGGCTCCAGCAGCTCGCGCACTATGTGGCACAGCTCATAGAGCTTCTCGAGGCCGTAGGTCTCTTCGTGGCAGGCGATCTGGAACACGGAGTCGGCAGAGGTGTAGAGGATCGGCTTGCCGGTGCGCATGTGCTCTTCGCCCAGATCATCCAACACCTGGGTGCCGGAGGCGTGGCAGTTGCCGAGGTAACCCGGCAGGCCGGCCTTCTCGACGATGGCGTCCAGCAGCTCCTGCGGGAAGCTGTTGTGGTGATCGTGGAAATAGCCCCACTCGAACAACACGGGCACGCCGGCGATCTCCCAGTGACCGGACGGGGTGTCCTTGCCGGAGGATAGCTCCTGGGCAAAGCCGTAGGCGCCGATCACCTCGACATCCTTCTTCAACCCGGCCGGGAAGATGCCGCTCGCGAGTTCACCCGCGTGACCCAGACCCAGCTTGTTGAGGTTCGGCAGATTGAGAGGGCCGCGGCCCTCGATCTCACCGGAGGCGCAGGCCTTGGCGATATGGCCAAGGGTGTTGGCGCCCACATCACCGAACTTGTCGGCATCGGCGGCGGCGCCGATACCGAAAGAGTCCATCATCAGAATAAAGGTACGTTTCATGGGACTTCCCCTTGTTACAAATCAGCCAGACCGATGCGACGGTAAACCTCGGGCAGCGCCTGGGGTCGGGTGTCGCCGATCTTGACGGCAGCCTGCACCATGCGGGCTGCCTCGGCAAATTGAGCCTCTGTCTGAGCGTGGATCAGAGCGAGCGGCTTGTCAGCCTCGACGCTCTGACCCAGGCGGATAAAGTCGGTCAGACCGACGGCGTAGTCGAGCTTGTCACCGGCGGCGCGGCGACCACCGCCCATGGCGACCACGGCCAGGCCCAGTTCGCGGGTATCCATGGCGGTCACGAAACCGCTGCTGGCGGCATAGACGGGGCGCACTATGGCGGCCTTGGGCAGATAGCTGTCGTGGCGCTCCATGAAGTCGGCGGGGCCACCGAGGCCGGTCACCATGCGACCAAAGATCTCGGCGGCCTTGCCGTTGTCCAGCACCGCCTGCAGCTTGGCACGGGCCTCCGCATCGCTCTGGGCCAGGCCGGCGGAGATCAGCATCTCGGCGCACAGGGCCAGGGTCACTTCGTGGATGCGCGGGTTGCGGTATTCACCGGTCAGGTAGCGCACCGCTTCGCGCACTTCCACCGCGTTGCCGGCGCTGGAGGCCAGCACCTGGTTCATGTCGGTGAGCAGTGCCGAGGTGCGGCAGCCGGCGCCGTTGGCCACGGCCACGATACTCTTGGCCAGCTCTTCGGAAGCCTCAAACGTCGGCATAAAGGCGCCGGAGCCCACTTTCACGTCCATCACCAGCGCTTCCAGGCCGGAGGCGAGCTTCTTGGAGAGGATGGAGCCGGTGATCATGGCGATGGATTCGACGGTGGCCGTGATGTCGCGCACCGCATAGATGCGCTTGTCGGCCGGGGCGAGATCGCCGGTCTGGCCTATGATGGCCACGCCGGCCTCTTTCACCACCTTCAGGAAGCGATCGTTGTCCACCGAGGTCTGGTAGCCGGGGATGGCGTCCAGCTTGTCCAGGGTGCCGCCGGTGTGGCCCAGGCCACGGCCGGAGATCATCGGCACGAAGCCACCGCAGGCGGCGACCATGGGGCCCAGCATCAGGGAGACGACGTCACCCACCCCGCCGGTGGAGTGCTTGTCGACGATGGGGCCGCCGAGGTTCAGGTGGTCCCATGTCAGCACCATGCCGGAGTCGCGCATGGCGCAGGTCAGGGCGACCCGCTCATCCATGGTCATGTCCTTGAAGTAGACCGCCATGGCGAGCGCCGCGATCTGGCCTTCGCCGATGCTGTTGTTGGTAATGCCCTGGACGAAGAATTGAATCTCTTGGGTACTGAGCGCTTCACCGTTGCGCTTCTTTCGAATGATCTCTTGAGGCAAAAACATCTTTCATTCCCTCCGTGCGTCACGCACGAACACAGACCGAAGATCCGAAGAGGGGGCGGCGCACCACCCCCTGCCGTCGCTTAGTAACCGCTGGTATTGGCCGGCTTGTCGCCGTGACCCAGGGTCGCCAGCAGACTGGCCAGCAGGCTGGAGGCACCGAAACGGAAGGTACGGGCGGATACCCAGTCCTTGCCCAGGATCTCTTCGGCCATGGCGAGGTACTCACCGGCCACGGCGGCGTCCTTCACGCCACCCGCCGGCTTGGAGCCGACTTTCGGATCCTTGGCCTTGATCACTTCCATCATGATGCGGGCCGCTTCCGGGGTCGCGTTCACCGGTACCTTGCCGGTGGAGGTCTTGATGAAGTCGGCACCGGCGTCGATGGCGATCTCGGAGGCGCGGCGGATCAGCGCTTCTTCTTTCAGCTCGCCGGTCTCGATGATCACCTTCAGCAGCACCTTGGCGCCACAGGCTTCCTTACAAGCTTTAACCAGATCGAAACCGACCTGTTCATTGCCAGCCATGAAGGCACGGTAGGGGAAGACCACGTCCACTTCGTCGGCACCGTAAGCGACGGCGGCACGGGTCTCGGCCACGGCGATCTCGATGTCGTCGTTGCCGTGGGGGAAGTTGGTCACGGTCGCTATGCGCACGTCGGCGGCGCCGATCTCACGCAGGGTCTTGCGCGCGATGGGGATGAAACGGGGATAGATGCAGACGGCGGCGGTGAGGCCGGCCGGGGACTTGGCCTTGCGGCACAGATCGATCACCTTCTGATCGGTGTCGTCATCGTTCAGGGTGGTCAGGTCCATCAGGTTCAGGGCACGTTGGGCGGCCAGTTTCAGATCAGTCATGCTATGTCTCCAAAGTCTTGATAAGCCCCATCACCCGCAAACGGCCGTCACCGCACACTGAGGGTCGGCAAGAGACGCTCCCGGAGCAACGGGATATGGAATTGCAGCGCAAATGCACAGGCAATACGGCTGCAAATAAGGCAAGAGCCCTGTCACTTTCTTACAAAAGTGCGGACTTGGTTCCATGAAGACTTGAGAAAGGCAGACAAGGTCTGACCCGACTTCCCAATCAATTCCATTTGACCGCCAACACCCGAATTCATCGGGCATTAGTCAATGCCAGCACCCTGCTGGCATCGCCTATTTCAGCCGAGATACCCCGTGTTTGCAAGCCGGATTTGCCAATTTCAGAGGTACCTCACACCCGGCAAATCCAGCACTGTAAGGTGCTTTAGGAGAAGAAGCGGGTCAGGATCCAGGAGTAGGCAATCCCCCCCAGATACACCCCCACAATCCCCATTACCCCGGACAGTACGGGAGGCGCCGGGATCGGCAACTTGAGGAAAGAAAACAACACCCCAACGATAAAGCCGGCCGCCATTGCCAGTAGCACTTCATTCATAGAACCTCCGATTTGACTCATTTTATTATTAGTCTAGAAAGGAAAACGGTTGTCACCGCTCCAAACGAGAACGCCACAGCAAGTCGCTGTGGCGTTCGTCTTTACCCTCACGGTCAGGCAGTATTACATGCCGGACAGCGCCAGGAAGAAGCCTGCGATGGTGGCAGACATCAGGTTGGACAGAGAACCTGCCAGCACGGCCTTCAGACCGAACTTGGCGATGGTGCCGCGACGGTTCGGTGCCATGGAGCCCAGACCACCCAGCAGGATGGCGACGGAGGACAGGTTGGCGAAGCCGCACAGGGCGAAGGAGATGATGGCCTTGGTGTGCTCGGACATGGCCACGCCGTTGATCAGCACTTCATCCTTCAGGTAGGGGGCGAAGTTCAGGTAGGCCACGAACTCGTTCACCACCAGCTTCTGACCGATGAAGGAGCCGGCAACCACGGCTTCGCTCCAGGGCACGCCGATCAGGAAGGCCAGCGGGGAGAACAGCCAGCCCAGCAGCAGTTCCAGGGAGAGCTGCGGATAGCCGAACCAGCCACCCACGCCGGAGAAGATGCCGTTGATCATGGCGATGAGGCCGATGAAGGCCAGCAGCATGGCGCCGACGTTCAGAGCCAGTTGCAGACCTGCGGAAGCACCGGCGGCGGCGGCATCGATCACGTTGGCCGGCTTGTCGTCCAGCTCGCCCTCGGCGGTATTCTCGTCGTAGCTGGGGGTCTCGGTTTCCGGTACCAGCAGCTTGGCGAACAGCAGACCACCCGGGGCGGCCATGAAGGAGGCGGCAATCAGGTATTCCATCTTGACGCCCATGGAGGCGTAACCAGCCAGCACGGAACCGGCCACGGACGCCAGGCCACCACACATGACGGCGAACAGCTCGGAGTCGGTCATCTTGGAGATGAAGGGACGTACCACCAGCGGGGCTTCAGTCTGGCCGACGAAGATGTTGGCAGTGGCGGACAGGGATTCGGTACGGGAGGTGCCCAGTACTTTCTGCAGGCCACCACCCAGCAGTTTGATGACCCACTGCATGATGCCGAGGTAATAGAGCACGGCGATCAGGGAGGAGAAGAAGATGATGACCGGCAGCACGCGGAAGGCGAAGATGAAGCCGCCACCACCGAACACTTCGAACATCTTGTTGCCGACCAGACCACCGAACAGGAATTCGATGCCGTTCTGACCATAACCGATGACGCTGGAAACGGCATCGGATACGCCCACCAGGATGTCGCGGCCAACCGGGACGTACAGCACGAAGGCACCCAGGCCGGCTTGGATTGCAAAGGCACCGGCGACGGTACGCACTCTTATTGCTTTGCGATTACTGGAAAATAGCACCGCGATAAGGACGAGCGTTGCCATCCCTACCAGACCCATTATCAGATTCATTATTCAGACTTCCTCTTTAGTAGCACCAGCCAGCTTGTTAACGATTTGTGTATTAAAGCCGCTAATCAAGGGTGCGCATTATACTAATTACGGTGCGACAAAATAGAATACTGGTCACATTTTATAAGCCAGAAACGGGCTGAACATCGTTTAATTAGACCGAAAACGATTTTTATGGACGCTGTTTTTTATCACATCGGCATCAATCGTTAACAAAATGCTGCATTTTCATTTTCCCAGTGGGAAAAGTTGCCAGGTGGATTCATGTAACACCGAAATAACATCCTCCAGCGGCTGCTGGCGCAATTGTGCCAGCATGTCGGCGATCACCGGCAGGCTCCCCGGGGTATTGATCTCCCCCTGTCGCCCCTGCAACGGCATGTCGGGGGCATCGGTTTCCAGCACCAGGGCTTCCAGCGGCATGGCTCTGATCGCCTCCCGGGTCTTGTTGGCCCGCTCATAGCTGATGACGCCCCCTATCCCCAGCCTGAACCCCAGCTGCCAGAACGCCTCTGCCTGGTGCTGAGATCCGCTGAAGGCGTGGATGACACCCCCTCTCGCCGGCTTGAAGCGCCGCAGTATCTTGGCGACGGTGTCATTGGCCCGCACCGAGTGGACGATGAGGGGCAGATCGTAAGCCATGGCCAGCCTTACTTGCGCCTCGAACATCTCGATCTGCCCCTCCTGGGACACCTGGGTGCGCAGATCCAGCCCGCACTCCCCGACCGCCACCAGCCCAGGGGGCCGGCTCGCCAGCAGGGACTCCAGCCTGGCCAGCACCCCCTCCGTCTGGGCCCCCACATACCAGGGATGGATCCCCAGCCCATAGCGGATCTCGTCGTAGCGCTCGGCCAGCGTCCTGATCCGTCCCCAGTTCTCCTCTCCCACGGCGGGGATGATATACTCGCCCACGCCCAACTGGCGCCACTGGACCAGCAGGGCATCCCGCTCGGCATCGAAGACGGGAAAGTCCAGGTGGCAGTGGGTGTCTATCAGTTCCATATCGCGCCTATCCGTTTGTCGTACTCACTGGGTTCATCTCATGTCAACACGCGTTTCCCGCGGCTTTACCCTGCTAGAACTGGTGCTGGTCATCGTCGTGCTGGGGATCCTGGCCGTCACCGCCCTGCCCCGTTTCATCAACATCCAGGACGATGCGCTCAAGAGCAGCGTCTCGGCGACGGCGGGCAGTTTTGTCAGCGCCGTGCAGCTCGCCCACGCTGGCTGGGCGGTCAAGGTGAAGGGGGAGCCGCTGGCACTCTACAACTTTAGCGGCATGGGCAAGCAGGATCTCGACATCAACCGCCATGGCTGGCCGGTGGGGACCAAGGAGGATCAGGGGGGTCAGGGCCCCGATGCAATCTTCCCCGGTGGCGACAGCGATCAGATCTCCGTCAGCAGCCGGGACGATTGCGAGAGCCTGTTCGGCGCCCTGCTCGACACCGACCTGACGGCAGCCGATGAACGCCATACAGATTCAAAAAGCGACTATATCTCACGGCTGATCCCGGCCAATGATCAACTCGAAGGCAATCTGCGCCACGACAACTGCCGCTATATCCTGCGCGACTCCATCGGCCGCTTTCCGGCGTATCCGGAGGGGCTCTCGTTCGACTACAACAGCGTCACCGGCGCCGTGACGCGCAATTATCATTGAGGGCGTCGTCGCGCGTTTCTGGCGCATCCTCGTCTTCGTCATGGCGCACCGGCGCGCAACAGCGCCGGTTCTCCGGGGTGAGTCCCCACTCCTGGCACCAGGCGTCGTAGCGGGCGAGCCAGCGTAACAAGATACCTTTCATCAGCGCGTTCCTCCCTTCATCAAGCCGTCGGACACTCTGTCGCCTCCCCCTCCAGGTCAGCCAAGTCATTGCGCTCCGGGCGACAGCAGCAACCCCATGCTGATCTCGTCCACGTAGCCATCGTCCAGCCGATAGGCCTGTCGCCGCAACCCCTCGTCCCGGAAGCCGCACTTGCGATAGAGGGCGTGGGCCACCTCGTTGTGGGCCATCACCCCCAACTCCAACCGCTGGATCCCGAGCTCGCCGGCGGCCGCAATCAGGGTGCGCAGTAACCGCTCACCCCATCCCAGCCCGCGAACACTCGACCGCAGCCCCATCACCACCAGGGCGCAGTGGCGGTTGCGCGCCAGGCCGCCGCCGATGAGCGCGGCAAACCCTTGCACCTCCCCGGCCAGCACCAGCAGCCACATGGCCTGATTGGGGGCCGCCGCCATGGCCTCGAGCCGCTGGCGCTGCCCCTCGATATCCGAGGGGCGCTCCCCCGCCTCATAGAGCATGAAGCGGGTCTCCCGATCCAGTTGCCCAAAGAAGTGATCCAGCGCCGCCGCATCCTCCACACTCGCCAGACGAATCATCACCCCCGATCTCCCTGCCTGGTGGTTGCGCCGATCCACGGCCATAAAAAAACG
>NZ_JBFODA010000010.1:32387-88881 GCF_040908055.1 Aeromonas sp. R7-4
GTTTTTATCAGAGCCATCTGGCTAATTCAATTCAGGCCTTGGCTGGAAGACTCAAGCGGGCAACTGCCTCGACGTGCATCGAGTGCGGGAACATGTCCACCGGCTGCACCTCGTCCAGCACGAAGCCCTGCTTGACCAGCCAGGCGAGATCCCGGGCCAGGGTCTGCGGGTTGCAGGAGACATAGACCAACCGGCGCGGGGCCATGGCGACCAGGGTCTGCAGCACCGCCTTGTCACAACCCTTGCGGGGGGGATCCATCACCACCACGTCGGCGGTCACGCCGTCGGCATGCAGCACGGGCATCAGCTGCTCCGCCTTGCCCACGTGGAATTCGGTGTGCTCGATGCCGTTCAGGGCCGCGTTGCGGCGGGCGTCGCTGATGGCGCTCTCCACCGACTCTATCCCCACCACCCTGGCGGCCTTGCCCGCCAGGAACAGGGAGATGGTGCCGATTCCGCAATAGATGTCGAACACCGTCTCGCTGCCGGTCAGCTCACAATACTCCAGCGCCTTGGAGTAGAGCACGTCGGTCTGGCCCGGATTGTTCTGGAAGAAGGAGAGGGGCGAGATCTCGAACTCGAGCTCGTGGATCTTGTCGCGGATCACCCCGCTACCCAGCAGCACCCGGTTCCTGTCGCCCAGGATGCGGTTGGTGCGTTCGCCATTGATGTTCTGCACCAGGGTAGTGACGGGCAGATCGCTTAAGCACGCCAGCAACTCGGCCTCGAACGGCAGCTCCTCGCCCAGGGTCACCAGCACCACCATCAGCTCGCCGCTCTTGAAGCCCTTGCGGGTCATCAGGTTGCGTATGCAGCCGGTGTGGGCCACCTCGTCGTAGGCCGCGACCTCGTGCTCGCGCATCCACTGGCGCACCCGGGCGTTGAGCTCGACGTGGAGCGAGTCCTGCACCGCGCAATCGTCAGCGGTGATGAGATCGTGGGAGTGCTTGCGATAGAAGCCGATCTCGGCCCCCGCCTCGCTGCCGCGCACGGCATACTGCGCCTTGTTGCGGTAGGCGAAGGGACTGTCCATGCCGAGGATGGGATTGACGATGGTCTCGCCCAGCCCCACCTGCTCCAGCGCGCTCTGCACTAGAGTCTGCTTGAGAGCAAGCTGGGCCGGGTAGGCCAGCGGGCGCACCTGGCAGCCACCGCACTCTGTGTTGGGGCAGAAATCGGGCACCCGATCGGCAGAGGGCCCGGTCAGCTCGACCAGCTTGCCATGCAGGTAGTTGGGCTTGACCTCGGTCAACTCGACCAGCGCCTGCTCACCGGGCAGCAGACCCTCGACAAACAGGGGGCGATCGAACAGGCGACCCTTGCCATCCCCCTTGTCGGTCAGTTCCAGAATATCGATCCGATGTTGGTGTCCCACTAACGGCATGAGCGGCTCCGAAGGCGTAGAAGAAAGGGTGGCGGCGGGGCTGACCCGGCGACCCCGAATAAAGGGTGGCAGAGTTTAGCGAAGATCCGCCCAAAATGCAGGCACTAAACCGCCTCTTCATGCAAATAACGACGGGGCCCCTTCCCCACCCCATGGCGCCATAAAAAACCGCCGGGCAATGCCGGCGGTCTCGAGTCAGGGGAAGGGGATCACAGGCTGTAGGCTTTCTCGCCGTGGCTGGTCACGTCCAGACCCTCCCGCTCCGCATCTTCCTTCACCCGCAAGCCGATCAGCAGGTCCACCAGCTTGTAGGCCACGGCGGAGACCAGGGCGGTCCAGACCACAGTCACTCCCACGCCGATCACCTGCACCTTCACCTGGGCCAGGATGGAGTAACCCTCGGCCACCTGGTTGGTCACATAGTCCCAGACCCCGGTGCCGCCCAGATCCGGACTGGCAAACACGCCGGTCAGCACGGCCCCCAGGATCCCGCACACCCCGTGCAGGCCGAACACGTCCAGGCTGTCATCGGCTCCCAGCAGGCGCTTGAGACCGTGCACGCCCCACAGACCGGCCACACCGCTCAGCAGGCCGATGATGAGGGCGCCGCCCACGCCGACGAAACCGGCGGCAGGGGTGATGGCCACCAGACCCGCCACGGCACCGGACACGGCCCCCAGCAGGGAGGGACGGCCCTTCATCGCCCACTCGGCGAAGGTCCAGGAGAGGGCGGCACCGGCTGGCGCCAGCCAGGTGTTGGCGAAGGCCAGGGCCGCCGTGCCGTTGGCTTCCAGGGAGGAGCCGGCGTTGAAGCCGAACCAGCCGAACCACAGCAGGGCGCCACCAATCATGGTCATGGTCAGGCTGTGGGGGGTCATGGGATCCCGGCCGTACCCGACCCGCTTGCCGACCATGAAGGCGCCGACCAGACCGGCAACCGCCGCGTTGATGTGCACCACGGTACCGCCGGCGAAATCAAGGGCGCCATGCTGGAACAGATAGCCCGCGGTGGCACCGGCCGCTTCGGCGGCTGCAGCATCCGTATAGGCATCCGGGCCGGCCCAGTACCACACCATGTGCGCCATCGGAATGTAGGCGAAGGTGAACCAGATCACCGCGAACAGCAGCACAGCCGAGAACTTCATCCGCTCGGCGAAACCGCCGACGATGAGCCCGCAGGTGATGGCGGCAAAGGCCCCCTGGAACACCACATAGATGAACTCGCTGATCCCCACCCCCTTGTTGAAGGTGGCGGCGATGGAATCCGGCGTCACCCCGGCCAGCAGCACCTTGTCAAACGATCCGTAGAAGGCGCCCCCCTCGGTGAAGGTCAGCGAATAGCCGTAAACCACCCAGAGCACGGTGATGAGGCAGAACAGGGTGAACACCTGCATCAGCACGCTCAGCATGTTCTTGGCGCGCACCAGACCACCGTAGAACAGGGCGAGCCCCGGGATGGACATCAGGATCACCAGGGCCGACGCCACCATCAGCCAGGTGTTGTCCCCCTTGTTGATCGTCACGGTCGCGGCAGCCTGTACCACATCCGCCTGTGCGGCCACCTCTTCGGCCCAGCCAGGGGCGGCCATGGTAGCGCTCAACGCCAGCAGGCCAGTCATTACGAGTCTCTTGAACATACAGCCCTCTCCTTGTCGTCCCGGCATCCGGGTCCATTTCCTGATATGAATCTCAAACCTGCTCACTGCCCGCATCCTCGCCGCCATCAGGAGACGATGTCACGGGCTCGTCATGGCGACATGGAAGATGTAAAGCATAAAGCAGGCCAGAAAATATAATTGATTATTTTCAATTGGTTATAATCAACCTCCATCGGCACCGCACCATATTGGAGCATGGCGCCCCGCGACGGGTGGGAATTCGCACTTCGGCTGTGCAGCGCTGGACACCTGCACCAGGATGGCTCAAACGCATGCCGTGCACGGGGCGACAGGGAGCCTGTGCCCCTCGCCAAGGCATTTGCGAAACGAATGAAAAGGCCGGCGCCATGAAGAGCGCAGATGTGTTTTGTGCCCCGTGCGGGGAGAAGGGGCGAGGCAGGTCGTAGGCCCCTACGGCGTCGGGATCACCGGGTTTGACCCCGGCCGTCACATGAAGGCGCCCAGCCTCTGCGATCACTCAGGGGGGCGGCGGCGGATCGCTCAGAATATCGACTGACAAGGGTATGCGCGGCAAAGCAAAAGGCCATCCGCGAGGATGGCCTTTTGTTTTGGAATCTGATGGTGCCCGGGGTCGGACTCGAACCGACACGTATTGCTACGGCGGATTTTGAATCCGCTGCGTCTACCGATTTCGCCACCCGGGCAGCTGCGAGGGATTATACGAATGGCGTTTGGGCATGCAAGGTGTTTTTCTTTCACCCACCGTCGTTTGCTCATTTATTCAACGCCTTGCCGATGCAGGATCAGTTACATAGAATGCCCGCATCATATTAATGGAATAATCACCATGGCCAAGCGCAAGACCCCCTCCTCCCTTCAGCCCCCCGCGCCCCAGCATCGACACCCGTCAGCCGGTCTGCTGCGGCGCCTGGGAGCCCTGCTCTACGACTATCTGGTGGTCATCGCCCTGCTGATCATCGCCGGCTTCATCGGCATGGGGGTGGCACACCTGCTGCTGGCCACCGGCATGGCGACCGTGCCCGAAGGCAAGGATGCGGCCTGGCTGCTCACCAGCCCCCTCTACAGCGCTTGGCTGGCTCTGGTGATCTGCGGCTTCTACACCTGGTTCTGGACCCGTGCCGGCCAGACCATCGGCATGCGAGCCTGGCGGCTGCGCATCCAGAATGTGGACGGCAGCAATATCCGTATCACTCAGGCACTGATCCGGCTCGCGACTTCGGCCTTCGGCCTCGGTAACCTGCTGTGCGTGTTCAACCGCGAGCGGCCGCGCGCCTTCCAGGATATCTGGGCCGAGTGCGAGGTCGTGGTGCTGAGCAAAGAAGAGAATCTGGAACAGCTGAACAAGTGACCGACGCACCTGACGCAATAGAAAGAGGGCACCCATGGGTGCCCTCTTTGCATCTTGTCGCCTCAGACCACGCCGGCTTGCGGCCCAGGATATAGAAGGAAATGCCGCCAGACAGCAGCATATCGGGAGCAATGGCCGCCTTTTGCCAGCGACGCCACCGTCCCTCAGACCGCTACTGCTTGCGGCTCAGGATGTAGAAGGAGATGCCGCCAAAAAGCAGGCTGGGCGCGATGGCCGCCAGTATGGGGGGCACCGCATAGACCAGACTGACGGGGCCAAAGACCCGATCGCTGACGTAGACGGCGAAGCCGGTCATGATCCCCATCAGCATCCGCGCCCCCATGCTCACCGAGCGCAGCGGGCCGAAGATGAAGGAGGAGGCGAGCAGTATCATGGCCACCACGGAGAGCGGCGACAGCAGCTTGCGCCACATCTCCAGCTTGTAACGACCGGCGTCCTGCTTGTTGGCGTCCAGATAGCCGATATAGTCCATCAGACCCGAGACGGGGAGGTTCTCGGGGTCTATGCTGACCACCCCGAGCTGCTTGGGAGTCAGCTCGGACTGCCACTCCATCTGGGCATGCTTTTCATCCAGGACTCGGGTGGGGTCGTCAAAGCGGGTGACATGCACCCCCTTGAGCAGCCAGTGATGCTGCTCGAACACCCCCTCCTGCGCCTGGACCACGTCGATCAGGTTGCGGGACGGCGTGAAGCGGTAGAGGGTGATGCCGGTCAGGGCGCCGTCGTTGCGCACCCCGTTGATGCTGACGAAGTTGTTGCCGTCGCGAGCCCAGACCCCATAGGCCGAGACGGTCAGCCGCCCTTCCGACATGGCGCCCGCCTTGATGTCGTCCGCCATCCGCTTGGCGGCCGGGGCCACGTACTCTCCCATCAGCCCCACCAGCAG
Source organism: Aeromonas sp. R7-4 (assembly GCF_040908055.1). NCBI lineage: Bacteria > Pseudomonadati > Pseudomonadota > Gammaproteobacteria > Aeromonadales > Aeromonadaceae > Aeromonas > Aeromonas sp. R7-4. Next base: position 37,667 of record NZ_JBFODA010000010.1, read on the forward strand.
CATCAGGGGGATCGCCGTCTTGAGCGCCGCCATCACGATGCTGATCTTGGAGCGGCCCGCCGCCTGCATCACCACCAGCTCGGAGCTGGTCGCCAGCTGGCCCAGACCGATGAGGCCGCCCAGCAGGGCCGCCAGCGGGAAGAAGAGCACCGCCTCTTTCGGCATGGAGAGCAGCACGAAGTAGAGGGCGTTAAGCATGTCGTAGTTGCCTTCCCCGACCGCCTTCAACTGCTCCACGTACTTGATGAGCGCCGCCAGCCCCACCAGGGTCAGCTCGCACAGCAGGATCGACATGAAGATGATCCTGCCTATGTATCTATCGAGAATGCCGAACATCAGCAGAAACTCCTAGGTTGCAGCATCATGCTGACTGTCTCCGGAAGAAGTGCCCCTTCATCCCGTTCCACCAGCTGGTGCCCTGCAGGTTGAGCGGCAGGCCGATCAGCAGCAGATAGACCAGGGGCACCAGGAACATGCCGGGCCAGTGGGGCAGACGCCCGCTGTCGATGGCCGACCGGGCGGCGCTGAGCAGCAGGAAGTAGGAGAGGTAGAGCAGGATGGCCGGCAGCAGCTTGGCGTAGCGCCCCTGACGGGGGTTGACCCGCGCCATCGGCACCACCAGGAAGGTGAGCACCAGGATGGAGAGCGGCAGCGACAGGCGCCACTGCAGCTCCGCCATCAGCTGGTTGTCCTGAGTGCCGAGCAGCGCCATGGTCGGCTTGGCCGCCGCCTTGCGGTTGGAGCGCTCCATCTCCTGCTGGCGGATCACCAGGCTGTACTCGTCGAACTGGGAGATCTGGAACTGGCGGGTATTGAAGTGCCCCTCGTAGCGGGAACCGTCCTTCAGGGTGAGCCACTGCAGTCCGTTGTTGTCGACCGTGACCACCCCTTCCGTCGCCACCACCACCGAGGGCGGCGAGGTGCCTTCGGCCCGTTGCAGCACGAAGATCTTCTGCAGTTCTGAGCCCTTGTCGTTGAGATCCTGGATGTAGGCGACCAGCCGCCCCTTGTCGAGCTCCATGAAACGGCCGGCCTGCAGGAAGGAGATACCCGGATCGGCCTTGAACTCGTCGATCACCTGGTACTCGCGCTCCTTGGCCTGGGGGGCGATCCAGCCGGTGTTGAACGCCGCGACGGCCGCCGTCAGCAGGGCCAGCACCATGGCGCTGCCCATGATGAAACGGTGGCTGAAGCCCACCGCGTGCATCACCGTCATCTCGCTTTCCGCATACAAACGGCCGTGAGCAAACAGAATGGCTAAAAACAGACTGATAGGCAGCATCAATAGCGCCATATTCGGCAGGTTGAGCAGCAGCAGGGTGGAAACCAGGCGCGTCGGCACCTCGCCATCGGCGGCATCGCCGATGATCTGGATAAATTGCTGGCTGACGAAGATAAGCAGCAGCACAAAGAGCACCGCCAGCTGGGTTTTCAGGGTCTCCCTGAACAAATATCGGAAAACGATCACAGTCATTCCCAAGTAAACTTGTGTTTTTAGTCGAATGCCTGAAAAATAGGGCCCTATATTGGATTTTTACCAGTTTGAACTGCGGAGCCTGTGGCTGTTCGCTCCGCCTCTGATACCCCAACAAGCACCGCATTATTCAATAAATGGTGCCTTTTGTCTTTAGGATGTAGGAGATTCCATGGAGTTCAGTGTAAAGAGTGGCAGTCCTGAGAAGCAACGCAGCGCCTGCGTCGTGGTCGGCGTTTTTGAGCCTCGCCGCCTCTCTCCGGTTGCCGAACAGCTGGACAAGATCAGCGACGGCTACCTCAGCTCGCTGCTGCGCCGCGGCGATCTGGAAGGCAAACCAGGCCAGATGCTGCTGCTGCACCAAGTACCGGGCGTGCTCAGCGAGCGCGTGCTGCTGGTCGGGTGCGGCAAAGAGCGGGAACTCGACGAACGCCAGTACAAGCAGATCATCAACAAGACCATCACCACCCTGAACGAGACCGGCTCCATGGAAGCGGTCTGCTTCCTGACCGAACTGCACGTCAAGGGACGGGATACCTACTGGAAGGTGCGTCAGGCGGTGGAAACCACCAAGGCGGGCCTCTACAGCTTCGATCAGTTCAAGACCAACAAGGCCGAACCCCGCCGCCCGCTGCGCAAGCTGGTGTTCAACGTGCCGACGCGTCGGGAACTGACCATAGGCGAGCGAGCCATCACCCACGGCCTGGCCGTGGCAAAGGGCGTGCGCGTCTGCCGCGACGTGGCGAACATGCCGCCCAACGTCTGCAACCCGGCCTACCTCGCCTCCCAGGCCCGTCGTCTGGCGGATGCCTATGACAACATCACCACCAAGGTGATCGGCGAGCAGGAGATGGCCGAGCTCGGCATGAACTCCTACCTGGCGGTGGCCCGCGGCTCCGAGAACGAGGCCATGATGGCCATCATCGAGTACAAGGGCAACGCCGACGCCAAGCCCATCGTGCTGGTGGGCAAGGGGCTGACCTTCGACTCCGGTGGCATCTCCATCAAGCCGGCCGAGGGTATGGACGAGATGAAGTACGACATGGGTGGCGCCGCCTCCGTGCTTGGTACCATGCACGCCCTGGCCCAGTTGCAACTGCCCATCAACGTCATCGGCGTGCTGGCGGGCTGCGAAAACATGCCGGGGGGCAACGCCTACCGCCCCGGTGACATCCTCACCACCATGTCCGGCCAGACCGTCGAGGTGCTCAACACCGACGCCGAAGGCCGCCTGGTGCTGTGCGATGCGCTGACCTACGTGGATCGCTTTGATCCGGAAACCGTGATCGACGTGGCGACCCTGACCGGGGCCTGCATCATCGCCCTTGGCCACCACACCTCTGGCCTGCTGGCGAACCACAACCCCCTGGCCCACGAGCTGCTCAACGCTTCCGAGCAGGCGGGTGATCGCGCCTGGCGCCTGCCCCTGTTCGACGAGTATCAGGAGCAGTTGGAGAGCCCGTTTGCGGACATGGCCAACATCGGCGGTCGCCCGGCCGGCACCATTACCGCCGCCGCCTTCCTGTCGCGCTTCACCAAGAAGTACAACTGGGCCCACCTGGATATCGCCGGGACCGCCTGGAAGAGCGGCAAGGAGAAGGGCTCCACCGGTCGTCCTGTGCCCCTGCTGACCCAGTTCCTGCTCAATCGAGCCGGCGTGGCAGACGTTGAGGATAAAGAGTAAAACCATCCTTGCCCGACAGTCCGTTGCCCCTGCCGAGCCAGCATCTTCCTGCTCAACCGGGCCGGCGTGGCGGACGTCGAAGACAAGGAGTGATGCCCTTCCCCATCGACTCGATGAGCGATGCGAGAAGGCGTTACCCTGTATCACAAGGAAGAGGCTCGCCTCTTCCTTGTTTCATTGAGAACATTGGGATACCGCGCACCGCACGGCGCCCCAGCAGACGGCCAATCGCTGTCCGTCACAGCCAAACGGGACCCACCTGATGAGCCAAGTGACCTTTTACCTGATGAGCCAGCCCGATGATGCGGATGCCTCCGCCGTCGAGCGCCTCGTCTGCCAGCTCGCGGCCGATGGCTGGAGTGGCGGCCACCTCTATCTGTTCTGCGACGACGAGGCACAGGCCCTGCGCCTGGATGAGCTGCTGTGGCAGTTGCCGCCGGATCGTTTCGTGCCGCACCAGTTGCAGGGAGAGAGCGGTCAGGCTCCGGTGGAGATAGGCCATCAGCCGCCACGGCGGCGTTATGCCTGCCTCATCAACCTGGCCCGGCAGACACCTTTGTTTGCAGGACACTTCGCTCAAGTGGTAGATTTTGTCCCCACTGACGAAACGCAAAAGCAGCAAGCCCGCGAGCGCTACAAGCACTATCGCCAGGCGGGCCACACCCTCGAGATGAGGGATCAGCCCGTCCTTGCCGCACCGGATCCGGCGCAGCCCTGACTGCGCCACCCTCGATCCACGACGAATCAACACCAGAATCCATCCATCCATCCAGAATACGGCGAGACCATGGAAAAGACTTTTAATCACAACGCCATCGAACAGGCGCTCTATCAGCACTGGGAAGCCCAGGGTTACTTCAAGCCCCACGGCGACACCAGCAAAGACTCCTTCTGCATCATGATCCCGCCGCCGAACGTCACCGGCAGCCTGCACATGGGTCACGCCTTCCAGCAGACCCTGATGGACACCCTGATCCGCTACAACCGCATGCAGGGCAAGAACACCCTGTGGCAGGCGGGCACCGACCACGCCGGTATCGCCACCCAGATGGTGGTTGAGCGCAAGATCGCCGCCGAAGAGGGCAAGACCCGCCACGATTACGGTCGTGAAGCCTTCATCGACAAGATCTGGCAGTGGAAGGAAGAGTCCGGTGGCACCATCACCCGCCAGATGCGCCGCCTCGGCGACTCCGTGGACTGGGAGCGCGAGCGCTTCACCATGGATGAAGGCCTCTCCGCCGCCGTGCAGGAAGTGTTCGTCCGTCTCTACGAAGATGGCCTGATGTACCGTGGCAAGCGCCTAGTGAACTGGGATCCCAAGCTCAACACCGCCATCTCCGACCTGGAAGTGGAAAACCGCGAGATCAAGGGCCACATGTGGCACCTGCGCTACCCGCTGGCCAACGGCGCCAAAACCGCCGAGGGTCAGGATCACCTGATCGTCGCCACCACCCGCCCCGAGACCATGCTGGGTGATACCGCGGTCGCGGTAAACCCGGAAGACCCCCGCTACAAGGCGCTGATCGGCCAGCACATCCTGCTGCCGCTGGTGAACCGTCTGATCCCCATCGTTGCCGACGAACACGCCGACATGGAGAAGGGCACCGGCTGCGTGAAGATCACCCCGGCCCACGACTTCAACGACAACGAGGTGGGCAAGCGCCACAACCTGCCGATGATCAACATCTTCACCCTGGACGCCCACGTGCGTGCCGAGGCCGAAGTGGTCGACACCAACGGCAACCCCAGCACCGCCTATGACGCCACCCTGCCGACCGAGTTCGCCGGGATGGAGCGCTTCGCCGCCCGCAAGGCCATCGTCGCCAAGCTGGACGAGCTGGGCCTCCTGGCCGAGATCAAGGATCACGTGCTGCAGCAGCCCTACGGCGATCGCGGCGGCGTGCCCATCGAGCCCATGCTGACCGACCAGTGGTACGTGCGCGTGGCGCCCATGGCCAAGACCGCCATCGAGGCGGTGGAAGATGGCCGCATCCAGTTCGTGCCCAAGCAGTACGAAAACATGTACTTCTCCTGGATGCGCGACATCCAGGACTGGTGCGTCTCCCGTCAGCTGTGGTGGGGTCACCGCATCCCTGCCTGGTATGACGATGCCGGCAACGTCTACGTGGGCCGCAACGAGGACGAAGTGCGCGCCAAGCACAGCATCCCGTCCGTGACCACCCTGCGTCAGGACGAAGACGTGCTCGACACCTGGTTCAGCTCCGCCCTGTGGACCTTCTCCACCCTAGGCTGGCCGAACAACACCGAGGCGCTCAAGACCTTCCACCCCACCGACGTGCTGATGAGCGGCTTCGACATCATCTTCTTCTGGATCGCCCGGATGATCATGATGACCATGCACTTCATCAAGGACGAAAACGGCCAGCCGCAGGTACCGTTCAAGACCGTCTACATCACCGGCCTCATTCGCGACGAAGAAGGCCAGAAGATGTCCAAGTCCAAGGGCAACGTGCTGGACCCCCTCGACATGATCGACGGCATCTCCCTGGAAGATCTGCTGGAGAAGCGCACCGGCAACATGATGCAGCCCCAGATGGCCGAGAAGATCGCCAAGCGCACCGCCAAGCAGTTCCCGGAAGGGATCAATGCCCACGGTACCGACGCCCTGCGCTTCACCCTGGCGGCGCTGGCCTCTACCGGTCGTGACATCAACTGGGACATGAAGCGCCTGGACGGCTACAACAACTTCTGCAACAAGTTGTGGAACGCCTCCCGCTACGTGCTGATGAACACCGAAGATCAGGATTGCGGCTTTGCCGGTGGCGAGATGCAGTTCAGCCTGGCGGATCGCTGGATCCAGTCCCAGCTGCAAGTGGCCATCCGTGACTTCCGTACCGCGCTCGATACCTACCGCTTCGATATCGCGGCAGGCGTGCTGTACGAATTTATCTGGAACCAGTTCTGTGACTGGTATCTGGAGCTGACCAAGCCGGTGCTGACCAAGGGCTCCGAGGCCGAGCAGCGCGCTGCCCGCCACACCCTGGTGACCGTGCTGGAAACCCTGCTGCGTCTGGCGCACCCCATCATCCCCTTCATCACCGAGACCATCTGGAAATCGGTGGCCCCGCTGGCTGGCGTACACGCCGACACCATCATGATTCAGGCTTTCCCGGAATTCGACGCCGCCAAGGTGGACGAAGCCGCGATGGCGGATCAGGAGTGGGTGAAGGAGTTCATCGTCAGCATTCGCAACATCCGCGCCGAGATGAACGTGGCACCGAGCGTGCCCCTCAACGTGCTGCTCCAGTGCGATGCCAAGGATGCCGAGCGCGCCCAGGACAACGAGGCCTTCCTCAAGTCGCTGGCCCGTCTGGAGTCCATCCGCGTGCTTGGCGAAGGTGAAACCGCCCCCCTGTCGGTGAAGAAGCTGATCGGTGCCACCGAGCTGCTGATCCCGATGGCCGGTCTCATCGACAAGGAAGCCGAGCTGGCCCGTCTGGCCAAAGAGGTAGCCCGTCTGGTGGGCGAGTGCGGCCGCATCGAAGGCAAGCTCGGCAATGAGGCCTTCGTCGCCAAGGCGCCGGACGCCGTCATCGCCAAGGAGCGCGAGAAGCTGGACGATTACCGTCTCCAGCTGACCAAGCTGGAGGCCCAGCAGGCCGAGATCGCGGCGCTCTAAGCGATCCACCCTGCTCGCCACAAGCCCCCGTCCATCGGGGGCTTTTTCTTGTCCGGCCCCCACCTAAGCGGGCCTGGCCCTGTCCCGCTGCCGCAACCGGGGTAAGCCCCCTCGTGGAGCAACGCCGCCAACCCGGGAGGCGTATTGAAAAATTCACGAGCCAAATCACTTCCTTTCACAAGCGCATCGCCCGCAAATTCATTACACTGCCAGCGACCTTTTCTACCGGGAGTGCTGCTGCAGTATGGAAATATTGATCCTGCTTGGATTGATTTTGCTCAATGGTGTCTTTGCCATGTCGGAAATCGCCATCGTCACCGCCCGCAAGGCGCGTCTTGCCAAGATGGCCAGCGAGGGCAGCGGCGGTGCCGCCATCGCCCTCAAGCTGGGCGAGGATCCGACCCATTTCCTCTCTGCCGTCCAGATCGGCATCACCAGCATAGGCCTGCTCAACGGTATCTACGGCGAATCCCTGCTGGCGCAACCCTTCGCCCTCTGGCTGCAGGAGTGGGGGCTCTCCCCCAAGAGCAGCAGCCTGCTCGCCACCGTCATCGTCGTGGTGCTGGTCACCTATCTCTCCATCGTCGTGGGGGAGCTGGTGCCCAAGCGCCTCGGCCAGCTCAGCGCCGAGCGCATCGCCTGCCTGGTGGCCCGTCCCATGCTGTGGCTGGCGACCCTGACCCGCCCCTTCGTCTGGCTGCTCTCGGCCTCTACCAACGCCAGCCTGCGCCTGATGCGGGTCGATCAGAGCAGCGGTGCCAACGTCACCCAGGAGGAGATCCACGCCATGCTGGTGGAGGGCTCAGAGGCCGGGGTGATCGAGGATCACGAGCACACTATGTTACGGAACGTGTTCCGCCTCGACGAGCGCAGCCTGGCCTCCCTGATGGTGCCGCGCAGCGACATCCGCTACCTCGACCTGTCGCTGCCGCTGGAGACCAACCTGCAGCGCCTGGTGGAGTATCGCCACAGCTTCTTCCCGGTCTGTGACGGCAGCCTGTCGGATCTGGTGGGCATCCTCAACGTCGGCAAGGTGCTGCACGCCTACATCAAGGGGGAGCCCATCGATCTCGCGGCCCTGACCCAGGATGGCAGCCTGCTGCCGGAGACCCTGAACGGCCTGGAGCTGCTCAACCATTTCCGTACCCACGCCGAGCACATGGTGCTGGTGGTGGACGAATATGGCGAGCTGCAGGGGCTGGTCACCCAGCAGGATCTGCTGGAAACCCTGGCCGGCGACTTCCAGCAGGAAGGCGGCGAGGACAACTGGGCCTTCCGGCGCGCCGACGGCAGCTGGCTGCTCGACGGCCTGATCCCGCTGCCCGAATTGAAGGACTGCCTGGAGCTGGTTCGACTGCCGGAAGAAGAAAAACATCACTATCACACCCTCGGAGGGCTTATCATGCTGCTCCTTGGCCGCCTTCCCCAGACCGGAGACCTGGTCACCCTGGAACAGTGGCAACTGGAAATAGTGGATATGGACGGCCTGCGCATCGACAAGGTGCTTGCCATGCCCTTGACCGACCAACCCAGCTAACCTGCGGAGTTTGCATGTATGGAGCAGTTTTACCACCTGGCTCACGCCTTCATTAATCAGGATCTGGCGACCCTTTCCAATCCCAATATGGTCTTCATGGTCTATGTCGTCCTGTTGACTTTTCTGGTGCTGGAAAATGGCTTCATCCCGACCGCCTTCCTGCCAGGGGACACCCTGCTGATCCTGACCGGCGTGCTGATCTATCAGGGGGTGCTGCCGCTGGCGGTCGTACCGCTGCTGATCCTGGCCACCTTCTTCGGCACCTGGCTTGGCTACATGCAGGGGCGCTTCCTCGGTCATACCCAGATGTACCACAGGCTGATGTCCCACCTGGATGACAAGCACAAGGAGAAGGTGCACTACCTGCTCAACAAGTACGGCATCATCACCCTGATCACCGCCCGCTACATCGCCTTCGTGCGTACCGCCTACCCCTATATCGTGGGTGCCAACGAGATCCCGCAAGGACGTTTCCTGGTGGTCAACCTCATCAGCTCCATCATGTGGATCTGCCCCCTGGTCGGGCTGGGTTACTACCTGAGTCACACCAAGCTGGCCGCGCAGTATGAGTCCCAGTTTCTCAGCATCATCCTCTATCTGCCCGTGGTGTTGCTGGTGGGCGGGCTCATCGCCCTGGTCTGGCGCTGGTGGAGCAAACGCAGGGCCAGCGTCTCCAGAGAGTGAGACCAAGAGGAGGGTCGCCGTCAGGCGGCCCTTTTTTATGGAAATAGTGACGAATTCCGCCCGGCCGCTCTTGTAAAGCGAGGGCAAAAATGAGTGAATCTAGCGCCTTTTTTCGCTGTGGATGGAGTCGGTTGTATGAGGTGTTGGATTCGCGCAATCGCGCTGTTGTGTGGCTTGATCGGAATGCTGGGGCTGCCCGCAGCCATGGCGGCCCCCAACCCGGCCAAGCTGCAGCTCAAGTCGGGCAGCGCCCTGGTCATGGACATCAACACCGGCAAGACGCTCTACCAGAAGAACCCTGCCCAGGTCAGGCCCATTGCCTCCCTCACCAAGCTGATGACGGCCCTGGTGGTGCTGGATGCCCGCCAGAACCTGAATCAGACCCTGACCATAGATCAGAACGACAGGGACAACATCAAGCACACCTACTCCCGGGTGCGCATGGGCACCAAGGTGACCCGCCGCGACGCCCTGCATCTGGCGCTGATGTCCTCCGAGAACCGTATGGCCTCGGCGCTGGCCCGACACTATCCGGGTGGCCGCTCCGCCTTCATCCGCGCCATGAACAACAAGGCCAAACAGCTCGGCATGCGCAACAGCCGTTTCTATGACTCCACCGGCCTGTCGACCCGCAACGTCTCCACCGCCCGGGATCTGGCCAAGCTTATCGCCGCCGCCTATCGCCAGCCGCTGATCCGCCAATTCACCCAGGACACCAGCAAGGAGATGCGCTTCACCAAGCCTGCCTACAGCCTGATGTTCAACAACACCAACCCGCTGGTGAAGAACCCGGACTGGGACGTGCGCCTCTCCAAGACCGGCTACACCGACGAGGCGGGCCGCTGCCTGCTGATGCGCGCCAAGCCGGACCGCCAGGAGCTCGCCATCGTACTGCTCAACTCGGTGGGCAAGCGCACCCCGGTCGGCGACGCCAACCGTATCCGCAAGTGGCTGAAGAGCTGAGTTCGTCCCATCAAGACCTGAAAGGATGCTGCGGCATCCTTTTTTATTGGCCGCCGAAGGGCAACTGACGGCTGCCAGCGCGGTTATGGTGACGAGCCGCATGTGCTCTATGGTGAGTGGCCTGCAAGGCGCTGATGCGGCACGGGATAAGGAGGGTGAGGCAGGAATGAGGTGGAAATGGATACAGTGTGGATCCGGCCCATAAAAAAACAGCCCCGACCTAAGTCGAGGCTGTCTGTATGGTGCGCCCGAGAGGATTCGAACCTCTGACCACCTGGTTCGTAGCCAGGTACTCTATCCAGCTGAGCTACGGGCGCTCATAACTTGTTGCACTGCTTGATATATGGTGCGCCCGAGAGGATTCGAACCTCTGACCACCTGGTTCGTAGCCAGGTACTCTATCCAGCTGAGCTACGGGCGCTCACAACTTGTTGCACTGCTTGAAACATGGTGCGCCCGAGAGGATTCGAACCTCTGACCACCTGGTTCGTAGCCAGGTACTCTATCCAGCTGAGCTACGGGCGCTCATAAATCATTGTATTCGCTTGAAATGGTGCGCCCGAGAGGATTCGAACCTCTGACCACCTGGTTCGTAGCCAGGTACTCTATCCAGCTGAGCTACGGGCGCCCTGATTTAAAGCGATAAAAAAAGCTTACTCAACAGTAAGCCTTTTCTAGCGTACCGACCTGCTGACGGTCGATACATGACTCATCGTGAGTCGAATATGGTGCGCCCGAGAGGATTCGAACCTCTGACCACCTGGTTCGTAGCCAGGTACTCTATCCAGCTGAGCTACGGGCGCAAAATGGCGGAGAAGGGGGGATTCGAACCCCCGATGCGGGTATAAGCCGCATACTCCCTTAGCAGGGGAGCGCCTTCAGCCTCTCGGCCACCTCTCCGTTTGCGGGGCTGATAATACTTCACAGGGATTTTTAGTCAAACACTTTTTTGGAGAAAACAGCGTGTTCGCTCAGCATTTGGTCAAAGCGTGGAATATTCAAGCAATATCGACACTTACCCCGCAGTTTCGCGCCCTGCGAGGGGATTTGCAGGGCCCGGAAAAACAAAAGGCGACACCTGGGATGTCGCCTTGAGACTGCCACTGGAATGGCTTAGAAATTCGGTTGGCCCGGGACTTTCTCGGCCTGTATCCGCATGTAGATCTCTTCGCGGTGCACGGAGACCTCTTTGGGTGCATTCACACCGATACGAACCTGGTTACCCTTAACGCCCAGCACGGTGACAGTCACTTCGTCACCGATCATCAGGGTTTCCCCTACACGACGAGTCAAAATAAGCATTCGCTTGCTCCTGTATCCTGTTTTGTATTTATATCGATATGCGCCATTATCTTACAAAGATACCGATATGGTAAATGGTTGAAACTAAATCAATCAGGGATTGTTCCCCAAGGGCTGCTCATGAGGCTCATTATCCAGCCCGAAGGCCGAGTGCAACGACCGCACGGCCAGCTCCAGGTACTTCTCGTCAATCACCACGGATATCTTGATTTCAGAGGTGGAGATCAACTGCATGTTGATCCCCTCCTCGCCCAATACCTTGAACATGGTGCGCGCGACGCCGGGATGATTCCACATGCCGACCCCGACGATGGAGACCTTGGCGATCTCCCCGTTGCCCTGCACACAGGCGGCCCCCAGTTCGGTGGCGGTCTGCTCCAGCAGGGCGCGGGCCCGGCGATAGTCATCGCGATTCACCGTGAAGGTGAAGTCGGCGGTGCCATCCCCCATGGTGTTCTGCACTATCATGTCGACATCTATGTTGGCGTCGCTGATCGGATTCAAGATCTGCGCGGCCACCGTCGGCCTGTCCGGCACACCCAGAATGGTCAGGCTGGCCTCGTTGCGATTGAACGCAATGCCGGATACCAGGGGTGCTTCCATCCTCTCACCTCCATATGTGATTAAGGTTCCCTCTCCGTCGACAAAACTCGACAGCACCCGCAGCGGTACGCGGTACTTGCCCGCGAATTCCACCGAACGGATCTGCAGCACCTTGGCCCCCAGACTCGCCATCTCCAGCATCTCCTCGAAGGTGATGGTGGAGAGGCGGCGTGCCTTGGGCTCGATGCGCGGATCCGTGGTATAGACCCCATCCACATCGGTAAAGATCTGGCATTCATCGGCCTTGATGGCTGCCGCCACGGCAACCGCCGTGGTGTCCGAACCGCCTCGGCCCAGGGTCGTGATGGCGTTGTGCTCGTCACGTCCCTGGAAGCCGGCGATCACCACCACCTTGCCCGCGCCGAGTTCGGCCTGAACCTGCTCGGTGTCGATGTGGGTGATGCGCGCCTTGCCATAGGCGGAATCGGTGTGGATACGGACCTGATCGCCAGTCATCGAGACCGCCGGGCAACCGCGCTTGTTCAGCGCGATCGCCAGCAGCGCTATGGTGACCTGCTCACCGGTCGAGATCAGCACATCCATCTCGCGCCGATTGGCATCCTGATCCAGCTGCTGGGCCATGCCCAGCAACCGGTTGGTTTCGCCCGACATGGCGGAGACGACCACCACCACGTCATGTCCCTGGGCCCGAGTCAGCTGAACGCGATCGGCGACCGCCTCGATCCGCTCCAGCGTACCCACCGAGGTACCGCCGTACTTCTGTACATAGAGTGCCACAGATCACCTCGCCCGCTTACAGGCGCTCTTCCAGCCAGGAGTGAACGGATTGCAGCGCCGCCGGCACCGCCTCGGGCTGGGTTCCCCCCGCCTGGGCCATGTCGGGACGACCACCGCCCTTGCCACCCACCTGCTGGGCCACCAGGTTGACCAGCTCACCGGCCTTGACCTTGGCGGTCAGATCGTTGGTGACGCCGGCAATCAGGTTGACCTTGTCATCGCTGCTGGTTGCCAGCAGCACGACACCGGACTTCATCTGGTTCTTCAGCTCGTCCAGCATGCCGCGCAGAGACTTGGGATCGGCCCCTTCCAGCGCCGCGACCAGCACCTTCTGGCCCTTGATCTCGATGACCTGGCTCAGCAGATCGCTGCCGGCCTGGGCCGCCAGCTTGGCCTTGAGCTGCTCCAGCTCGCGCTCCATCAGCTTGGCCTTGTCCATCAGCTGGCGCACCTTGTCGGCGATGGAGAATTGATCCCCCTTCACCAGGGCGGCCGCCTCTTCGATCTGCTCCCCCAGCTGGTGCATGAAGTCGATGGCGCCCTTGCCGGTCACCGCCTCGATGCGGCGCACGCCGGCGGCGATGCCGCTCTCGGCGATGATCTTGAAGAAGCCAATGTCACCGGTGCGCTTGGCATGGGTACCGCCGCACAGCTCGGTGGAGTAGTCGCCCATGCGCACCACGCGCACGTCGTCTTCGTATTTCTCGCCGAACAGGGCCATGGCGCCGGCCGCCTTGGCGGCATCCAGGTTCATCAGCTCGGTGTTGACGGCGTGGTTGGCACGGATCTGGGCATTGACCAGCTCTTCAATGCGGCGAATGGTCGCCATGGTCAGCCCTTCGAAGTGGGAGAAGTCAAAGCGCATGCGCTCGGCTCCCACCAGCGAGCCCTTCTGGGTCACGTGCTCACCCAGTGCCTGGCGCAGGGCCGCGTGCAGCAGGTGAGTGACCGAGTGGTTCAGGGCCACGGCCTGGCGGCGATCCCCATCGACCACGGCCTCGACCTCGGCGCCCTTCTCCAGGGTACCCAGCTCCAGGTAGCCCTTGTGAATGATCGCCTTGCCCGCCTTCTGGGTATCGGTCACCGCGAAGATGCCGTCATCCACTTTCAGGATGCCGCTGTCACCCACCTGACCGCCGGATTCGGCATAGAAGGGGGTCTCTGCCAGCACCACCACGGCCTCTTCGCCCGCGATCAGGCCGCTGACCTCGACGCCATCCTTGTAGATGCCGACCACTTGGGTCATTTGGCTCAGCTGTTTGTAGCCGGTGAAGGGGGTCTCGAAGTCGAGTTTCAGGACGTCGTTGTAGTTCACGCCGAAGCTGGACGCCTCTTTCGCGCGGGCGCGCTGCTTCTCCATCTCCGCCTTGAAGCCCTCTTCGTCGATACCGATCTCGCGCTCACGCACCACGTCGGCGGTCAGGTCCGCCGGGAAGCCGTAAGTGTCGTACAGCTTGAAGACCACCTCGCCCGGGATCACCTTGGCATCGCCGAGGTTGGCCAGCACGTCTTCCAGTAACAGCAGACCGCGGTCCAGGGTGCGGACGAACTGCTCTTCCTCGATGCGCAGCACGCGCTCGACCAGCGGCAGCTGGGCGATCAGCTCGGCTGCCACGTCCTTCATCTGCACCGCCAGCTCGGCGGCCAGCTTGTAGAAGAAGACCTCGGTGGCCCCCAGCTTGCGACCGTGGCGCACGGCACGGCGAATGATGCGACGCAGCACGTAGCCGCGGCCTTCGTTGGAAGGCATGACGCCGTCCGCCACCAGGAAGGCGCAGGAGCGGATGTGGTCCGCGATGACGCGCAGGGACTGGTTGCTCAGATCCGTGGTGCCGACGATCTCGGCCGCCTTCTTGATCAGCGCCTGGAAGATGTCGATCTCGTAGTTGGAGTGCACCCCCTGCATGATGGCGGAGATACGCTCCAGCCCCATGCCGGTGTCCACGGACGGACGGGGCAGCGGCTCCATGGTGCCGTCAGCCTGACGGTTGAACTGCATGAAGACCACGTTCCAGATCTCGATATAACGGTCACCATCCTCTTCCGGGGAACCGGGAGGGCCGCCCCAGATGTGGTCGCCGTGGTCATAGAAGATCTCGGTGCAGGGGCCGCAAGGACCGGTATCACCCATCTGCCAGAAGTTATCGGATGCAAAGGCGGCACCCTTGTTGTCACCGATGCGCACGATGCGATCGGTCGGTACGCCGATCTCGTTGGCCCAGATGTTGAAAGCTTCGTCGTCCGTCTCATACACGGTCACCAGCAGGCGCTCTTTGGGCAGCTTGAGGGTACCGGTCAGGAATTCCCAGGCAAAACGAATGGCGTCCTGCTTGAAGTAGTCACCGAAGCTGAAGTTGCCCAGCATTTCGAAGAAGGTGTGGTGACGCGCGGTATAGCCGACGTTTTCCAGGTCGTTGTGCTTGCCGCCGGCCCGCACGCAGCGCTGGGCCGTGGTGGCGCGATTGTAGGCACGCTTGTCGGCGCCAAGGAACACGTCCTTGAACTGGTTCATCCCTGCGTTGGTGAACAGCAGGGTCGGGTCATTGTGCGGTACCAGCGAGCTGGAAGAGACAACCTGGTGCCCCTGGGTGCGGAAATACTCGAGAAACGCGGCGCGTATCTCTGACGTGGACATATACATGGAAAATCCTGCTTGATTCGAATACGGACTTTTAACCGCATTAATGTAAGTTTTCTGCCGGGTAAAGTAAAACGCGCGGGCCCGTCGCGGGTGAAAAAGCCCCCAAGGTTCGGGACTGCGGCAGCACGCCAGACAGGAGCAGGCGGTGAGGGGAGTCGGCTGGGTGGCGGATCATGGCCCCCTTGTCATCAGAGACAGGATAAAACAGGGAAAATGCCCTCTCCCTTCTTCACGGGACACAGGTTCCCCCCTGACCAGGACTAGCCCTTCATTCGCTCCCCTGCTGCATGGCAGAGATGGCATAACGCGCCTGATCCTGGGTAAAGCCCCGCCCAAGCAGATACTTGAGCCACTTCATCCGCAGCTTGAAGTCATCCAGTTCGGCGACGCTGGCACGCCGCTCGAGCAGGGCGAACGCCAGTTCGAACCAATCCAGCGCGGGCTGCTCGAAGGCAGCATCGATCTGGCCATCATCCAGCCCCTTGCGGCGCAGGTCGAAGCGGATCTTGAGGGGGCCCTGTCCCTTGGCGGCACCGGCCCGCACCGCCATGGCGCCATAGCGCTCGTCATTGACCCAGTTGTAACCGCGGCAGTGGTCGAGCACCGCCTCGATCACCTCTTCCTGGTAGCCCTGCTGACGCAGGCGCCTGGCCAGTTCAGACTCGGCGCTCTCCCGTCGGGCCAGGCTGCGCATGGCATAGGCACGGGCGGCCGCCAATTGCTCTTCAAAGGTCGGTTCGACCGGCTCGGTAACGGATTCATCAACCATAAATGACAAGGCCGGGTATCCACCCGGCCTTTCCTGTTCCTTATTCGAACTCTTGTTCGTTTTCGGCTTCGTACTCGTCGTACTCGGCAGCGGGAGCCTTCTCTTCCACAGGAGCGGCACCGGAGAGCAGCAGCTCGCGCAGCTTGGCTTCAACCTCAGCGGCCAGCGCCTTGTTCTCGGAGAACAGCTTCATCACGTTGGCCTTGCCCTGGCCGATCTTCTCGCCGTTGTAGCTGTACCAGGCACCGGCTTTGTCGATCAGCTTGTGCTTGACGCCCAGGTCCACCAGTTCGCCTTCCTTGGAGATGCCGGCACCGTAGAAGATCTGGAACTCGGCCTGCTTGAAGGGTGGGGCCACCTTGTTTTTGACCACCTTGACGCGGGTCTCGTTGCCGACCACTTCGTCCCCTTCCTTGATGGCGCCGGTACGGCGGATGTCGAGGCGAACGGAGGCATAGAACTTGAGGGCATTACCACCCGTGGTGGTCTCCGGGCTGCCAAACATGACGCCGATCTTCATCCGGATCTGGTTGATGAAGATGCACAGGCAGTTCGCGTTCTTGATGTTGGCGGTCAGCTTGCGCAGGGCCTGGGACATCAGGCGGGCCTGCAGGCCGACGTGGGAGTCCCCCATCTCGCCCTCGATTTCCGCTTTCGGGGTCAGGGCGGCCACGGAGTCGACGATGATGACGTCGACGGCGTTGGAGCGCACCAGCATGTCGCAGATCTCCAGGGCCTGCTCGCCGGTATCCGGCTGGGAGATCAGCAGGTCATCGACGTTGACGCCCAGCTTGGCGGCATAGATGGGATCCAGCGCGTGCTCCGCATCGACGAAGGCGCAGGTCTTGCCCTTGCGCTGGGCCTCGGCGATCACCTGCAGGGTCAGCGTGGTCTTGCCGGAGGATTCCGGGCCATAGATCTCGACGATGCGACCGCACGGCAGACCGCCGATCCCGAGCGCCACGTCCAGGGAGAGGGAGCCGGTGGAGATGGCTTCGATGTCCATGGTCTTGCTGTCGCCCAGACGCATGATGGAGCCTTTGCCAAACTGCTTTTCGATCTGGCCCAGCGCAGCCGCCAGTGCCTTCTGTTTGTTCTGATCCATGCCAATCTCCGCTGGGAATCGTGAGTAAGAAGTGAAGTTGGGCTAAGTATACTGTTTATGCATACAGTATCAAGCCCAATTTATTTGAGCAGGGCCAGGAGGCCGGACAGGGCCTGTCTGACCGCCTGTTGGCGAACCTGATGGCGATCCCCGTCGAACCGGGCGAGCAGGGAGTGGTGACGGCCGGTGCGATCCGCCCAGGCGAACCAGACGGTGCCGACCGGTTTCTCCTCGCTGCCGCCACCTGGCCCGGCGATGCCGCTGACGGCCACGCAGATCCCCGCATCCGAGCGGGCCAGACAGCCCCGGGTCATCTCCAGCACCACGGCCTCGCTGACGGCGCCGTGGCGCAGCAGGCTGTCGATGCTGACCCCCAGCATCTGCTGCTTGGCCTCGTTGGTGTAAGTCACAAAGCCGCGATCGAACCAGGCCGAGCTGCCGGCGATATCCGTGATGGCGGTGGCGACGCCGCCCCCGGTACAGGACTCCGCCGTGGCGGCCAGCCAGCCTCGCGCCATCAGCGCGTCCCCCAGTTCCTGGGATAACCGGGCTATCTCCGTCTCAAGTCCCATCATAGTGCCCTCCGCTGGCCCTCTCGGGCGAAATATGGCGCTCATTATGCAATTGCCCTGCCCCCCCGGGCAACCGACCGGGGGGCAGGCTGCGTCAGCAAGTTGTCACCGCTTAAGCTCCAGTACATGGGGGCTCCCTATAATCAGCAGGCACCGCCATGCGTGCGGTTTCTATCCGATGAGAACAAGGAGAAAGTCAGATGAAGCATC
Organism: Aeromonas sp. R7-4; assembly: GCF_040908055.1. NCBI lineage: Bacteria > Pseudomonadati > Pseudomonadota > Gammaproteobacteria > Aeromonadales > Aeromonadaceae > Aeromonas > Aeromonas sp. R7-4. The sequence continues at coordinate 55,589 of NZ_JBFODA010000010.1, forward strand.
CGTTCAGAGTCGCCATGACAGCCCTGGCAATGTGCATCGCCACCAGTGCCTTCGCCACCGAGAGCAACGCCGAGCTGCAGAGCGAAACCACCCTGGCACAGGAGCTGAACCTGTCCAGCGCCCAGGTGGAACAGATCAAGGGACTGCGCGAACAGGCGACCAAGGAGCTGAGTTCGGTCAAGCTCGACGCCATCGGCCAGGACGTGATCGTCAACATGATCAAGTCCGGCAAGTGGGACGAGGCGGCGGCCAAGAAGCAGTTGCAGACCATCAGCGACGTACAGGCGCAGGCCCGCTACTACCGCGCCCACTACCTGTTCGAGGTGAGCAAGGTGCTGACCGCCGAGCAGAAAGCCAAGCTGCACGAGATGCTGACCGGCAGCGAGGCCATGTACTGAGTCCTTGCCCTGACCAGAATCCCCGCGTCAAGGCGGGGATTTTGCTTTCTTCCATGACCCGCACACTCTTGACCGCATCCCCCGGCGCCTCATCAGATCCCTTCTTCACGGCACCCGGCATGTCGCAAAATCCGCCCCCCAAAACCGAGATAACCCCTCACCATCCCGGCCCGACCATGTAGAATGGCCCCCAGATTCAGACCATTGCGGCACAGGCTTGCCCGCAAGAACACCTTCTGGAATAGCACATGACAGCACAATACCAGGCGCCAGGCGCAGCCCTCAGCGCCCACACCCCCATGATGCAGCAGTACCTGACCCTCAAGGCCGAGAATCCGGAGATCCTGCTGTTCTACCGGATGGGCGACTTCTACGAGCTGTTTTATGACGATGCCCGCAAGGCCTCCCAGCTGCTCGACATCTCCCTGACCAAGCGCGGCCAGTCGGCCGGCAGCCCCATCCCCATGGCCGGGGTGCCCTATCACGCCATCGAGGGTTATCTGGCCAAGCTGGTGCAGCTCGGTGAATCTGCCGCCATCTGCGAACAGGTGGGGGATCCCGCCACCAGCAAGGGGCCGGTGGAGCGCAAGGTCATTCGCATCATCACCCCGGGCACCGTCTCCGACGAGGCGCTGCTCAGCGAGCGGCAGGACAACCTGATCGCCGCCGTCTACCACGATGGCCGCCGCTTCGGTTACGGCACCCTGGATATCGGCTCCGGCCGCTTCTTCATCAACCAGTTCGAGAAGGAAGAGACCCTGCTGGCCGAGCTGCAACGCACCAATCCGGCCGAGCTCCTCTACCCCGAATCCTTCGCCTTCCTGCACCACGTCGAGGGTCGCCGCGGTCTGCGCCGCCGCCCGGAGTGGGAGTTTGAGCTGGGCACCGCCCGCAAGCTATTGTGCCAGCAGTTCGGCACCCAGGATCTGGTGGGCTTTGGGGTCGAACAGAGCGAGACCGCCCTGTGCGCCGCCGGCTGCCTGATGCAGTACGTGAAAGACACCCAGCGCACCGCCCTGCCCCACATCCGCGGCGTGCGCCTCGAGCAGCCCGATCATGCGGTCATCATGGATGCCGCCACCCGCCGCAATCTGGAGCTGACCCAGAACCTGGCGGGGGGCTATGAAAATACCCTGGCCGAGGTGCTGGACCGCACCGCCACCCCCATGGGCAGCCGCCTGCTCAAGCGCTGGATCCACCAGCCGATCCGCGATCGAGTGATCCTCAAAGGCCGTCAGAGCACCATCAAGGAGCTTATCGAGCAGAACCTCTACGACGAGCTGGGCGGATTGCTGCGCCAGGTCGGCGACGTGGAGCGGGTGCTGGCGCGCCTGGCCCTGCGCTCGGCCCGCCCGCGCGATCTGACTCGTCTGCGTCAGGCCTTCGCCCAGTTGCCGGAGCTGCAGCGCCTGCTGGCGGGCAGCGAGCACGAGGCGGTGCAGCAACTGCGCGAGCGGGCCAGCACCTTCCCCGAGCTGCATGACCTGCTGGAACGCGCCGTGATGGAGGTGCCGCCGGTGCTGATCCGCGATGGCGGCGTCATTCGTGAAGGGTTCAACGCCGAGCTGGACGAGCTGCGGGATCTGGCCAACGGCGCCACCGCCAGCCTGGCCCGCATCGAGGAGCGCGAGCGGCTGCTGACCGGCATCAACACCCTCAAGGTGGGCTACAACAAGGTGCACGGTTTCTACATCGAGGTGAGCCGCGCCAACAGCCACCTGGTGCCAGCCCACTACATCCGCCGCCAGACCCTCAAGAACAACGAACGCTACATCATCGATGAACTGAAGAAATACGAGGACAAGGTGCTCACCGCCCAGGCCCAGGCGCTGGCGCTGGAGAAGCGCCTCTACGAGGAGCTGCTCGATGCCCTGCTGCCCCACCTTGGCGAGCTGCAGGAGTCTGCCGCCGCCCTGGCGGAGCTGGACGTGCTGGCGAACCTGGCGGAGCGGGCCGAGACCCTGGACTACCGCTGCCCGCAGCTGGTCGACGAGGATCAGATCCTGATCGAGGCGGGGCGCCATCCGGTGGTGGAGCAGGTGATGACGGACCCCTTCATCGCCAACCCCATCCGGCTGGAGCGGGATCGGCGGATGCTGATCATCACGGGCCCCAACATGGGCGGTAAATCCACCTATATGCGCCAGACCGCGCTCATCGTGCTGCTGGCCCATATCGGCGCCTTCGTGCCCGCCGACAGCGCCCGCATCGGCCCCATCGACCGCATCTTCACCCGCATCGGGGCGTCGGATGACCTGGCATCGGGCCGTTCCACCTTCATGGTGGAGATGACCGAGACCGCCAACATACTCAACAACGCCACCGCCCGCAGCCTGGTGCTGATGGACGAGATCGGCCGCGGCACCAGCACCTACGACGGCCTCTCGCTGGCCTGGGCCTGCGCCGAGCAGCTGGCGAGCAAGATTGGCGCCTATACCCTGTTTGCCACCCACTATTTCGAACTGACCCGGCTGCCGGAGCTGATGAGCGGGCTGGCCAACGTCCACCTCGATGCGGTGGAGCACGGCGACACCATCGCTTTTATGCACGCGGTGCAGGAGGGGGCGGCCAGCCGCTCCTATGGCCTGCAGGTGGCGGCGCTGGCGGGGGTGCCGAAATCGGTGATCCAGCAGGCCCGCCACAAGCTGGCGGAGCTGGAAAGCGCCACCCCGGCCCCCGCCGGCGAATCTCGCCCGGCCCCGGTGGCCATGGCGCCCCAGAGCCATCCGGTAGTCGATGAGCTGGAAGCGGTGCGCCCGGACGAGCTCAGCCCACGTCAGGCGCTCGACCTGCTCTATCGCCTGAAGCAGATGCTGTAAGCACCGACCGTCGCTCAGACATGCAAAAAGGGGAACCGCGAGGTTCCCCTTTTCGTTGCACATGGCGCGCGTGACCCGTCAGGCCGGCCCGATGCGTTCCAGCAGGCTCATGTGGGTTGAACCGTCGTGGCGCTTGAGGTTCTGCCGGTACTCGAACTGGCGCCGGCTCTCCTGCTTGAGACCCAGCATCAGGGAGTAGCACATGGCCAGCATGATCACCGAGAAGGGCAACGCGGCTATGATGCTGGCGGCCTGCAGGGCGGCCAGGCCGCCGGAGACCAGCAGGATGGCCGCCACCAGCCCCTGGCCCAGCCCCCAGATGGCGCGGTGCAGCACGGGAGGATCCTGATCGCCGATGGAGAGCAGCGTCGTAATCACCAGCGTGCCCGAGTCGCTGGAGGTGATGAAGTAGGTGCAGATGAGCAGGGTCAGCACCCCCTTGGCAATCCAGCCGAAGGTCTCCCAATGCAGCAGCTCCACCGTCTTGTAGAGCGCCAGGGTGACGTCCTGGTTGACCGCTTCTACCACGCCGCCCGAGCCGAACAACTCGAGGTGCATGGCGGTCCCGCCGAAGACGGTGAGCCAGAGCATGCCGAGCAGGGAGGGCACCAGCAGCACGCCGAGCACGAACTCGCGGATGGTGCGTCCCTTGGAGATGCGGGCGATGAACATGCCGACGAAGGGAGCCCAGGCTATCCACCAGCCCCAGTAGAAGGCGGTCCAGCTCGATTGCCAGGCCGAGGTGCCGTTCGCCTCTGTGTTGGTCCAGAAGCTCAGGCGGACGATGTTCTGCAGGTAGTCACCGATGTTCTGCACATAGGCATTGAGGATATAGGTGGTCGGGCCCAGCGCCAGGAACAGGGCCAGGACGAAGACGCTGAGCCAGATGTTGAGCTCGGAGAGGATCTTCACCCCGCGCCCGACACCGGAGATGGCCGACAGGGTCGCGATCAGGCTGATGCCCCCGATGAGCCACAACTGGTTCGCCTGCGAGACCGCCATGCCGAACATCTGGTTGAGACCCGTGTTCATCTGGGAGACCCCGAGGCCGAGGGAGGTCGCCACCCCGAACACGGTGCCGAACACCGCCAGCACGTCGGCGGCGTGGCCCCAGAAGCCGTAGATGCGATCGCCGAGGATGGGGTAGAGCACAGAGCGAATGGCCAGCGGCAGCTTGCGCCGGTAGCTGAAGAAGGCCAGCGACAGGCCGACGATCACGTAGATGGCCCAGGGGTGCAGGCCCCAGTGGAAGAAGGTGAGACGCATGGCGATCTGCGCCGCCTCCGGGGTCATGCCTTCGGTGACGAAGGGATTGCCCTGCAGGTGGTACATGGGTTCGGCGATGCTCCAGAACACCAGGCCGATCCCCATGCCGGCGCTGAAAAGCATGGAGAACCAGGCGAAGTAGCCGAACTCCGGTACCTGGTCGTCGTCGCCCAGCCGGATGCTGCCAAAGCGGCTGAACATCAGATAGACGGCGAAGAACAGGAACAGGGCGACCACCAGGATGTAGTACCACTTGAAGCCTGCAATGATGGTGTCCTTGGCGCCAGTGAACCAGGTGCCCGCGGTGTCGGGATCAAATACACCAAACAGCAGGAACAGGGTCACGACGGTCAGGGCCGTCATGGCCATGGTGGGATTGAGGCCTTTCAATAGCCCTTTGGTTGCTCTCATCAACCCTCCTTAGTCGTTGTTGAAGAAGTCTTCGCCCACGTGATCACCCGCACCGCCGATGGCGCGATAGACCAGTCGACCGGCGACCTGCTCACGGTGATCCACCAGGCTGACGGACGGCTGACCGTTCACCGCGTGGCGCTTGCCGAGGAAGATGGCCATGGGGACCCCCAGGCTGGAGACACCGCTGGTGATCCAGAGGCGGTTGAAATCGTAAGAGCCGCCGATGAACTCGAGCTGGGCCAGGCCGTTGTCCAGACCCGCCAGGTAGAAGTTCATGGCGCTCTCGTCGGGGAAGAGGTGCACCAGCACATAGGCATAGCGCAGTTCATTGACCAACTCCTTTAGGCTGAAAGAACCTGTATTGCTGCAGGAGAGGGGCAACTCGCCATCATAGTGATGCACCTTGAGGTTGTTGGGGTCCTCGTCATAGGCGGGCTGATAACGTACGAAAGCCGCAGTATCCGGCAGTTCATAACGAACTCTGACCACGCGCAGGTCGGCAACCAGGGACTTGATATCCAGGTCGTCATGCATGATGTCACTCCTTAAATATCGGGTTTTCATGGGGAAATGGTTCAATAACTTAACACAAGATTGTTTAGAGTAGAAATGATTACACCAAAAACCATATTGACCCGATGGTGAATTAGGTGGAGAATTTTGCGCCTCTCCACAGCCCTGCAATGACCCGGACTCCCATGGAAAAACATGATGAAGTGCTGATCGCACTGCGCCAGATCATCCGTGCCATCGACATGCACTCCAAACGCCTGATCAAGGAGGCCGGACTGACGTCGCCCCAGCTCCTGCTGCTCAAGGGGATCGACGAGCTGGGCCAGATCTCCATGCGCCAACTGGCGGATCACACCAACATGAGTCAGGCCACCGCGACCACCATCATGGACCGGCTCGAGAGCCGTCAGCTGGTGCAGCGCATCCGCAGCGATACCGACAAGCGCAAGGTCCATGCGACCCTGACTGACGCAGGGCGCGCCCTGCTCGCCCAGGCCCCCACTCCGCTGCAGGAGAGCTTCATCCAGCGCTTCCAGGCCCTGGAAAACTGGGAGCAGGGTCTGCTGCTCTCCTCCCTGCAGCGCATCTCGGCCATGATGAATGCCGACGGCATCGACGCGGCCCCGGTGCTGAGCGTCCGCCCCCTGACCGAAGAGCGGGCCTGAACGCCAGCCATAAAAAAAGCTCCCTGACGGGAGCTTTTTATGAGGGCCTGAAGAAAAGACTCACTCTTCCAGACTGATGCCGATGTTGGAGACACCGTCCTGAGCCGCAAATTTGCGGATGGCCAGGATGCGATCGCTGTCGCGCTCGTGAGCCACCCGCTTGAGCAGCTCAACCTGGAACTCCAGCTCGGCTTCCATGTGCTCGTGCTCGTAGAGCTCCTCGTCGGTCAGCTCGCGCCCTTCCAGCATGTCGATGAACCCCGCCACCGTCCCCACCGAGGCATGGCTGGCGTCGTTCGCCTCCTCACCCACCCGGCAGATCACCGAGTTGTAGGCACAACCCAGCGCCACGCAGGCATCCAGCGCCGGATAGGCACCATAGGATTCAAACTTGCTGGGCTCGGGAATATAGACCTCGAATGCCTCCAGGATGGCCCCCAGATTGACGCGGGATCCCTTGACGGTCAGGTAGTTCCACATCTGATCCAGGGCGTGGCGAAACGCCTTTGCATCCCCGAAGCCGGTCGCCTGGGTAAACAGCACATAGTTGGGGTACATGCGCTCTGCCAGCGCCAGGGTGTAGACCGTCTGCTGCCAGGGTTGCAGCTCGGCCAGTCGCTTATAAAACTTGTCACCAAACACTGGAGTCGGATCCTTTGCAAAATGTGGGGCAGATTGTAGCCCACGAGGGGCGCGGCGAAAATGAAAAAGCGCCCTGCTCGACTTTCTTGCCCGATCAACTGGGGTAAGATGGAAACAGCACCCTCATCGCCCTGCCATAAACATGATAAGGAACAAGAGTATGAGCCAACGTACCCTGCTTCTGCTCAGCCAGGACAACCACCACTACGAGCGTCTGCTCAAGGCGGCCAATCTACCCCATCTGCGCATCCTTCGGGCCGACAACCAGGGCGAGGCCGAGAAACTGATCGGCGATGCCCATATCCTAATGGCCGAGCCGGCACGGGCCAAACCCCTGCTGGCCAAGGCCGGCCGGCTGAGCTGGCTCCAGTCCACCTATGCCGGGGTCGACGTGCTGCTGGATGCGAGCTGTCGCCGTGACTACCTGCTCACCAATGTCCGCGGCATCTTCGGCCCGCTGATGAGTGAATACGTGTTCGGCCACCTGCTCAGTCTTACCCGCCAGCTGCCGCTCTATCGTGATCAGCAACAGCAGAAGCTGTGGCAAAGCCACCCCTATCAGGGGCTGAGAGGCAAGACCCTGCTGCTGCTCGGCACCGGCAGCATAGGCCAGCACATCGCTCACACCGGCAAACACTTCGGCATGAGGGTGCTCGGCATCAGCCACAGCGGCCATGAGTGCGCCGGGTTCGATCAGGTATATCAGCTGCCCGCGCTGAACAAGATGCTGGCCCAGGCCGACGTCATCGTCAGCGTGCTGCCGTCGACCCGTGAGACCCGCCACCTGTTCACCGCCGATCGCTTCAACCACTGCAAACCGGGCGCCACCTTCTTCAACGTCGGCCGGGGCAGCGCGGTCCACGAGGGAGATCTGCTGGCAGCCCTGCGCGGCGGCCAGCTCGGCACGGCGGTGCTGGATGTGTTCGAGCAGGAACCCCTGCCCGCCGACAGCCCGCTCTGGCACCAGCCCAACCTCATCATCACCCCCCACAACAGCGCCTACAGCTTCCCCGAAGATGTGGCCCAGATCTTCATCCGCAACTACATCCGCTTCATCGACGGCCAGCAACTCGACGGCCGGATTGACTTCGACAAGGGCTACTAGCCGCCCAACGAAAAGGCCCCGCCAGTTGGCGGGGCCTTCGTTTGCGCGAGGGAGGAGGATCAACCCGCCTCCATCTCCTTGCGGTAGCTTTTCACCTTAGCGAGGAACTGGCGCTTCTCCTTGCCGGAGAGGGGTTCCGCCATCGGCAGCTTGACCTTCATGGCATCCACCGGACGGTTGTTGATCCGCACCTCGTAGTGCAGGTGGGCACCGGTGGAGCGGCCCGTGTTGCCGGAGAGCGCGATCTTGTCCCCCATCTTCACCCTCTGACCCGGTTTCACCAGCAGCTTGCTCAGGTGCAGGTAACGGGTCGTCAGGGTACGGCCATGCTTGATGACCACATAGGTACCGGCCAGCGGGTGGCGGGTGGCCTTGAGCACGACACCGTCCCCGGTCGCCATGACGGCCGTCCCGACCGGCAGGGCAAAGTCGGTCCCCTCATGAGGGCGCACCTGACCCGTGATGGGGTGGCGTCGTGCCGGGTTAAAGTTGGAGCTGACGCGATAGCGGCTGTGGGTCGGGTAACGACGGAAACCGCGCTCCAGGCTGTTCGCCTGACCGTCATAATAGTTGCCATCCTCGGACAACCAGGCGGACACCGCCTTGCCCTGGCTGAGCACTTCGACCCCCAGCAACTGGGTGTTGCCCGTGCTCTTGCCCTCGACCGTCTCCTGTCTCACCAGCACCTTGAACTTGTCGCCCTTTTTCAAATCCTTGGCAAAGTTCATGCGCCACTGGAACAGGTTGGCGATCTTCTGGATGTGATTCGCCGGGATCCCTGCGTTGCGGGCACTAACGTAGAAGCTGCCGTTGATGACGCCTTCATAACTCTTCTTCTGCCACTCCACCTCTTCGTTGAGCATGTTGGCACTGTAGGTGTCATCGGTGCGCTCCAGTACCAGGGTCTGCTTGATGTTCAGACGGATCTTCAGTTGCTGCAGTATGTTGTCCTGATCGATCAGCAGCTCTATGGTCTGGCCGGGCTTGAGGCGGGCCAGATGGTTCTTGGTGTCCGCATCCAGCACCTTGTAGAGGGTGGTGGTGGACAGGCCCAGGGTGTTGAAGATGGTGGTCAGGTTTTCGCCGTTGCGTACCCGGTAGTCCTGCCATTGGGGCGTGGGATCGGCCGGAATGTCGTCCTCCGGAGCTGCGGCCTCCACCAGCTCGTGATCCGGGATGTCGTTGAAGTCGGTATTGTCTTCGTTGGTTGCGGTGCCCGTGGTGGCGATCGGCAACTCCAGACGCAGTGGCCGCTCCAGGATGTCACCCGGGGCTGGCAATACGGCTACCGCTGACAGCGTCATGGCCGTGAGCAATAGCATGGCGTAAAAGTGTTTGCGGGGAACCGGGGGTTCCCAATTGGCAGCCTGTGCTACCAAGGGACGGAGACGTTTCATCCGCTATCCTGTTATTAGATCTAAGGGTGGTGTTTGTGGGTCTGTTTTTATGATTTTTTATTATGAAAACCGAATATCTGGCTTTTAGACCTAAATACTTACAAAAAGTTCATAGCTATATGCACGAAACTCACATTTTATGCATAACCTTCCAGCATGGGCAGAAATGATCGTCGTTTTTAGCCATTTTTTTCTATTTTTAAGAACCTAGTCCGGTTGTTTGGCGCTCCGGATCCGCAAATGTTGCAAAAACATCACCATGGAGTGGGTATGTCATTGGCAAAATTGTTAAATGTGATCATCCTGATCCTGTTCGCCATCGGTGCCGTCCTGCTGCTCATGCTGGAGATCACCACGGTACGACAATCCATTCTCGACCAGATGTCGGCCAATCTTGAGACCGCAATCACTGCCCTGGGTCTGGTACTCCAGGGCACCCTGCTCAATGATGACAAGGTTCTCGCGGAAACCATCGTCAATGCCATGTTCGACGGCGGCTTCGTCAGCTCGGTGGTCTTGCTGGATCCGGACGGTCAACTGCTGTTCCAGAAGGTCTTCCACACCGCACAACAAAACGTCCCCACCTGGCTTCCCTCGGTTATCGACATGCCCCCGGTCAAGATTGAGCAGGAGTTGACCGATGGCTGGCGCATCCTTGGGACTCTCACGCTGGAAGGGCACGAGGGGTATGCCTACCAGCACCTGTGGAACGCCATCAGCCGTACCGGGCTTGCCCTGCTCGCCGGCTTGCTGGTCTTTACTCTGGTCATCACCTGGGTATGCCGTCGCCTGCTGCGTCCGCTTGAACAGATCAGCCAGCAACTGACCCAGATCCGCAAACGTCAGTTCAGCGGCAACCTGCCTCTCCCCTGGCTTCGCGAGTTGCAGGAGGTCGCCACCTCCATCAATCAACTGGTGTCCGAACGCAAGCGGGATCTGCTGCAGCAACGGCTCAAAATCACCCAGCTCGGCAAGCTCGACGTCCCCCTGGCTCACCAGAAGCTGACGGGATTGACCGATACTGCAGGTGACATGTACCTGCAGCATTTCGTCTCCACTCAGGGCAACATCAGACTCTACAGCCGGCTCTTGCCCAAGCACCCCCCCACCACGGACAGTTCGCCCGATGAGATCAGGGCCCTGTTCAACGACTTTTTTGTCGAGAAAGCGGAAGGGCTTCAGCTGCCCCTCAGCCTGCTGAACCATCCCGACTGGGCACAGTTCGCCCCCTCTCTGGCCAATGCCGGAGGCAAGACCCTGGACTGGCGCTGGGATCTGGCCAGCCTGCCCCCCCTCGCCGAAGAGCGGCTGACGGCGCTTCAGACCCAGGGGATCGAGATGGCGTTCAGCAATGTCCCGATGAACAACGACAACCTGGCCAGGCTCGATCCCATCAGGCCTGTCTTCATCAGCTGCCAGCTGACCCAGGCTCCCCTCTATTGGAATCTGCTTTCCCAGTGCCTCCATGCTTCCGGCTACACCCTGCTGGCCGAAGCCAGCGAGGTGAGCGACGTAGACACCCTGCGCAACTGGGGCATCGATGGCTACGCCACTCAGGAGGCATCATGAGAACCCCGCTGTTGTTGCTTGCCCTGTTGTGGCAACCCGCTCCACACGCCGCCTCCCTGGCCATCAGCACGGGCGGTGAGCAGGGCATCTATTACCAGGTCATCAAGGAGTTCTGCCGGCTGGCCAACAAGAGTGACCCCACGTTGTCATGCAAGCCGCAAGCCAGTTTAGGTTCCATCGAGAATCTGCGCATACTGCAGGCAGGGGAGACCCCTTATGCCCTCGTCCAGTCCGACTGGCTCTATCAGGCCAGCCAGGGGATCGAGCCGTTCGCCAAGCAACCCCAACCCGAGCTGAGAACCCTCTTCGCCACCCATGCGGAACCTTTCACCATAGTGGTGCGAGCCGATGGCGACATCACCACCCTGGCGCAACTCAAGCTGGCCCCCATCGACATGGGGCTGAAACACTCGGGCACCCGCCAGACGGCATTGGCCCTGTTCCACGCACTGGGCACCAGAGAGCAGGACCTCGACCTGAAGAGCGTGGCCAATCTCTCCGAGGCGCTGTGCAGCAAGCAGATCGATGCCTATGGCCTGGTGATGGGCCATCCCAGCCGGATCGTGCTGGCCACGGCGAAGCGCTGCGCCATCCGCTTCCTGCCGATCGAGGGGGAGACGCGGGAGCGACTGCTCAAGGGGGTCAAGTATTATCAGCGCAGCCAGGTACCCGCTCGCATCTATCCCGGCAACCTCAAGGCGACACCGACCTTCGCCATTGCCGCCACTCTGGTGACCAATGCCGCTACACCAGACGAAGACGTCTATCGTCTGACCAAAGCGATGCTGAGCCAGCAGACCGGTTTCAACGAACAGACCTATGGCTATGCCAACCTGTTCCACAAGGCACGCAACAAGACGGGCCCGGTGCTGAGCGTCCCGCAGCACCCGGGGGCGGCAAGATACTTCGAAGAATTGAAAAGCGCGGGCAAGCTATAGCTGGCGGCGGGGGGCGCGCAGGTGCTCGCTGGAGAACCGGCTCTGCATCGAGGTCCACTGGGTCAGGCGATCGGCGCTCCCCGCCAGGGTTCCCTCGCGACGCGACTTCATGACCCAGATGCTCTTGGCATCGAAACTGTAAACGGGTTGCAGATCATTGCGCTGGCTGCCCGGCAGGATGCGGCCATTGATGTTGTCGAGCACCAGGGGATCTGACTTGGTGCTCGGGAAATAGAGCGTCACCATGTGAAACTGGTTGTAGCGGATCGCCTTCACATAGGCCAGCCGCAGTTTCTTCTCGTCGACGCCGAGCTCCATCAGGGTGTAGTACTTGGAGATGCTGTAATCCTCGCAATCCCCACCCCGGGCCCCGATGAATTCCAGGGGATTGGCCCAGTAATCCTCGTCACCCCAGAGTCTGGGATCCTCGCTGTAAGTCAGATTGTTGAAGTAGTTGTTGACCAGCTCCAGCTTCTGCTGATCCGTCGTGCCGGCCCTCGGGGTGAGCAGGCGGGAAAAGGCCTCGGCGCGCTGGATCGCCCTGGCACCGTAGACAGCCTGCATTTTTGCCCTCAGATCGGGGCTGGCGATGTGTTCAGAGAGGCGGGACGCCTGCACGCCGACCCCGGATAGGGCCAGCATGCAGATGGGGGCGAACAACCATTTCATGGCAGACACTCCATATCAGATGCTGGAGGTCAGTATAGTTGGCGCTGCCAGCCCCATCGGAAAAGCCGGGAAGGGCTCAACGGCACTGGGCAAAGGCCTCGGCCAGTTGCTGCATGAATTGCAGATAGGCATCCGGGCCGAGCGGCACCTGCTCGCCGACCTCATCCAGCAGCAGCACCCTGGCCCCGGTGTTGCGGGCAACCGACTCGATCACCGCTGGCGAGAATTGCGGCTCGGCATAGATGCAGCTCGCCTGCTTCTCTTCCAGCGCCTTGCGGATCTCCACCAGGGTCTTGGCGCCGGGACGACGCTCAGGACTCACGGTGAAGTGTCCCCTGGAACTCATGCCGTAGTGACGCTCCCAGTAGCCATAAGCCTCGTGGAACACGAAGTAGCCCTTCTCGTTCACCGCCTTCATCTGCTCGGCGATCACCTTGTCCCGGGCATCGACCTTGCCCTTGAAAGCAGCAAGGTTGGCGGCATAACGCGCCTGGTTGGCCGGATCCTGCTTGCCAAGCTCGGTCGCGATCGCGGTGGCGATCGCCTTGGCCTGGGCCGGGCCCAGCCAGAGATGGGGATCCACACCTTCGTGATGGTGCCCTTCATGACCATCATCCTGATCACCGTGCTCGTGGGCCTCGTGTTCATGATCGTGGTCGTCGTGGCTCGCCTGGGTTTCGTAGTTGAACAAGGGCATGCCCGGCACCAGAGTCAGGGTCAGTGCATGGGGATGCTTTGCAAGCGGCTTTGCCATGAAGCTTTCCAGCTCGGGGCCTACCCAGACAACCAGATCGGCCTCGTTGATGCTGCGCATATCGGAGGGGCGCAGGGAATAGTCGTGGGGGGAAGCCCCCGTCGGCAGCAATACCTTGGGTTCGCTCACTCCCTCCGTGATGGCCGCCGCGATGAAGCCAAGGGATTTGATGGTGGTCAGCACCTCGAGGGCACGGACAGGCAGACTCACCGCCAGCAAGGCAGTGATCAGGGCAAGAATTCGCATAGAGGTCTCGTCAGGGAGTGTGTGTGTGATAATATAACAAACCAACGTCGCTGTTATATTATAACTCTCACTGGCTGTAAACCCCGGAGCTGTCATGACCCAACTGGTGGAGCTGAAAGAGGTCTGTCTCTCATTTGACGGACGACTCGTGCTCGACAAGGTCTCCTTTACCCTGAACAAAGGCAAAATCACCACCCTGGTCGGCCCCAACGGAGCGGGAAAGAGCACCCTGAGCAAGCTGGTGCTGGGCTTGCTCAATCCGGACTCGGGCGAAATCATTCGCCGCCGCGATTTGCGGGTCGGCTATGTGCCGCAGCGCCTCTACCTGGACCCCACGCTGCCGCTGACGGTGCGCCGCTTCCTGCAGCTCGGCAAGAACGGCCGCCTCTCCATCGAGGAGGCCCTCAGCCGGGTCGGCGCCCAGGATCTGCTGGACAACCGGATGCAGAAGCTCTCCGGCGGCGAGATGCAGCGGGTGCTGCTGGCCCGCGCCTTGCTGGTCAAGCCCGAGCTGCTGGTGCTGGACGAACCTGTCCAGGGAGTAGACATCACGGGGCAGATCGAGCTCTACGCCCTCATCGGCCAGCTCGCCGCCGAATTCCACTGCGCCGTGCTCATGGTCTCCCACGACCTGCACCTGGTGATGGCCAGCACCCACGAGGTGATCTGCCTCAATCGCCACGTCTGCTGTCATGGCGAGCCGGAGAGCGTGGCACGCCACCCGGAATTTGCCCGCCTGTTCGGGCGGCCGGAGCAGGAGGTGCTGGCGGTCTATACCCACCATCACCACTGCGATGGCGAACACCATCATCATGAACCGCAGGCCCCCGTCATCCGCCTGCCTTCCCGCAAGCAATAGGACATTCCAGTGGACAGCTTTCTGTTATACGCCCTCGCGGCCGGCCTCGGTATCGCCCTGCTGGCCGGCCCTCTCGGCAGCTTCGTGGTGTGGCGCAAGATGGCCTATTTTGGCGACACCCTCTCCCACGCCTGCCTGTTCGGCATAGCGCTCGGCATCCTGCTGCAGGTCGATCTCACCCTGGCGGTGGTGGTCTGCTGTCTCGCCATAGCCATGCTGTTGGTGATCATGAGCCGCAACCAGCAGGTGGCCACCGACACCCTGCTAGGCATCCTGGCCCACAGCGCCCTGTCGCTCGGCCTGGTCACCCTGAGCTTCATGGACAATGTGCGGGTGGATCTGATGGCCTACCTGTTCGGCGACCTGCTCTCGGTACAACCCATGGACCTGCTCTGGATCTACGGCGGCGGTGCCCTGGTGCTGCTCACCCTGTGGCGGCTCTGGGACCCGCTGCTCTCCATGACCATCTCGGAAGAGCTGGCGCGGGTAGAGGGAGTGCGGGTCGATGTTCTGCGCTGCGTGCTGATGCTGCTGATCGGAGTGGTGATCGCCGTGGCGATGAAGTTCGTCGGCGCGCTGATCATCACCTCCCTGCTGATCATCCCCGCCGCCACCGCCCGCCGCTTCAGCCAGACCCCGGAGCAGATGGCCGGTTTTGCGGCCCTCATCGGCTGCCTCGCCGTACTCGGCGGGCTGACCCTCTCCTGGTATCAGGACACCCCGGCGGGTCCATCTGTGGTGGTTTGCGCCACCACCTTGTTTGTACTGAGCCAGTTCAAGCGAACGTGAAGATCGATGGCGCTGGTCTCGCCAGCGCCATCAGCCCCCGCAATCCAGGCCAGTCCGTCGTGGTCTGCGCCGCCAGCCTCTTCGTACCAAGTCGGTTCAGACGCGCCTGAGGGGCTCGTTTTCCCCGGGCCTCAGGCTCGCCTGCGACTCCTGCCACAGCCACTGGCGCAGCCGGCTGATGGCGGGTTCATGGGCGCGCGAGCGCTTGCAGACGAAATAGAAGTTGTCGCCGGTCTCGAGGGCGTGCAACGGCAGCCGCACCAGGCGAGGGTCCTCCGGCTGCAGCATGTAGTCGTTGATGAGCGCCATCCCCTGGTCCCAGTTCGCCGCCTCCAGCGCCAGCAGGATATGGCTGAAATGGTGCACCCTCGCCTCGGGGGGAATGGTCAGGCCCCCCACCTCGGCCCAGCGCCGCCAGTCCTCTCCCTTCTCCTTGTAGATCGCCTGGATGGAGAGCAGCGGCAACTGCCACAGGGTCGCGGGCCACTCCCCCTCCACCTGCTGCCACAGGCGCCGGCTGCAGACGGGCATCAGCCGCTCCCGATAGAGCAGATCGTGCAGGTACCCGGGCCCCTCGGGGGAGACGGTGATGAAGCCGTCCGCCACCCTGTCGGAGAGCTCGGGGTCTTCCGCCACCATCTCCAGACTGAGATCCAGCTCGGGATGGAGCTGGCGCAGCCCGGCCAGGCGGGGGATCAGCCACTTCACCGCAAAGGAGCTGTAGACAGCTAGCCGTACCCGCATCTCGCCGCCGCCGCGCAACTGCTCGCTGCTCTGGGCTATCTGGACCAGCCCGGCGGAGATCCCCTCGAAATAGGTCTCCCCCTGGGGCGTCAGGGAGAGCAGTCGCCCCTGACGCAGTAGCAGCCGCTCCCCGAGGAAATCCTCCAGCAGGCGGATCTGGTGGCTCACCGCGCTCTGGCTGACGTTGAGCTCCAGGGCCGCGCGGGAAAAGCTCAGCAGACGGGCAACCACTTCGAAGTATTGAACGGCACGCAGGGGGGGCAGCTTCATTATCCAAAATTCTCATGCATGGTGACTTTTTATCATTTTACTGGATAACGGCACGCGGGCTACCCTTCCCTCATCAAACATGGGAGGTGGTATGAATGCAGTGGGGATCGGCATCCTTTATCTGGTGCTGGGCAATATGGTGGCGGTCTTTTCCGACGCCCTGGTCAAGGTGCTGGAGCCGGACCAGCCGGTGTTCCAGTTCGTCTTCTTCCGCCAGCTCTCCGCCGCCATCCTGCTGGCCCCCTGGCTGCTCTGGTCATGGCGTCGCAACCCGCCGGTGGCGCTCAAGTGGCACCTGCTGCGAGCCCATATCTGGGCCGTCGGCGTCTGCCTGATGGTGATCGCCCTCACCCGGCTGCCGCTGGCCACCGCCAACGCCCTCTTCTATGCGGCGCCGCTGATGATGGTGCCGCTGGCGGTGTGGCTGGCGGGGGAAGCAATCTCGCGCCAGAAGGTGCTGACCGCCTTCATCGGCTTTGTCGGGGTGCTGATCGTGCTGCGCCCCACCGAGGTGAACTGGGCGGCGCTGGCAGCGCTCGGGGTGGCGCTCTCCATGGCACTCAACAATCTGCTGATCAAGCGGATCCCGCTCCAGCAGCCCATCGCCCAGACCCTGTTCTTTACCAACGTGTTGAGCATGCCCTTCATCATGGCGCTGGCCTGGTGGGAAGGGGGCGACTGGCAGTGGCAGATGTGGTGGCCCGCCTTCGGCTCTTCGGCGCTGATCATGGTCTATGCGGGGTTGTGTGTGGTGGCCTACCGCAAGGCGGAGGCGAGCAAAATCGCCTCGGCGGAGTACACCGGCCTCTTGATGGCGGTCGCCATCGGGGTGTGGCTGTTCGACGAGCAGCCGGGCCTGCCGCTGCTGCTGGGGTGCCTGTGCATCATACTGCCGCTCATCGCCATGGCCCGCAGCAAGCCCAAGCCGCAGGCCGAGCCGGCACTCTAGCCGGCAGGGTCAAGCAGGGGGGCGACCCTTTGTTGCAGATGGGGGATCACATCCTGCTCGAACCAGGGGTTCTTCTTGAGCCAGAAGGTGTTGCGCGGTGACGGGTGCGGCAGCGGCAACCAGGCCGGGCCGTAGTCCGTCCAGCTGCGTACCGTCTCGGTCAGCGACCCTTTCGCCGCATCCCGCAGGTAGTAGGCTTGCGCATATTGGCCTATCAGCAGGGTCAGCTCGATGTTGGGCAGCAGCATCAGCACCTTGTCGTGCCAGGTGGGCGCACATTCGGGGCGCGGCGGCAGATCTCCTGACTTGCCCTTGCCGGGGTAACAGAGCCCCATCGGCATGATGGCGATACGGGATTCATCGTAAAAGGTGGCCTTGTCCACCCCGAGCCACTGACGCAGGCGATCGCCGGAGGGATCGTCCCAGGGGATGCCGCTGGCATGTACCCGGGTGCCAGGCGCCTGGCCGATGATCAGCAGACGGGCGCGCTCGTTGCCGCGGATCACCGGCCTTGGGCCGAGCGGCAGGTGGGCCTCGCACAGGCGGCAGGCCCGGATCTGTTCAAACAGGATATCGAGTCGGTTCATGGACCCGATAGTACCAGAGTTTTCTCCCCGCTCCCGCTTGTGAAAGTGGCGGCGGATACTTATCATGCAGCCGCCATTGTTTAGTTTAATAAACGGAGAGAGATGAAGAACTGGATGGGCACCGGCAGCGCGGCCCTCTCATTCGTGCTGTGGGGCATGCTGCCCCTCTATTACCAGTTCATGCCCGAGATCAACATGTGGGAACTGCTCTCCCACCGGGTGCTCTGGTCCGTGGTGCTGCTGGGGGGGCTGTTGCTGCTGCTCGGCCATCGGGTGCCCTGGGCGGCCCTGCGCGGCGATCCCCGTCAGCTCGGTCTCGTGCTGCTGGCGGGCCCCGTGATGTCCATCAGCTGGTGCATGTTCACCTGGTGCCTGACCACGGGCCAGGTGCTGGCCACCAGCCTCGCCTTCTTCATGACCCCGCTGTTCAACATCGCCTTTGCGGTACTCTTCCTGAAAGAGAGGCTCACCCCGCAGAAACACCTGGCGGTGGCGCTCGCCCTGGCGGGGCTCGCCTACATGCTCTTCTCCTACGGCGAGCTGCCCTGGTTCTCCCTCGTGATGGGGGCCAACTTTGCCCTCTACGGCCTCATCAAGAAGAAGGTGAGACTGGACGCCGGCACCAGCCTCTATCTGGAGTCCCTGGTGCAGTTGCCCGTCGCCCTGCTCGTCCTCGGCTGGCTGACCTTGCAGGGCACCAGCCAGTTTATGGCAGGAGACTGGGCCGACAAGCTGCTGCTGATGGGCAGTGCGCCCGCCACCCTGCTGCCGGTGGGGCTGTTCTGCTACGCGGTGACGCGCACCCCCATGAGCACCGTGGGCCTGTTGCAATACATAGAGCCGAGCCTCGCCTTCCTGCTCGCCCTCTTCTGGTTTGGCGAGATCCCGGATCCGGTGAAATCCGTGGGCTTTGCCTTCGTCTGGGCTGGCCTGCTGGTGAGCCTACTGCCCCTGCACCGGCTCGGGGGTCGGCGGGCAAGGTGGCGCACCTCGTGACCCTCGCCACCGACACGCCCTCCCCCTGGTTTGTCTATCTGGTGCGCACCGGCGCCGGGGCACTCTATGCGGGGATCAGCACGGATCCCGAGCGGCGCCTGCGTCAGCACCAGAGCGGCAAGGGGGCCAGAGCCCTGCGCGGCAAGGGGCCCCTGACGCTGGCGTGGCAGCAGGAGGTTCCCGGCAAACGCGAGGCGCTGCGCCTCGAGTACCGCCTCAAGCAGCAGAGCAAGGCGTTCAAGGAGCGCCTGGTGCAAGAGCCGGCGCTGTGGCACGACTGGAGCCTTTCCTGGCTTGCCACCCCGCACACCGAACCCGTGTCGCGCCCATAAAAAGGGCCACTGCAAGCAGTGGCCAAGGAAGGATGCGAGTTCAGGGAGGCTTAACGGTAGGTGTTCGACTGCCTGCGCCTGTTGCCAAGCAGCCAGCACACCACCAGCACCAGCAGCAACCAGGGCGCCAGCTTGATGATGAGGGCAAACATGCCGGCCAGGGCGCCAAACAGCACGAAGACCCCGCTCACCAGCAGCATGGCCAACACGGTGAATCCGGTCAGCGCCATGCCGATCAGCACCAGGATCAAGACGATAAATTCCAGCATGTTGTGCTCCTCACTGGGTTAATGCCGCTGAGTGACTCGGGTCAATCCAGCCAGCGCTTCAATTCACGGCGGGGCGGCATGATCAGCACCGCCAGCAGATAGGCGGCCAGCGCCAGGGGCGGCATCAGGATCAGCGCCAGCAGGGCCGCCACCCGCACCGTCACCCTGGACACCCCCAGCCCGTTGGCGAGGCCGGCGCAGACTCCGGTCAGCTTGCGATGGGCGAGATCCTTGGGCCAGGGTGTCATGATTAGGCCTCCGCCTTGTGGCCTTTTAGACGGGCCAGCTCGCGCTCGATCTCGTCGTTCAGCTCCAGCTCGCGGAACTGGGCCTCGAGGGAGGGATTCTGCCCCAGGGTCGCCGCCTCCAGTTGGGCTTCCAGCTGATCCACCCGGTTCTGGAAGCCGTCGAAGCGGGCCACCAGCTCGTGCATGCGCTGGTTGTCCACCTGGGCACGGGCACGAATGCGGCTATGGGCGGTCTGCTCGCGCAGGGTCAGCATCTTCTGCTTCTCCCGCGCCTCGGTCAGCTTGGCCGCCAGCCGCTCGCTGTCGGCGGTGAGCTGGGCCAGCACCTCGGCCACCCGCGCCTTGTCCTCTTCCAGCCGCTCGCACTGCTTCATCTCCGCCAGCTTCTCGGTGAGGGCGGCACGGGCGAGATCTTCGCGGCCCTTCTGGATGGCGAGTTCGGCCTTGGCTGCCCACTCCTGGATCCGGTGGCGCAGCGCCTGCTGATGGCGCTCCAGCTGTTTCTGTTCGGCGATGACGCGGGCGGCCTGGGTCCTCATCTCGACCTGGACCTGCTCCATCTCCTCGATCATCAGGCGCAGCATCTTCTCCGGCTCTTCGCTCTTGTCGAGCAGGCTGTGCAGGTTGGCATTGATCACGTCGGTCAGGCGGCTGAATACGCTCATGGTCTGGCTCCTTGTTGATGGGATGTCACTCTCTTTCCATGACATTACAAGAGCCGTGCCAGAATATTTTTTCCTTTTATTACATATAGATGACTCTTGATGACGAGAATTGAAGGGACGCGATATGGCGAAAAAAGCCAACTACATGGTGATTTTCACCAATAAAAAAGGGAGCCAGCGGCTCCCTCTCTCTGCAACCGGGTTCAAGCCGCCGGCCTATGGCCCAGCTTGCCATCCAGCTCCACCAGCTTGGCTTCCATCTTCTCCCGGCAGGTGTCGGACAACTCGCGGATCCCGGCTGCGCCGTGCTCCTTGCTGCACAGGGGGGGCAGCATCTCCAGCAGCACCTCGCCGTTGTCCCAGCGGTTCAGATCGATCTGACCGAAGTAGCTGGAGCAGACGATGGGCACCACGGGCACCTCGGCCTGCACTGCGGTATGGAAGGCACCGGCCTTGAACGGCAGCAGGCCGCGACCCTGAGAGCGGGTCCCTTCCGGGAACATCCAGATGGAGGTGCCGCGATGCTTGATGCGATCCACCACCTGGCCTATGGTGCCGATGGCGCGGGAGCGGTTGGATCTGTCGATCAGCACGTTGCCGGAGAGCCAGAAGATGAGGCCGAAGAAAGGCAGCCACAGCAGGCTCTTCTTGCCCACCGCCACCACGCCGGGGCGCACGGCACCGGTCACAGTGAAGATGTCGTAGTTGCTCTGGTGGTTGCAGACGTAGACGGCCGGGCCCACCGACTTGACCTCCTCCGGAATGATCACCCGTACCTTGAGCCCGATCAGCGGGCAGACCGCGTGGTACATGCGGGCGAAGACATAGACGTTGTTGGGGTGGCGCGGGCGCACTAGGCAGAGCAACAGGCCGAAGACGAACCAGAAGATGAGCAGCAGGGCCAGCAGCAGCACACGGGCAAGTTTGAGCATCGAACACCTCGGAATTTGACTCGGCGCAGTATACTGGTCCCCCTTTTAGCGAACAAGCGTTCGCCAGACAGAACCGACCAGCCTCGCACGTCCCCCTCGCCTTCCGGCTTGCCCCACCCGCCGTTGGTCGTTAGGATGTGCCCATCTTGATGAACGGGGCGAGCATGATTCACCAACAACGCTGGGCGACACGACTCCTGCTGCTGGTCTGCCTGCTGGTGCTCAATTGCGCGGCCCAGCCGCTGGCCCGACTCGCCCTGCTCGATCACGCCATCAGCTGCCAGGCCCTGCCCTCCTCCGTGACGGCCGACGACCAGGCCAACAAGGCCAGCACCTCCAGCCCCCAGCCCAACGGTTGCCAGCTCAACGGCAAGTGGCTGAGTGCCGCCAGCCTGCTCTGCGTCGAGCAGCTGTTCTTCGCGGTGGCGCTGCTCATCGCCCTGCTGGCGCCGCTCTGGCGCTACACGCCGCCACTGCCGCCGCCACGGGCCGTCTCGCCCCCGGAACGACGACTCCACCTCACCCTCTGTGTCTGGCGGGAATGAGTTCAGCCGCGTTGTTTCGTTAGCTGTCACTCATTTTTTGCGAGACCAAAAACATGTCAACTCTCTTCAAGGCGGTCCTGCTACTGGGCTGCCTGCTGTGGCAATACAGCGGATTGGCCAGCGATACGGGCTGGCTCACCAGCCCCCGGAACGATCACGCCAGGATCCGGCTGCAAGCCGACCGCAGCGCCCCAGACCACACCCGCATCCTGCTCGAGGTGGCCCTCGAATCCGGCTGGAAAACCTACTGGCGCAGTCCGGGTGAAGGGGGCATAGCGCCCCAGATCCTGTGGGATCAGCCGGTCGGCAACGTCCAGTGGCACTGGCCCACGCCGCGCCCTTTCGAGGTGGGCGGGCTCAGCACCCAGGGCTATCAGGAGCAGGTGCGCTTCCCCCTGAGCCTCGACTACCCGGCCGGGCAGCCGCTCAAGGGCACCTTGCGCCTCTCCACCTGCAGCAATGTCTGCATCCTGACCGACTACCCCTTCACCCTGGCGGTGGATGGGCAGGCACCGGCCGGTTTTGACTTCGGCTGGGCCCGGGCCATGAGCACCCTGCCCCAGCCTCTGCCCGCCGACACCCGGGTCGAGCTCGGCTACCAGCAAAACCAGCTGCAGCTGCGGGCCGAACGGGCGGATGGCTGGCAGTCGCCCACCCTCTTCATCGATGCGCTGGAGGGGGTCGAGTTTGGCAAGCCCGCGCTCGAGGTGAGCGGCAGCACCCTGATCGCCCGGGTGCCGGTGAGCGACGGCTGGCAGGGAGATGCGCCCGACTTGCGCGGTCAGTCCCTCGGCCTGCTGCTCACCAGCGGCGATCAGGCCTGGCAGACCCGCGCCCCCATCGCCGGGCCCATCGCCCTGCCGGTCCCAGGCCAGCCTCTCATCTGGCTGCTGGGGGCGGCGCTGCTTGGCGGCCTCATCCTCAACCTGATGCCCTGCGTGCTGCCGGTGCTGGCCCTGAAACTCGGCTCTGTGCTGCAACGGCAGGAGAGCGAACAGCACCGGGTGCGCAGGCAGTTCCTGGCCGCCAGCGCCGGCATCCTCGCCTCCTTCTGGGTGCTGGCGGCCATGAGCAGCCTGCTGCGCGCGACTCAAGGGGCCGTCGGCTGGGGGATCCAGTTCCAGAGCGCCGGCTTCATCGGCTTCATGGTGGCGGTGACCCTGCTGTTTTGCGCCAACCTGCTGGGCCTGTTCGAAATCCGCCTGCCCAGCAATCTCAGCACCCGTCTCGCCACCAGCGGCGGCAAGGGTCTCGGTGGCCACTTCCTGCAGGGGAGCTTCGCCACCCTGTTGGCGACCCCCTGCTCGGCCCCCTTCCTCGGCACCGCGGTGGCCTTTGCACTGGCGGCGCCCCTCGGCCAGCTCTGGCTCATCTTCACGGCCCTCGGCCTTGGCATGAGCCTGCCCTGGCTGCTGGTGGCGGCCCTGCCGCGCCTCGCCCTCTGGCTGCCCAAACCGGGCCGCTGGATGGGGCACCTGCGCATCCTGCTCGGGCTGATGATGCTGGGCTCCAGCCTCTGGCTGGCGAGCCTGCTCGGCAACCATCTGGGCAGCACGACCACCGGCTGGCTGATGGTGGCCATGGTGCTGGCGCTGCTGATTGGCATCATCTGGCGTTACGGCATGCGCGGCTTCACCCTGGCCCTCTCCCTCTCGGCCCTCATCGGCGGCGCCCTGCTGCTGGGGGGCGCCCTCACGGTGCAGGGGTCGGGCAGCATAGACAGAGTCGCCTGGCAGCCCCTCTCCGAGCAGGCCATCGTCGAGGCACTGGCCCAGCACAAGCGGGTCTTCGTGGACGTCACCGCCGACTGGTGCGTCACCTGCAAGGCCAACAAATACAACGTGCTGCTGCAGGGCGAGGTGCAGGAGGCCCTGTCCGCCCCGGACGTGGTGGCCCTGCGCGGCGACTGGAGCCGGCCGAGCGATGCCATCGCCGCCTTCCTGCGCCAGCGCGGCGCCGCCGCCGTCCCCTTCAACCAGATCTACGGGCCCGGCCTGCCCGAAGGGGAGAGTCTCTCCCCCCTGCTGGACAAGGCCGAGCTGCTCAACGTCTTGAACAAGGCCGGTCTCATCCAGCCCGGCCCCCATTTCTAAGGAGAATGCCATGAACCTGCGTACCCTGACCCTGTGTACCGCCCTGGTTGCCGGCGGCCTGAGCGCCCCACTGCTGCACGCCGCCCCCTTCACCCCGGAGCAGGAGGCCCGCATCAAGGAGCTCATTCGCGAGACTCTGGTGCAGAACCCGAAGATCCTGGACGAGGCCGCCGAGTCCTGGGAGAAGCAGAACGCCGCCGCCCAGGAGGCCCAGCTCGGCGACTTCATCAAGAGCAACCAGGAGGTGCTGTTCAACAGCGCCACCAGCCCGCGCCTGGGGGCCAGGAACCCCAAACTGACCCTGGTGCTGTTCACCGATTACAACTGCCCCTACTGCAAGCAGTTCGATCCCCAGCTGACCAAGCTGCTTGAGGCCTATCCCGACGATCTGGGGCTGGTGATCAAGCTGCTGCCGTTCAAGGGGCAGAGCTCCGCCAAGGCGGCCCAGTACAGCCTTACCCTGTGGCAGCAGGATCCGGCCCGCTTCCTCCCCCTGCACGACAAGCTGATGAGCAAGCAGGGGATGCTGACCGAGGCGGACATCAACAAGGCGCTGGCGGCCACCGATAACCTGACCCTCAAGCCGGAAGGCAAGGCCACCGAGGAGCTGCGCAACAGCCTGCGCATCGGCACTCTTCTTGGCGTGCAGGGCACTCCGGCGACGCTTATCGGCAACCAGCTGGTGCCTGGCGCCATCTCGTATGACGAGCTGGAACGGCTGGTGAAGGCCGAGCTGGCCAAACGGGCATGAGGAGGCCATGGATGGAGCTGCGACCACACCGACTTCGCATCGGCACTCTGCTGGGCGTGCAGGGCACCCCGGCGACGCTTATCGGCAACCAGCTGGTGCCTGGCGCCCTCCCCTATGACGAGCTGGAACGGCTGGTGAAGGCCGAGCTGGCCAGGCGGAGCTAAATCATGGTTGAGGATGTCGCTGTAAAGGCACCGCGCTGGCGACGCTGGGGCAAGGAGGCGCTCTGGCTGATGCTGATGGCGCTGGTCGTCTCCACCCTGCTGGATCTGTGGCGCGGCCCCAGCCTGCCGGCGGGGGCCATGGAGGCCCCCCTCACCCTGCAGGATGGCACCATCACCAACCTGGCCGAACAGAGCCGCGGCAGGGCGCTGCTGGTCTACTACTGGGCCAGCTGGTGCGGCGTGTGCCGCTTCACCACCCACACGGTGGAGCAGCTCTGGCAGGAAGGCGAGAACGTGCTGACGGTGGCCCTGCGCTCCGGCAACGCTGAACAGCTGAGCCAGGGGATGGGCAAGAAGGGGCTGACCTTCCCGACCCACAACGACGAGTCGGGGGATCTGGCTGCCCGCTGGCAGGTGGGAGTCACCCCCAGCTTTCTCATCATCAGGGATGGGGAGCTGGTGAGCAGCACCACGGGCTGGAGCAGCCGCTGGGGGCTCAAGCTGCGGCTGCTGTGGGCTCGCTGGTAAGCCGTCGCCACGCAAGGAATGCAAAGAGCCCGGTATCGCTACCGGGCTCTTTTTTCATCTTGAGGCTGGCAAGCCTATTGTTGCGCGGGCGCCATCATCCCCTGCCCGAGCCTCCCCCTGGCGCTGGCCCGCTCGGCCTCGTCGAGCACACCATCGCCATTCTTGTCCATCTTGGTGAAGACGGCCTCATGACGCTCCATGAACTGTGCCTTGGTGGTGTCCTGCATCGGCCTCATGTTGCCCATGTTCCCCATCTTGCCCGGCATGGCCTTGCCGGACTGCTGCATCGCCTCGTGCATCCTGGCCATGGCGGCCTCTCTCTCGGCCACCGACAGGGTGCCATCCTTGTCGGTGTCCTGCCGGGCGAAACGCTGCTCGGCTCTTTCCATGAACTGGGCCTTGGTAATGTCCCCCTTCATGAACATCATGGGCTCGTCGAGGGGCTCCTCGGCGGCCAGGGCGGCGCCGCTCAACAACGCCAGGGACAGAAGATACTGTTTGAACATGGCTGTCTACTCCTTGTGATGGTCCGAGCCGGGCCCCGCTCCCCGGGACGGCCCGACGCCTCCTGTAGTGTAGCCCCGAGACGGTCACCCACCGGGAGGTGGATCCCAAGGCGCACCCGCCGCGCACTCCTCTGGTTACTTTTCTTCCTATTCATGGCGATGGAGGGCGGTTTCCGTTAAAATCTCCGGTTTTTGCCGAGCCTGGTTTGCCGACGTTCCGCCACCAGGCCGACACAGGATGAATTCCACCATGCCAGTGAGGCAGGATCCGTCATGAACAACTACTTCCGGGTGCTGGGCGTCAAGTCCAACGCCAGTGAAAACGACATCAAAAAAGCCTATCGTCGGCTGTCGAACCAGTACCATCCCGACAAGCTGCACGGGGCGAGCGAAGAAGAGAAAGAGCAGGCAGCTCTCAGGCTGCACCAGGTAAAGCAGGCTTATGAAGTGCTGTCCGATCCGAAACAGCGGGCCGCCTTTATCAAGGATTTCAACAACGTCATCGTGACCGATCCCGCTGCTGCCATGCAGGAGATGTGGGACCAGTTCTACCCCTGAGCCACCAGGCAAGAAGAGCGACTATGCAAAATAAATGGGACCAGGCACGGCTCAAGGCCCTGCAAAGCGATGCCAGTGAAAACATCGAATCCTACCGGGATCAGGAAGACCCCAAGGGTCTCGAGCAGTTCACCGACCAGATGAAGGCCCTGCTGCTGGCCGACATGAGCATGCTGGAGTTTATGCCCGAATACCTGCCGCTCGCCCTCTATGGCCGGGTGCAGTTCCCGCCCAAGGCCAAGTCGCAGTGGAACAAGTGGCTCGCCAGCGGCGAGCAGCCGAGCTGGGACGAGTTCAAGGTGAGTGTCGGCTTCAACAACGCCGTCCTGCCGCTGGTCAAGGCGGTGCGGGCCCAGAGTGAAGATCAGCTGATGGAAGCCTGCGCCGTGCTGTTCCTGCTCGACAACCCGCTGCCGCGCGGCAGCCACCGTGCCGATGACGACTATGAGCTGCGCGACGAAGAGGATGAAGACGGGGAAGATGCCGACGCCGACTACCACGGCGGCAACGACCGCTATGGTGATGACGACGGCGAGCAGGATATGTACGACGAAGTCCGTTTCTAATTGGGGCAAGGCATGAGCAACAGTCTGATAGAAATTACCGCCATCGAGATCAAAGAGCTGGCCGTTATCGAGCCGAAGCAGGCCAGCGAGAAGTTCGAGCTGATCGCCAAGACCATGTCTGACGACCAGTTGGCAGAAGTGATTGAAAACATTGATATCGTTACCCTGACCCAGATCAACGGCCAGCACGACATCTCCTTCCCCTCCATCATCTCCGAGCTGATGACCCCGGAGCGGATCCGCGACATCGTCTGCCAGCAGCCGCTCTACTGGGAAGAGGCGATCAAGAACAACGCCGACGAGCTGCAACAGCACACCTTCGACTTCCTCAACTACCTGATCCGCACCCAGGATAGCGAAGCCAAGCAGCGGGAGATCCTCGAGTGCGTGGCCGAGGATCCGGCTGGTCTCTTCTACCTCGCCATCCCCTTTATCGAGTTCTATCGTGGCGATCGCTATGAAGAGGACGAAGGCTATCGCGACGTGCTGCACGCCGAAGAGGAAGATCTCGAAGAGTCCCTGCGCTACAGCGAGCGCCAGCAGAGCGAAGATGTCCACGACTACGCGCTGGATGACCCGAGAAGCCTGTTGATGCTCATCCGCGAGCTGGCCCCCGAGGTGGAGAAGTCCATCAAGTCGCTGCTGCGGAGCGAACACTCGACCTGGGACGGCATCATCAACAAGTTTGCCGCCGAGCTGGTGATGCAGGCCAAAGAGAAGAACAAGGTCGAGGAAGACGAGTACGGCGACGTCGACGACATGTTCAGCTTTCTGGATTAAGGAGCCCATTCATGCAGTTAGTCATTCGCGATGCCAACCAGGGCCCCTTTCTGACCCAGGTGCTGCGCTTTGGCCGCGACAATGAACGGCTGAGCGAGCAACAGCTGGCCGCCATCAAGGGCAAGGCGGTGCTGATGAGCCTCAAATTCGCCGACAAGTACTACAACAAGTACAAGATGCACCTGCTGGAGCAGGCCGCCCACGACGTCATCGGCGTGGTGAGCCTGGGCCTGCAGGAGCTATCCCAGCGGGATCCGGCCAAGGCGCTGGCCCTGTTGCAGGCACCGGAAGGCCCCATCAAGCCGTTCCAGAAGGGCTGGTCCATGCTCATCACCGTCAGCCCCAAGCAGACTGGCAACAGCCTCTACGGTGACGTGGATGCCCGCCTGCTGGACAAGATCTCGAGCCCCCCCGACATCGAGGAGTGGCAAGGCTGGCAGGAGTACGAGAAGGCGCTGGCCGAGCACAACAAGAGCCGCCTGATGGAGCTTATCGATCAGCACTTCTTCGCCTGCGAGAGCGACCACCCCACCATGGAGGACAAGCTGGCCGAGGCCCTGCTCTACCGCATCCTCTGCGGCAAGGGCAGTGGCGCAGCCCCGCTCAAGGTGAAGCAGGATCTCAAGCGCAAGCTGGCGCGGGAGATTGCGCTCGACGAGGCCTGGTACAACACCGACTATCTCGCCGCCCAGCTCGCCCTGATGCTGAGCGCGCTGCCCGCCGACATGGCCGCGGCCCTGCGCCAGGAGCTGAGCCCGGGCTTCGTGCCGAACCTGCTGCATACCCTCGGCTTTGTGCGCCAGTACCAGCAGCTGCAAAAAGAGGACGCCTCCCCGGAGAAGCTCGACAACATGGAGATGCGCGCCGGTCTCAAGCACCCCCTGCTCGGCTGGCCGCTCTATCACGACTTCTGATGACGGGTCTTTCCCTTCTGCGTATTCCAACGCCCGGCTTGCCGGGCGTTGTGCTATCCATTCAGGCCTGACTACCCCCTAAGCGTCATTGGCCCACATTTTGTCAGGGATATAATGACTCCCCCATACCAGAGCCGGGGAGCAAGGTCGTGAGCAGAAAGCCGGACCGCATTACCGCAATGCAGCAGATCATCGACGCCGTGAAGGCGGAATTTCCGCTCTATCAACCGGATACCTTCAGGTGCGGGCCGGACAACAGCTGCATCGGCTGCCCCAAGAAACTGATGGAGCTGGTCGACAGCGAGCTCTGCTACTGGCAATACCAGATCCAGCGCGGCATCCCGCCCACCTTCGACGAGCTCTATAGTTTTGGCAAGATGTGCAGGAACATCCGCCGGGCGCTGGTGAAGAACGGCCGCATCCCCGCCTGAGCGGCCACCAAGGGGGCACTCACCCCAGGCCGGCAATAGCGTCAAGGAGCAGACCATGAACCAGGAGAGGATCCAGACCCGCTACCCCCTAGGTGGCCCCTTTGCCAGCCGCGCCGAGCTGGAACAGGCCATCACCCGGGCAATCGAAGCCCACAGGCCAGACTTCTTCCCCTTGCTGGAGCGGCTGGTGGATGAGGGCAATCCCGGCGTCCACCTCAGCCAGGAGCACCCGCCCCGGGTGCTGGGCATCTCGCTCGATCAGGATGGCGCCCGGGGCCTGGCCCGCCTCGGCTACGAATCCAACTTCTTCGAGGGTTGTCTTATCGTCGACAGATATGAGCAGCACCAGACCGACCTGCCCTTTCGCCTCGAAGAGGATGCGCTTCTCTTCGATATCGAGCTGCCCATCGCGTGGGATTTCAATCGTTGAGGGGTTCGCCCGCCTCATCATCACAAGAAAGGAGCCTTGCCGGCTCCTTTTTCGATGCTCCCCGCAGATGGCTGGCGAGGCGGCTTCGCCCCTCCGCCCGCGTCAGGTGAGATAGTAACGCCACGACCGGACCGGCTCGGCGTAACCGACCCGGATGCAGAAGGGCGCCAGCTCGTGATTGGCCTGCTCCAGGCTAAGGGTCTGGTGGGCATCCTGCTCGCACCACTGCACGAACTCGCCGCTGTTGAAGCTGTAGTGATCCCCGTGAAAGGCTCCGTGGGCCTCGATCAGTCCGATGGCTTTGTCGATCTCCATGATTGGCCTCCTGGCACTGTGCTCTCCTCTTCAAGCTTAGCCAGTGGGGCGACTGGCGAGGTCTGAATGTCCGCGCCATTGGCCCAGTGGCCATTAGAAAGAGTGGGATGGATTATAACGGAATTGTGGCAACCGATTGACGCAAACGTCTGATCACGCTTCGCTAACAAACCTACGGCACGGATCACAATATAACATGCGTGTATCATGGTAAAATCTTCAACACATACATAAAAATTAAAATATTATTACGGCACTCTGCAAGAACAATACCCCTTGGGTAATACAGGGTTAGGCACAATATGAAATATCGCAAGACAGATAAGTGGGATAATATTAAAAGCACAGAGAACTTATTGTTTTTCGCTCAAATGTTTGATGAGCTTTTTTTCGACTTTTCCTTAGATACCTATAAACCATCTGCAATGAATACCAGTCTGCTATGCGAGGAGGCCTTAGAAGTCATTGAGGAGATAAACAAAGGAAATATAAAACAACCAAATTTACAGCATGTAATAGATGAATTATGTGAAAATTTATCAAAAGATCACGTCGTGAAATCTTTATTATCTCTAGAGTTGAAACAAATAAATTCAGTTTTGTTAGACCCAAAACAAAAATCTGATGATAAGAAAATAGTCATAGAGCTCATACTTAGACAAATATATCTTAAGAAGTATAAGAAGAAAAATGAAGAGCTCCTTATCCAAACTATCAATGGAGAAAACAACTTTTCTATTATTCGCTCATTAGCAAGAAGCTATGCAACAACTTTACTAAATATTGGCTATAGTTCAGAGTTTATTTCAGAAACAACAAAGAAGTTTTTCCACTACGACAAAAATAGAATCTCTGGCAATGAAGCGATAAAAGACTTTATTGATATTTTCTCTCATAAAGTTAAGTCATACCGCCTAATATATAGAGCAAAATCAGATATAGAGTTATATAGCGACTCATTATCCACCTTTAATGTAAAGATAATTGAAACAATAGATGATTTAGATGTAGATCTAACTAATCATTCCTTCACCAAAGGTGCAGATGAAGTTTTCATATGTGTTGATGATATAAAATCAAGAGACACACACTCCGCAAAAAATAAAGCTGAAAAAATTTTAGACACATTAAGTACCATTTTTGGATTATTTCATCATAAGGAACAACTTAATTGGGCTAGCGACTGCTTGATCATTGATGACACCGATAAAGTAGTTAACCGCTCCAGAGTAAGCATTAATGCCATGCATAAATGCATTGACCAAAAAAAATCCAGAGCCGCACAACAAGCAAATCGTTTTCTGTCAGAGTTTGGGCTTGAGAAAAATTCATTCAATATTTTTGCACGCTCTGCAGAACTTCACTCTCTAGCACTTAAGAGTGAATCAAATGAAAACCAAATGCTAAATCTATGGATTTCTTTAGAGTCAATAATCCCTGCATGCAATGATGATAAAATATCCAACATTGAGCACATAGTTAACAGCATCATACCATTCCTAAACTTAAGCTATTATCAAACACTTGTGGCTAGATTAACTAGCGATCTATTTAATTGGAACAGAGGACAAACAAAGAGAATTTTAAAACAAGTTTCAGGCGAAAATCAGGTGGTAAAGTTAGCTAAGCTACTTTCTATAGATGAGCATCAAGGATTAAGAAATGAATTTAAAAATTCATTTAATGACTTTCATTTGTTAAAGGACCGATTTGAATATCTAGAGCATGTTTACTCAAGCCCTAAGAATATGCTCAACGGACTGGAATCACATACAAAAAGAATCGGTTGGCAAATTCGCCGCATTTATCGCGCAAGAAATATGATTGTTCATAGTGGAACAACTCCTAGCTACATTGAAATGTTGATTGAAAACATACACAGTTATTTAGATCATGTGATCAGGGAAATTATTGATTTAGTATCTGACTCACAGAAAATATTAAGCATTGAACAGGCATTCACCCTGACTAAAATGACATATAAATCGCTTGGTGACACTTTATCTAAAAAAGATCAGAGATTCACTAATGAGCTTATAGAACAGATGTACAAAGTATAAAAAAGGGCGCTTTCGCGCCCTTTCTCTTTATTACCCTTCCTGATTTTCCCCGACTGCCGACTCGCCGGCGACGGGTTCAATCTCGAGTAACGGTTCACCCAGACCAGTTGACAGGTAAAAAATGAGACGATCGTCCGGTGATCCACTATTGCCTCTTGCGTGATCCTGTCAGCTTGGCACCATCAGGGGCATGAGCACATCCATGACCCCACCGGCCGCTTCGCCGCTGACCCTTGAGCAGGCTAATGAACTTATTCAGAAGCTGATGGCGCGCATCGCCGAGCTAGAAGACCGACTCAACCAGCACAGCGGCAATTCCTCCAAGCCTCCTTCCAGTGATGGGCCAGGCTCACCACCACCTGCTCGGCCGCGCCTTGCCTCAGGTAAAAAACGCGGCGCCCAACCGGGCCACAAAGGCGCTCGGCGTGAGCGTCATCCAGCGGATGAACGGCTGACGGTAATACCCCATTACCCTGCCAGACAGTGCGCCTGCTGTGGGGGCAATGTGGTATTTCATGACAAACCCTACCGCGTCCATCAGGTCTTTGACCTGCCCGAGGTCAGCTACAGGGTGACCGAACATCAGCTCTTTAGCGGCACCTGTTGTCATTGCATCGAGACCAGCCCGGCTCCGTTGCCCGAGACGGTGAGCAGCAGCCAGATGGGGACCAACCTGCTGAGCTACATCGCCCTGCAAAGTGGTCTGTTTCACCAGAGCATTAGCCAGATACAACAACAGCTTAAACAGCACTTCGGCCTGAGCTTCAGTCGCGGCGCCATCAGCGAGGCGCAAGGGCGAGTCAGTGCCATGTTGACCCCGACGCACCAGGCCATCAAACAACAAGTGCAATCAGCCTCCTGTATCCATGCCGATGAAACACGGCATCAGCGTGGTGGTGAGCGGCGCTGGATGTGGCTGGCACTGAGCAAGGTGGCCGTCTGTTTCATGACGGCGTTTGGCCGGGGTCAGGATGCGGCCAAACGGCTGCTGGGCTCAGAATTGGATGGCGTGTTGGTGACAGACCAGTACGCAGGATACCGTTTCATCGACAGCAGCCAGCGTCAGCTGTGCTGGGCCCATGTACTGCGCAATGTGGCAGCGATTGCCGACAGCGGCGAAAAGGTCAATCAGCCCATTGGGGCCCGACTGGTGCTTCTCGCAAATAGCGTATTCAGGGTTCGACATGGCTATGAACAAGGCGTGTTGAGCCAGAAACAATATCAGCGAAGGCTTGAGCGATGTCGGCAAAGCTGGCGAAAAGAGCTGGGGCGAGGCAGTTTGCTGTGCAGCAAGCGCTACCGAGGTCGCTGTCGGCTACTGCTCAAGGATGATGAAATGCTGTGGCGTTTTCTGGAAAACGACGAGATAGCCTTGACCAATAATGAGGCGGAACGGGCGCTACGCGGGTATGTGCTGTGGCGCAAGGGGAGCTATGGCGTTTGGTCACATCGGGGAGAGCTGTTTCGGCAGCGCATCTTGTCTTTGATAGAGACAGCCAAGCGGTTAGGTCGCTGTCCGCAGGAATGGCTGAGGGCCGTGGTCGGTGCCTGCATAGAGAAAACAGACTACCCGCTCCCGGAAGAGTTGTTGTCAACATCCTCCCGGTGAACGGTTAC
>NZ_JBFODA010000011.1:0-6828 GCF_040908055.1 Aeromonas sp. R7-4
TGGATTTGACCCCATAGATCCAGACACTCTTTCCCGCTTAGGGTTGTGATACCCGACTGCGCAGATATTCCCGAGGGGAACGATACCCCAAGGCGCTGTGCGGGTGGTGCTCGTTGTAATGCTCGAACGCGATCGCCAAATTGCCTACCGCTGTTCGGCTATCCGGCTTCGGCATCATCTCGATATAGTCTCGCTTCATCGTCTTCACGAAGCTCTCCGCGATACCGTTGCTCTGTGGACTCCTCACCGCCGTTGTTCTGGGCTCCAACCCGATTTCTCGTGCGAACGCGCGAGTCTCATGGGCCCGATACACCGAGCCATTATCTGTCAGCCATTCCACCGGTGAGGCCGGCAACGCATCCCCGAAGCGACGCTCGACCGCGCGCAGCATGACATCTTGTACCGTGTCACTGTCGTAACCCCCGGTGCTGGCGGCCCAGTCCAAGGCTTCCCTGTCACAGCAGTCCATGGCGAACGTGACCCGGAGTTTTTCGCCATTATCGCAGCGAAACTCAAAGCCATCCGAGCACCAGCGTCGATTGCTCTCGTTAACGGCGACACGCCCCTTATGTGCCTGCTGAGCCAAGGGAACCGCCGGTTTTCTTTCCAGCAGCAGGCCATGATCGCGCATGACGCGATATACTCGCTTGGCGTTGACGACGGGCAGTCGTTCGGCCTCTGACTGACGTCGTAACAGCGCCCAGACTCGCCGATAACCATAGGAGGGGAGCTCTGCCAGCGCGCCCATGATCCGGGCAAGCAAGGCGCTGTCATCGCGTTGGCGATGCTGCCGGCCATCTCGCCAACCAGGTTTTCGATGAACATGAACGGATAGCTGCGCACGCGATACACCAAGGGCTTGGCTCACCGCCCTTAATCGTCGTCCCCCGGCAACAAGGGCGCATGCGCAATCCATTTTTTTGCTCGACCAACCTCCACAGCTTCTTTGAGGATCTCGTTCTCCATGGTCTTCTTCCCGAGCAGACGCTGGAGCTCTCGGATCTGCTTGATGGCAGCAGCCAACTCTGAGGCTGGAACAACATCCTCACCGGCGGTGATCGCCGTGAGAGAGCCTTCCTGGAATTGTTTGCGCCATTTGAAGAGCTGGTTGGCGTTGACGTCGTGCAAGCGAGCGACATGAGAGACGGTCATACCGGGCTCAAAGGTCTGCTGCACCATGGTGATCTTTTCTTGCGGAGTCCGGCGTCGACGGCGCTCGGCTCCTGTTAACACTTCGGCCATCTTCTCGTTGCGACTAGTACTGAACATAGTTCCAAGACTACCTCTTAAGTTAAGAGGGGCGAAGTGTCTGGATCCTCCAGGGGCCAATCTATCGTGTTCGTGCATACCATCACAGAAGGGGAGTAACCGTGTCGCGGATTATCCAAACAGGCCGCGACACGGCGTGACGAATTGGATTGCAGGCAGTTTTTCGCAAAACCCATCATCGGCGATGGGCTTTTGTCATCAGGTGAGGGGTTTTGTTATCAACCGGCGAGAAGCGGTTGAGCGGGCCAGGAAGGCCCGTTCGGTGAGGTTGTTGCTGCTTGCCCAGAGATGGGGCGGAGTTGATGCTATTGAGCCACTTAACTGCGATACCGGTATCTTGCCACTGAGGGAGATACCGAAAGAGGGTTGGATTGAATAGGAGCACACACCCACTTCGCTTGGTGCGAAGAATACGCCAGAATTCCTGTGATTGTGATCCCGCTACCTACTCATGTAATGTCAAATCCAGTAGGTTTATCGCATCAGCGCCTCGCAGTGGGGGAATAACAGCTAGCTATATTGTTATGGCAGACTATTCACCATTCATAATAATGGCAACAAGAGGGAGCGGCCAATGAGCTTTGGAAGAATAGCGGCAGGAGTCGGGGCGGTTGCGGCAATCTTAATGACGTATTTTGCAGGCAAAGAATCTGGCAAAAAAGAAGGTCATGCCGATGGCTATAAAAAGGGGGAGGAAAAAGGGAAAGAAAAGGGGAAAGCTCTATATGCTGCCAAACTTGCTCAGTTACATCAAAGCATCAAGGCGATGACTGAAGAAGCGAGCAAGCGTGATGATCTCATCATTTGCGCCTATGCAGTCGGCATTAGCTGTGCCCGCGCTAATGGGTCATTGCCAGTCTACAAGGTCGAAGCCTTGGAAGACTTGGTGTTCGGCATTGGCAAGGTGCAAACGCGATCCAAACACGTCCAAGATCAAGTCAGGGAAATGACACTAACCCCGCCAAACTTGAGAACGGTCTGGTCGCTCATTAGAGAAAAGGGCTTTGATAAGCCGCATCACAAGCGAATGTTCACCGAAATCGTTGACATCATGGCGAGTATTGAAGAAAACCCGACTAAAGCTGATGTTGAGTTTGTTGAGATCTGGAACAAGCTGGCAGCAGCGTAATGGGAGTCGGCGCGATATGACAACTAAAAATCAACATTTAGACCGTCTGGAAAAGATGCGTCAAGCCAGAGATGTACAGACCCCAAGAGCGCTTGCATCGCCTTCAACGATGGTGGAGTTTTTGGACACCCCGGTTGATCAGGCTTTCATTGAAGGTACTGATTCGGCAAAAGCCTTCAGTAACCAGCTTGAAGACACGGATGCCATAGCTACTCAAAGAGAGGCTCAGGCTCTTCTGGATAGCCTGAACACAGGCAGTGCCATCGAAAAAATATTGGAGCCTGTCTTCCTCAGCTTGTTCGACGGTGTTATGCGGGCTTTCAAGATGGGCACCAAGCAGGGGCTAACTGCCTCCCGCCTGTATCAGGAGTGCAGGGTGTTTACCTATGCGAATGCTGCAAACAGTAGCCCAATGGTAGATAGCTATACCGAAAACCTGAATGAGCGGGACAACATTGCGGAGTTCGGCAGTCATTCGAGCTTCAATGGCGGATCCATGACGCGCAAAGATGAAGAACTCTTGATGCGTGATGGTAAAAAGATGAAAGCCAAGAAGGAGGCTCATTTTAATGGCGATTATCGTGCCAAAGATGAGTACGACGGAAAGGACATTTTCCTGACAAAAGCTCAGGCCAATAGTGAGGGAAGAAGTGATCGTTATGCTGAAACGGATCACATCGTTTCTTGTGCTGAGATTTGCAACTCGCTAAAGAGCAATAAGGCGCTACATCTGGACGACATCAAAACCATCATCAACATTGATGAAAACTATGCCGTCACCAGCAAGCAAAACAACGCCGGCTCTAATATCGGCAAGTTCGACAAAACGCGGGATGAGTTGCAGGCTGAATTAGACCAAGGGTATGTCCAGTTCAAAAACAAAAAGCACAAACTTAGCGATGAAGAGAGGAAAACCCGGCAAAACCAAATCGAGGCGATGGATAAGGCACAACAAGCCATTGATACCAAAACCAATGTGACCGTAGCCAAAAACGTTCTCTTCGACAACGAAGTGCAGATCACGCTAGGGAAGGATGCGGCCAATGCATCCAGTCACTATGCGCTAGGCAACGTGATCATATTCGCGATAAAGCCTATCTACTATGAGCTGAGCGACTGTATCAAGAATGGTATCGAGGAGGGGGTTGGGGCCGACAGCTTTTCGGAAGCCCTTAAGATCCGCTTGGGGAGAATGAAAGACCACCTGTGGTCTCATGCACTTCCGTTGCTCAAGGATGCCGCGCTGGGCTTTTTTAAGAACTTCCTTTCGATGCTAATGGAAGGCATTCTTAATTGCTTTGTTGGTGTCTTCAAGCAAGTCATGCGACTGGTGAAGGAAGGGTTCAAGATATTGATGAGCGCTATTCCTATCTTGCGGGATGAGAAAACTACGTCGACACAGAAAGGCGATGCCCTGCTGAAGCTGTTCGCGGGCTCACTATCCATCTTTGCCTCTCTTGCCATTGAATCATGGCTAAGCAGTTCTGGCATGCCAGAGTGGCTTGCGATCATTGCTTCATCCATGTTGACTGCTGTCGTCACTTCTTTGGTCATGCACCTGCTGGATAAGATAGATTTGTTTGGTGTGAATCGCGAAATCCAATCGCGCCGGATTGATGAGTTGCTGCAAAGCGAAATCGATTCGACCACTGAAGGCATCTTCTCGACAATGGCGAAGCTGGCTTAATAAAAAGGGTGAATCGCTACCAGTGTTCTAAACACATCCAGTCCATTCTCAGTAACGGGTAGCGATTCACTTTCAGTTTGCTAGCAATAATGTCAATTATGCCTTGGCCTGACGCCACTTAGTTAGCCATCGATACTGTTCGGGATGAATGCGTAACAGCTCTGCGATAACTGCTTCACGTTTATCGGCTGTCATCCGGGTAAGAAGCGACCTGACATCCGACATAATACTGTCACGACCAGCGCCTCTGGCTTCCGCCTTGCAATACCACTCATGTCCCTCACTAATGTTGCCAAGCTCGATACAGACTGCGCCAAGTAGTGTGCAGGGGCGAAAGTTGTTGGGTTGAAGACGGTGAGCCTCAGCGCCCATGTTCAATGCGGCAGTATGGTCGCCATGGTCACGCATCGCACCACCATGAGTGGTGAGAATGGCGGATTTCAGCTTAGGCTGAACCTGCCGCTTGGCTGGGATGGCACTCAGCAGAGCAATCGCCTCATTCGATGCTGCGCATTTGCGCAAGTGTCCGCTGGCATTGACTGCACTCCATGGGTTCTTGCTGTTGCGGTACTCTGCTAGCCAGTGATCAGCTTCGAGTCGGTTGTAGCTATGCAGAATCTCCTTTGTCTCGTACTCACGGCCATTGCTCTTGAGCCAGATGGTTTCAGTCTCCAGTAGCCGTGTACCTGCATCCAGCTTGAGAAGGATTGCCATGAGCTGTTTGAGGTGATGTGATTCGACATATCCAGTTACACCATACTTCTCCCTGAGAGCTTGGTTCTTCATCCGTGCGATGTACTTGGGGTCACTCTCACGCTGAATCCGCTCAGTCTCAAGTCGCACACTTCGGGCTTTCTGCTCGGCTTTATAACGTTCTTCATCTGCGGCCTTCTGAGCGGCGATCTCGCGTTGTTTCTGTTGCGCAAGCTCGTTTCGTTGCTCCTGTTCTGCTTTCCCTTTTTGGTCGAACTGCTCTTGGGAGAGTTCGCCGGTCAAGAAGCACAGCAAGGCATTCAACCCCCTGTTCAAGAGAAATTGTCTGTTTGCTGCTGATATCGTCGCGCCTTGTCCGGCAGCGACAAGGAGGCTGTGCAACCTGGCACCGCCCGTGATCGCACTGGTGATATCATCCACCCAGAATTGTTTGGCCAGTTCATGCGGGGGGAGGGACAAAGAATTCTGGCCATCGGCCAGACCATTTTTGATCCGGAATTTCTGCAGGTAATCCCAAGTGGGATTTTGACTGGTCTTCTCTATATTAGCTTTGTCGTCTGGCTGAGCAGCCAAGGGCTTCGTGATTGAAGGTTGGTAGCGATGCACAATCTTTCGGCCCTTATAGTAAAGAGATTTAGAACGGCGCTGCTCCTGTTCTACCGCAGATTGGCGTCTGAACTCAGGGAGAGTCATATCGCCGTTGATAAAGCCCCTCAAGGCGTTGAGATCGTAGCTGGCTAGAATGTCGTAGCGGGGCGAAGTCAGAGGCTCATTCCTGAATATGGCTACGAGCAAACTGAATCGCCCCTGGTTTTCTAGACACTTTGTTGCTGAAAAATAAACTGCCTTTCAAACTCTACCGGCGACAGCCCATCATTGGAACCATGACGCCTGATTGGGTTGTAAAACATCTCGATATAATCAAACACATCGCTGCGGGCTTCGTCTCTTGTCGCGTAAATCCTGCGCTTGATCCGCTCCCGTTTGAGCAACTGAAAGAAACTCTCGGCGACCGCGTTGTCGTGACAGTTACCCCGTCGGCTCATACTGCAACTCAGGTTGTGGGCCTTCAGAAAGTCTTGCCATTCACCACCGGTAAACTGGCTGCCCTGATCCGAATGCACCAGTACCGGCTGCTTGGGTTTGCGCCGCCAGACGGCCATCAATAACGCATCAACCGCCAAGTCTGCCGTCATGCGTGACTTCATCGCCCAGCCGACGATCTGGCGAGAGAACAGGTCGAGCACCACCGCCAGGTACAGCCACCCTTCTTGAGTGCGAATGTAGGTAATGTCAGTCACCCAGATGATGTTGGGGGCTGGCACCTTAAACTGACGTGCCAGCGTGTTTGGGGCAGCTTGCGTGCTCTTGCCTCCATAATGCCCCTTGCGGCGTTGATAGCCCGTTTGCGAACGCAGTCCCTCCCGCTTCATTAATTTGGCCACACGGTGCTTGCCGCAGGCTTCCCCTGCGTCACGAAGGTCGCGATGGATCTTGCGATAACCGTAGACAGCACCACTTTCCAGCCAGGATTGCTTGACCAATCCGGTCAGTCGTTCGTCCTCCTGCTGTCGTGGCGATGTGGGCTGTTTCAACCACGCGTAGAAGCCACTTCGGTGAACCCCCAGGGTCTGGCACAGGGTAACGACACTGTACCGGTCGAGTCGGGAGGTTATGAACGCGTACCTTTCCTTGACTCGCTGGCAAAGTACGCGGCGGCCTCCTTTAGAATATTGCGCTCCTCGGTGACCTGGCGCAGTTCAGTTTTCAGGCGGCGGATCTCGGCTTGCAAGGCAGACTCTTCTATCTGCTGGTCAGCAGGCTTACC
The DNA here is from genome assembly GCF_040908055.1 of Aeromonas sp. R7-4. NCBI lineage: Bacteria > Pseudomonadati > Pseudomonadota > Gammaproteobacteria > Aeromonadales > Aeromonadaceae > Aeromonas > Aeromonas sp. R7-4. The sequence continues at coordinate 6,628 of NZ_JBFODA010000011.1, forward strand.
GTACTGCTTGAGCCATGCATACAGGCTGTGGCTGGATACCCCGATGGCACGTGCAACGTCAGCCACCGGCCGCCCGCGCTCGGTGATTTGTTTAACGGCTTCGATTTTGAATGTTTCTGGATAACGCTGACGGGTCATAACACCTCCAATAGTTGCCTCATTTTAAGGCTGTGAGGTGTCTAGGGAACTGGGGGCGATTCA
>NZ_JBFODA010000012.1:0-87517 GCF_040908055.1 Aeromonas sp. R7-4
TGGATTTGACCCCATAGATCCAGACACTCTTTCCCGCTTAGGGTTGTGATACCCGACTGCGCAGATATTCCCGAGGGGAACGATACCCCAAGGCGCTGTGCGGGTGGTGCTCGTTGTAATGCTCGAACGCGATCGCCAAATTGCCTACCGCTGTTCGGCTATCCGGCTTCGGCATCATCTCGATATAGTCTCGCTTCATCGTCTTCACGAAGCTCTCCGCGATACCGTTGCTCTGTGGACTCCTCACCGCCGTTGTTCTGGGCTCCAACCCGATTTCTCGTGCGAACGCGCGAGTCTCATGGGCCCGATACACCGAGCCATTATCTGTCAGCCATTCCACCGGTGAGGCCGGCAACGCATCCCCGAAGCGACGCTCGACCGCGCGCAGCATGACATCTTGTACCGTGTCACTGTCGTAACCCCCGGTGCTGGCGGCCCAGTCCAAGGCTTCCCTGTCACAGCAGTCCATGGCGAACGTGACCCGGAGTTTTTCGCCATTATCGCAGCGAAACTCAAAGCCATCCGAGCACCAGCGTCGATTGCTCTCGTTAACGGCGACACGCCCCTTATGTGCCTGCTGAGCCAAGGGAACCGCCGGTTTTCTTTCCAGCAGCAGGCCATGATCGCGCATGACGCGATATACTCGCTTGGCGTTGACGACGGGCAGTCGTTCGGCCTCTGACTGACGTCGTAACAGCGCCCAGACTCGCCGATAACCATAGGAGGGGAGCTCTGCCAGCGCGCCCATGATCCGGGCAAGCAAGGCGCTGTCATCGCGTTGGCGATGCTGCCGGCCATCTCGCCAACCAGGTTTTCGATGAACATGAACGGATAGCTGCGCACGCGATACACCAAGGGCTTGGCTCACCGCCCTTAATCGTCGTCCCCCGGCAACAAGGGCGCATGCGCAATCCATTTTTTTGCTCGACCAACCTCCACAGCTTCTTTGAGGATCTCGTTCTCCATGGTCTTCTTCCCGAGCAGACGCTGGAGCTCTCGGATCTGCTTGATGGCAGCAGCCAACTCTGAGGCTGGAACAACATCCTCACCGGCGGTGATCGCCGTGAGAGAGCCTTCCTGGAATTGTTTGCGCCATTTGAAGAGCTGGTTGGCGTTGACGTCGTGCAAGCGAGCGACATGAGAGACGGTCATACCGGGCTCAAAGGTCTGCTGCACCATGGTGATCTTTTCTTGCGGAGTCCGGCGTCGACGGCGCTCGGCTCCTGTTAACACTTCGGCCATCTTCTCGTTGCGACTAGTACTGAACATAGTTCCAAGACTACCTCTTAAGTTAAGAGGGGCGAAGTGTCTGGATCCTCCAGGGGCCAATCTACGCTCTGCACGGGTTGCCGCCGTGCGCCTTGTCTCTGCACCCACCTCGCACGCTACGACCAGCTCTTGCCACGTTACCTCAGCCACTCCTCCTGCTATGGAACCATTGCTGCTGATTACACAAAAGTAATTTGACGTTACCGTCATTTTTACCAACAAACGCCATCGGCATACTGGCGCCATTCTCCCGTCGGGAGTCACCATTCAAGGAGTTTGTATGCCACTGGCGTTGTTTGCCCTCACCCTGAGTGCCTTTGCGATCGGCACCACCGAATTCGTGATCGTGGGGCTCATCCCCACCATCGCCGACCAACTGCACGTCTCGCTCCCTTCGGCGGGCCTCCTGGTCAGCCTCTATGCCTTGGGCGTCGCCATCGGCGCCCCCGTGCTCACGGCGCTCACCGGCAAGCTGCCGCGCAAGTGGCTGCTGGTCGGGCTGATGGCGCTCTTCACCGCCGGCAACCTGCTGGCCTGGCAGGCCCCCGGCTATGAGAGCCTGATCGTCGCCCGGGTGCTGACCGGTCTGGCCCACGGGGTCTTCTTCTCGGTGGGCAGCACCATAGCCACCGGCCTGGTCCCCAAGGAGAAGGCGGCGAGCGCCATCGCCATCATGTTCAGCGGCCTGACCGTGGCCCTGGTGACCGGCGTGCCGCTCGGCACCTGGATTGGCCAGCAGTTCGGCTGGCGCGAGACCTTCCTGGTGGTGAGCGCACTCGGGGTCATCGCCATGGCCGGCAGTCTGCTGCTGATCCCGGGCAACCTGCCCAAGGGGGCTTCCGCCAGCCTGGGCGAGCAGCTCGCCGTGCTGACCAGAAAGCCCTTGCTGCTGGTCTATGCCAAGACGGCGCTGGGTTACGGCGGTGCCTTCACGGCCTTTACCTTCCTCGCCCCCATCCTGCAGCAGGTGAGCGGCTTCGATGCCAACGCGGTGAGCCTGATCCTGCTGGTCTACGGCGTCTCCGTGGCGGTCGGCAACATCTGGGGCGGCAAGCTCGCGGACAAGATGGGCCCGCTGCCCGCCCTCAAGCTGCTGTTTGCCGGTCTCGCCCTGGTGCTGCTGATGCTCACCTTCACCGCGCCCCATCCGGTGCTGGCGGTGCTCACCGTGCTGGTGTGGGGCGCCTTCGCCTTCGGCAACGTGCCCGGCCTGCAGGTGCTGGTGGTAAAACAGGCCGAGCAGCACACCCCGAACGCCGTGGACGTGGCCTCCGGCCTCAACATCGCCGCCTTCAACGTCGGCATCGCCCTGGGCTCTGTCGTTGGCGGCTTTGTGGTGGAGCACCTGGGGTTGATGCACACCCCCTGGATCGGAGCCCTCATCGTGCTGCTGGCCTATGGCCTGACCCATGCCAGCGAGAAGCGCGAAGCCAGACTGGCGCCGGCAATCTGATCCGCCACGCAAAAGAACGAGAAGGCCGACACCCAGTGTCGGCCTTTTTCATTGGCAAGATGGCGCGGCTCAAGACTCCTTGAGATCCTCATCCGCGGCCCAGCGCGCCTCCAGCCAGAGCAGATTGACCAGGCCGCACAGCAGCGCGAACCCCAGCCCCAGTATCCAGGTGAAATACCACATATCGAAGACTCCTCAATTCCCGTGTCAGTAGAGGCTATGGCCGTGCTCGCGCACCTGCTCGGTGCTCATCTTGCCCCGCGCCACCCAGTAGACCCAGAGGGTGTAACCGATGTTGATGGGCATCAGCACGCCGACGATGCCCAGCATGATAAGCAGGGTGCGCTCGCTGGAGGTGCCGTCCCACAGGGTCAGGCTGCTCGACGGATCCAGGGACGAGGGCAGCACGAAGGGGAACAGGGCGATGGCGATGGTCAGCATCATGGCGGCGCAGGCACCGCCGCTGGCGACGATGGCCAGCCGCGCCCGGCCAAGGGCGCTTGCCAGCGTGCTCAAGAGCGGCAGCAAGAGGCCCAGGGCTGGCACGGCCCAGAGCACGGGGTGCGCCATGAAGTTGCCAAACCAGCCATCCGGCGCCGTCGTTACCTGCTTCATCAGGGGCGTCAGGGCGCCGTTGAGATCCCCGATCCCGGCTATCCGGTAGCCCCGCATCTGGCTGAGCCAGAAGCCGCCCAAGGCAAACAGGGCGCTGGCCAGCGGGCCCAGCCAGCGGCTGTGGCGGGCGCAGCGCGCCGCTATCACCCCTTGGGTCTTGCACTGCAGGAAGCTGGCGCCGTGCAGCATCAGCAGGGCCAGCGCCGTGCCCATGCAGGTCAGGAGCAGCGGCCAGTGGAACTCGAAGGCGCCGTAGTGGATGCGAAGGGCCGAATCGAAGCGAAACGGCAAGCCTTGCAGCAAGAAGCCCAGGGTCGCGCCAAACACCAGGGTCGGCAGCAGGGCGCCAACCACCAGGGCCCGGTCCCACCAGCGGCGCCACAGGGGCTCCGGCAGCTTGCTGCGATAGTCGAAACCGACCGGGCGCAGGAAGAGGCCGAACAGCAGGAACATGAAGGGCACGTAGAGCGCTGAGAAGGAGGCGGCATAGACCAGGGGCCAGGCGGCGAACAAGGTGCCGGCACCGGCGATGAGCCACACCTGGTTGCCCTCCCACACCGGGCCCACGCTGTTGAGCAGCACCCGCCGCTCCTCATCGTCCTTGGCCACCACGGGCAACAGCATGCCGACCCCGAGATCGAAGCCATCCATCACCACGAAGCCGATGAGCAGGAACAGCACCAGCCCCCACCAGACGAGTTTCAGGGTTTCGTAATCCATCAGACGGGACTCCCGTTTTTCAACACTTCACCTTGATAACGACCCGTCTGCAGGCTGGCGGGCCCTTTGCGGATCACGTGACGCAACAAGAACAACTCCACCACCAGCAGCGTGCTGTAGATGAGGAAGATGGCGATCAGGCTGAACCAGAGCTGGCCCGGTTGCAGCAAGGAGACAGACGCCGAGACCGGCAGCACCTCGCTGATGGTCCAGGGCTGGCGACCGAACTCGGCCACGAACCAGCCCGCCTCGATGGCAATCCAGGGCAGCGGTATGCTCCAGAACAGCGCCTTGAGCAGTCGGGTCGATTGCACCAGCCGGCCCCGGCACAGTTGCAGGAAGGCGGCGGCAAAGAGCGCCAGCAACACCACGCCTATGCCCACCATCAGCCTGAAGCTCCAGAACAGCGGCGCCACCTGGGGAATGGAGTCATCGACAGCCTTGGCGATGGCCGCCTCGTCCGCCTTGCCAATCTCCTTGGCATGGGGGGTCAGCAGCAGGCCATAGCCGAGATCGGCGCGGTGGCGCTCGAAGGTCGCCCTGGCCTCGGCATTGCTACCGTCTGAGCGCAGGGTTTCCAGGGCGTCGTACGCCAGCATGCCGCTGCGGATGCGTTTCTCGTGCTGCGCTTTCAGATCCTTGAGGCCCGTCACCTGCTCATCCAGGGAACGAGTGGCGATGATACCCATCAGATAGGGGATCTTGACCGCGGCGTGGGTGGTCTCGGCGCGCTGATCCGGCAGGCCGAACAGGGTGAAGGAGGCAGGGGCAGGCTCGGTGTGCCACTCCGCCTCGATGGCGGCGAGTTTCACCTTCTGCACCTCGCCGGTGCGATAGCCCGACTCGTCCCCGAGCACGATGACCGAGAGGATGGCGGCGAGGCCGAAGCCCGAGGCGATGGCGAAGGATCGCAGGGCGAAGCTCACCTCCATGCGGCGCAGCAGATACCAGCTGCTCACCCCCATCACGAACAGGGAGGCAGCCACATAGCCCGCCGCCACCGTGTGCACGAACTTGACCTGGGCCACCGGGTTGAAGATCACCGCCGCCACGTCGGTCAGCTCCATGCGCATCGTCATGGGGTTGAACTCGGCGCCGACCGGGTTCTGCATCCAGCCGTTGGCGATGAGGATCCAGAGCGCGGAGAGGTTGGAACCGAGCGCCACCAGCGCGGTCACCAGCAGGTGCTGGCCCCGGGAGAGCTTGTCCCAGCCGAAGAAGAAGAGGCCCACCAGGGTGGATTCGAGGAAGAAGGCCATCAGCCCCTCCACCGCCAGCGGGGTGCCGAAAATGTCGCCGACGTAGTGGGAGTAGTAGGCCCAGTTGGTGCCGAACTGGAACTCCAGGGTGATCCCGGTGGTCACCCCCATCACGAAGTTGATGCCAAACAGCTTGCCCCAGAAGCGGGTGATGTCCTTGTAGATCACCTTGCCGGTCATCACGTAGGCCGACTCGGCGATCACCAGGATCCAGGACAGCCCCAGGGTGAGGGGCACAAACAGAAAGTGGAACATCGCCGTCGCGCCGAACTGTATTCGGGAGAGGCTGACCACATCATCCAGGCTTATCATGCATGACTCTCTATGTTGCATTTAACAGGCAGGTTTTCGCCCGTTCAGTACAACACGCGCCATGACACCTATAACAGATGCAGTTATAGTGAAATCCACCTATAACAGTTTGAGCCCACCATGTCCCGCTACGGCCAACTGGCAGATCAACTGCAGCAACAGATAGAGAGCGGCGTCTGGCGAGCGGGGGAGCGCATCCCCTCCATCCGCCAGAGCTGCAAGACCCACAACCTGAGCCCCATGACGGTGCTGCAGGCCTATCAGCTGCTGGAGAGCCGCGGCCTGGTGCTGGCCCGGCCCCAGTCCGGCTACTACGTCAAGGCCGCCGCCTCCCCCCAGCGCATCAGCGCCCCCCGGCAGGCCCGCTACAGCGGATCTGTGGACATCAACGATCTGGTGTTCGAGGTGCTGCAGGCCAGCAAGTCCCGGGAGCTGGTGCCGCTGGGCATGGCGGTGGCGGATCCCGCCCTCTTCCCCCACCCCCAGCTCGGCCGGGCCCTGGGGAGCTGCATGCGCCGGCTCGATCCCTTCAGCACGGTGGCGGATCTCCCCCCCGGCAACGAGATCCTGCGCCGGGCCATCGCCCGCCGCTACGCGGACGACGGCCTGGCGGTGGATCCCCAAGAGATCATCATCACCACCGGCGCCATGGAGGCGCTCTCCCTCAGCCTGCAGGTGCTGACCGAACCGGGAGACTGGGTGGTGGTGGAGTCACCCACCTTCTACGGCGCCCTGCAGGCCATCGAGCGGCTCAAGCTCAACGTGGTGGAGATCCCGGTGCGCCCCGGGGTCGGCATCGATCTCGCCCTGCTGGCCCAGGCGCTCGCCGAGCGCCCCATCAAGGCGTGCTGGCTGATGGGCAACGTCCAGCACCCGCTGGGCCACACCATGCCGGATGGCCACAAGGAGGCGCTGATGCAGTTGCTCAACGCACACCGGGTGCCCCTGGTGGAGGACGACGTCTACGCCGAGCTCTACTTTGGCCGCGAGCGCCCCCGCCCCATCAAGTGCTGGGATGCGCGGGGAGAGAGCCTGCTGTGCGGCTCGTTTTCCAAATGCCTGGCGCCGGGCTTTCGGGTCGGCTGGGTGGTGGCAGGGGCCCATGCCGAGCGCATCCAGCGGCTGCAGCTCATATCGACCCTCTCCACCAATGTGCCGAGCCAGCTGGCGCTCGCCGACATGCTGCGCCAGGGCGGGGTGGACGCCCACTTTCGCCGCCTGCGCCATACCCTGGCCCAGCGCCAGCAGCAGATGCGGGCCGCCCTGCTGCGCCTCTTCCCCGAGGCGAGGATCAGCGCCCCGGATGGCGGCTACTTCCTCTGGCTGGAGTTTGATCACCGCCTAGACAGCCGGGCCCTGCACACACAGGCGCTCGCCTGCGGCTTTTCCCTGGCGCCCGGGGCGCTCTTCTCGAGCCAGGGCCAGCACAACCACTGCCTGCGCCTCAACAGCTCCCATCCCTGGAGCCCGGCGCAGGAGGCGGCCCTTGCCCGGCTGGCGGCGCTGATCCACCAGCAGCTCGGCACCGACCAGGGCTAGCCACTTTGCCTCTGAGCCCGCCTGCGAGGCTGGCTCGCCGTCGACTTCGGCTGCCCCGACTCGACGACGCCGATTTTTTTCTGCTCGGCTGCATCCAATCGCCTCCCTCCTGCGTCTCTTGCTTGAACCTCAATCAAGGAGAGACGATGAAATCCCACCCCCTCTGGCTCGCCCTGCTCTGCTCGGCCCTCATCCAGCCGCTGCAGGCCGCCACCCTCCCCCAGTCTGCCCAGACCGACCCCGTCCATCAGGCCGACGACGGCGTGATCCGCCTCTATGGCCCCGGTGGCCCGGACACCGCCCTGAAACGGGCGGCCGCGGCCTTCCAGCAGGAGACCGGGATCCCGGTCGAGGTCACCGCAGGCCCCGAACATAGCTGGCGCGACAGGGCCGTGAAGGATGCGGATCTCATCTTCGCCGGGGCCGAGCAGTCCATGTCCGCCTACCTGCGAAGCTACCCCTTCCTCGACCCCCAGAGCGCCCACGCCTACTACCTGCGCCGCAGCGTCATCGCGGTGCAGAAGGGCAACCCGGCGCAGATCACGGGGGTGGAGGATCTGATCAGCCGCCCCCTCAAGGTGGTGGTGACCGAGGGACTCGGCAACTACAACACCTCGGGCACCGGCCTCTGGGAAGACATCGCAGGACGCAAGGGCTCCCTGGCCGATGTGCAGAAGCTGCGGCGCAACATCGTCGCCTTCGGGCAGGGCAGCGGTGCGAGCCTGCGGGCCTTCACCAATCAGCGGGCCGATGCCTGGATCACCTGGGTGCACTGGCCCCTGAACCACCAGGACAAGGCCGACTTCGTCGAGATCGAGCCGGAGCGCCGCGTCTATCGCGGCCTGCTGATCAGCAAGGCGCAGGGCGCGGATGCCAGCACCCAGCGCTTCATCGACTTCATCGACAGCCCCAAGGGCGAGCCCTTCTTCGCCCAGGATGGCTGGACCCGTTAACCCTGACCTCCCATAACCCAAAGACCATCGCCAACAGACCCAAGGAGAACGCCATGAACAAGTTCCTCATCAGCCTCGCCTGCCTGCCCCTCGCCTCGGCCTGGGCCCTGGACACCCAGCCCCTGAGCGGCGCCGAGCAGCTGCCCATCGCCCGGATGACCGAGAACGGCAAGGCCTATCTGGTCGATGCCAAGGGCTTCAGCCTCTACCGCTTCGACAAGGATGCCCAAGGAAAATCAACCTGTTATGCTGAGTGCGCCGAGAAGTGGCCGCCGGCATTGGCCAGCGCGGAGCAGGCCAAGGCGGGGGTCGGCAAGGCCGCAGACGCCGGGATAGGCCTGGTCCTGCGCGACGACGGCCGCTATCAGTGGAGCTACCGTGGCCAGCCGCTCTATCGCTGGATCAAGGATGAGCAGCCCGGCCAGAGCAGCGGGGATGGCGTGAAGCATGTCTGGCACCGCGTCCAACTGTGAGGTCTGAGTGAACATCGACAACCAGCAGCTCGCCCACCTGCTCGCCCGCAGCAAGCAGAGGGACAAGCAGGCGTTTGAAGCCCTCTACCAGCTGACGGGCCAGCCCCTGTACGCCATGCTCCACGCCCTGCTGAAAGACAGGCAATGGGCCGCGGACATATTGCAGGAGGGCTTTTTGAAGATCTGGCACGGCCAGAGCACCCATCCCGTCGACTACCCCTGGGCCTGGCTCTGCCAGTGCATGCGCAATCTGGCCATCGACGCCCTGCGGGCGAAGAAGCGCCACGGGGAGACCCCGCTGGAAGAGTCCTGGGAGGAGAAAGCCGACCAGGAGACCCGGCCAGGAGACACAGAGGGGCTTGCCCCCTCTTTCTCCCTCGAGCACTGCCTCGGGCGGCTCTGTGCCGACAAGCGCAACGCCATCGTACTCGCCTATCGCCACGGCCTGAGCCACCAGGAGATAGTCACCCACACCCAGACCCCGCTTGGCACCGTCAAGTCCTGGATCCGGCGCGGACTGGAGGAGCTCAAGCTATGTCTGACCCAGTGACCCCCCAACGCTACCGGGATCCCGCCCTGCGCGAGCGGCTCGCCGGCGAATACGTGCTGGGTACCCTGAGCCCGCGGGTGCAGGGCAGGATGAGCCGGCTAATGGCCCGCGACCCCGACTGGTGGCAGTGGATCGAGCAGTGGCAACAACATCTGGATCCCCTGCTGCATCAACCCCAGCCCGCCCCGCCCCTGCCCCGCAGCGTCTGGCGTAACATAGAGCAGGGGATCTCTCCCAAACCCGGGCCCCATCGCCTGTGGTGGCCGCTCGCCATGGCCGCCTCCCTGCTGCTGGGCCTGTGGCTGCAGCCGCTGCTCCCCTGGCCCTCCGCCCCCATCCAGCCGGTGCGCTACCTGGCCATGATGTCTTCTGCCAATGAGGAAGCCCCCTTCGTGCTGGTGGCCTATCAGGGCAAGCGGCCGGGCCAGTCCAGCATCCGCCTGCAACAGAACCAGGCGAGCCCGCTGCGCCTGCCCACCGACGCCATGCTCTGGATGCGCGACAGGGAGTCGGAGCAGCTGGTGCCCCTGGCCCCCCTCGGGGAGGTCATGGCGGGCCGATTGATGAGCCCGACCGAATGGAAGCAGCTCAAGCAGAGCAGCGAGCTGCTGGTGATGGCGAAGGGGAGCGAGCGCCCGCTCTATCGCGGCCACTGCATCGAGCTCGGCCCCTGGCCGGCGGAGAGCTGAGCACGAGCGCAGTCCCTGCGACAGCAACAAGGCCCCATGACGGGGCCTTGTTCATCGCGCGACTCCCCGGCTTATCGGGCGTAAATCTCCGACTGGCGGGTAAAACCCAAGGATTCGTAAAGTGCCTTGGCACGCGTGTTGAACGACATCACCTCCAGGCGCAGCTGACTCGCGCCCCGGGCCTTGCCCCAGCCGTCACAATGGGCGATCAGCGCCTTGCCGATGCCTTGGGAGCGATGCCCCTCATCGACCACCACGGTACTGATGCGGCAAATGGGCTGCTTGCTGAGAAAAGGGATGGTCTCGTTGATGTCGATGCGCGCGGTCAGAAAGCCCGCCACCTTACCCGCCACCACCGCCACGCAAAACAGCCGACCTTCGGCGGCGATGGCATCGAGCAAGAAGGTGCGCTCCTCGGGGGATGGGGGGCGAAACACCTGTGGGGCCTGCTCGAAGTGGATCTCTCCTATCTGCCGGTTCAGCTCGAGGATGGCGTCGATATCCTGTTCATTGGCCTTGCGAATGTTCACCTGATGCTCCTTGCATGGTGGGCCGGCGGGGATGATAGAGTCTCATCCGTCACCCTTTGGCCTGAGCCCGCATCTTACTGGCTTGCACCGGCAACCAGCAAGCCGCCCTCAGAAAACGACCAGGCCCCGCGATGGGGCCTGGTCGTCAACACGATGGCGCGGCTCAACCCGGCCCGTTCAGCTGGGCCACCTGCCGCTCTATGCTGCCCTTGAGGTTGTCATCGAGCTTCAATGCCCGCGCCAGCTCGTCCAGATAACCGCGCTCCATGAAGTGATCCACCTCGATGGCGAGCAGGGAGGCGAGGTAGACCTCGGTCGCCAGCTCCATGTCGGTCACCTCCCGCGCCAGGACGTGGGGATCGAGGGGGCGGGCCAGCTCGGCGTCGATCCAGCGAGCCGCATCCCGCTCCCCCTGCTCGGTCAGGTACGTCTGGATCTTCTGGCGCTCGGCGGCGTCGATGTGGCCGTCGGCCCGGGCCGCCGCCACCATGGCGCGCACCAGGAGGGCGGCGCGGGCATCCAGCGCATTGCCCTGCAGGGTGTCGAGGGGATGGGTGGGCTGAGCCGGGGCGGACTGCTGGGCCTGCCAGTCCTGATAGAGCTTGTAGGCCAGGCCACCCAGGGCCGCCGCGCCGCCCACCGCCGCCACCTTGGTGCCGTACTTGCGCATCTTCTTGTTGCCAAGCAGCAGCGCCATGGCCCCGGCGGCCAGCCCGCCCTGGGCCATGCCCTTCATCTGGGCCTTGCGCGTGTCACCACCGTCGTCGAGCCAGCCCTTGCCGCTGCTCAGCAGTTGATCGAGTATTTGTTTCATAGCCCCTCCTCGTTGCATAGTGTTTCATGCTGGTTCGCCGCCACTGAACTCAAGGTGAATAAATGCCGCCGTCCCGTCTGTTGCTGCTGACCCTGCTGACCCTGGTGGCGTTCGCCGCCAACTCGGTGCTCTGCCGTCTGGCGCTGTTCGAAGAGCGCATGGATCCGGCGCTGTTCACCCTGCTGCGCCTGACCAGCGGGGCCCTGGTGCTGATCCTGCTCTGTGCGGCCCGCCGCCCCCCGCCGCCCCGCCAGGGGGACTGGGGAGGCGCCCTCTACCTCGTCACCTACGGCGCCGCCTTCTCCTTTGCCTACCTGACCCTGACCGCAGGCACGGGGGCCCTGCTGCTGTTCGCCGCCGTCCAGCTCAGCATGCTGGCCCCGCCCCTGCTGCGTGGCGAGCGGCTTCCCCCTCGCCAGTGGGCCGGCCTGCTGATCGCCATGGCAGGGCTGATCGTGCTGCTGCTGCCCGGCATCCAGGCCCCCGATCCCCTGGGGGCGATCCTGATGATCGCCGCCGGCATCGCCTGGGCCTGCTATACCCTGCGCGCCCCGCGCTTTGCCGACGCCCTCGCCGCCAACGCCGGCCACTTCCTGCGGGCCAGCCTGCCCGCGGCCCTGATCTACCTGTTGCTGGGACGGCTCGACGCCAGCCCGACCGCCATCGCCTACGCCCTGGCCTCAGGGGCGCTCGCCTCCGGCCTGGGCTATGCCCTCTGGTATCGGGTGCTGCCCCAGCTGGGGCGCACCCTGGCCGCCAGCGCCCAGTTGCTGGTTCCCCTGCTCGCCGCCCTGGCCGGGCTCGTCTGGCTGGATGAGTCGTGGTCATGGCGCTTGTTGCTGTCGTCCCTGGGCATCCTGGGAGGGATTGCCCTGGTCATCGCGGGACGCCCCCCGCAAGGAGACAAACCATGAAGAAGATTGTCATACTGCTGCTCGGTTGCACCTTCGCCACTGGCCTGCTCGCCGCAGTGCAGGACAGGGAAACCCATCAGGCCGGTCTGGATCGGGCCTGCGCCAACGCCCAGCAACAGCTGATCGTGCAGGGCAGGCAGCAGCGCATCGACGCCTGCATCAAGGCGGGTGGCAAGGCAACCCGATGCCAGCAGGAGTACGCCAGCTTCGGCCAGCGCGAGGGCAACAAAAGGCCCGATTTTTCGACCCTGCCTCCCTGCCAGCAGGCCGAGGCGTATCGCAAGAGTTACCGGCAATGAGCCGGATACAAGGAGAGCGCATGACCCCACCCCGCGAGCTGACCCTGCAGTTCCTGGCCGAGCCCGCCGACGTCAACTTCGGCGGCAAGGTCCATGGCGGCATGGTGATGAAGTGGATCGATCAGGCGGGCTACGCCTGCGCCGCCGGCTGGTGTGGCGGCTATGCCGTCACCGTCTACGTGGGGGGGATCCGCTTCCTGCGTCCCATCCAGATAGGCCAGCTGGTGGAGGTGCACGCCAAGGTGATCCACACGGGCACCACCAGCATGCACCTGGCGGTGGATGTCTACAGCCGCCACCCCACCGACCCCGAGCGCCACAAGACCACCCACTGCATCATCATCTTCGTGGCCATGGACGAGCAGGGCAACCCGACCCGGGTCCCCCAGTGGCAACCGGTGAGCGAGGGCGATCTGCAGTTGCAGCAGTACGCCAGGAAGCTGATGGCCCTGCGCGAGGAGATAGACAAGGAGATGCGCCAGCACCTGTGAAGGGAAGCCCGCAACCGGGGCGTGTTTCACGGGCCGCCGGCGCTATAATGGCGCCCCCCATCCACGAGAGAACACAATGTCACTGGAAACCGCCCCCGCCGAGGTGCAGCTCGCCGTCGATCTGATCGAGCTGCTTGAGACCAACCAGATAGCCCCCGAGCTCGCCCTGGCGGCGCTCGCCATCGTCCGTCAGGACTATGAGCGCAAGCTGAGGGAGGGCCGGGATCACTGACCCTGTCACCGGAGACGCCATGTCAGAGCCCATCCGCTTCGAGACCGGCAGCGCCATGCTGCTTGGCGGCCTGCGCCGCCACCACGAGTTCCAGCACGCCGACTTCGGCGGCCAGTGGCGTGACTTCGGCGCCTTCACGCCCCTGCCTGGCCAGCTCGGGGAGCACGCCTACGGCGTCATCTGCGGCGTGACCCCCACGACCTGCGAATATATGTGCGCGGTGGAGGTCGCCGCCCTGGAGGTGCTGCCCCCCGGGCTCGGCCGGATGCGCATCACGCCCCAGACCTATGCGGTCTTCCGCCATCTGGGCCATGTCTCCACCATGCCCCAGACCTGGCAGGGAGCCCTCGACTGGCTGGCCGGCTCCGGCTGGGAGTCGGCCCACAAGCCGGACTTCGAACGCTACGGCGCCGACTTTGACGCCGCCACCGGCAGCGGCGAGGTGGAGCTCTGGCTCGCCGTGGTGCCGAGGCACTCCCTGGCTTGAGCCATCGGGCCCGGGGTTGTGCCTACCTCGGTCCCATCACCTCGTCACAGAGCGCCATCAGGGCCTCCCCCAACCGGGCGAGGGGCTCGCTCGTGCCAGGCCCCTGATGCAGGGCCAGCTCCACCGGGCGCACCTCGGGCCAGCCTGTCAGCACCACCTGATCCGGTTGCCGCAAGCGGGCGGGCAGCAGGCTGACCCCTATCCCGGCGCTCACCGCGCCCTGCAGGCTGGCGAGGCTGGCGCTCACATAGGCGATGCGCCAGGGGATCCCCTCGGCATCCAGGGCGTCGGTGATCTGGCGCCGGTAGAGCCCCTCGCTCGGAAACACCGCCAGGGGCAGCGGCACTCGCCCGGCGGCGGGCCACTCCCGGCTGTCGACCCAGGCGAGCGGCTCGCGCCAGCGGGCGATGGGCTCCCCCTGCCCGCCCCCCTGCTTGATCAGGGCCAGATCCAGCTCCCCCGCCTCGAACCCCTGCCACAGGGCGTGACTGAGATCGCTGTGCACCTCCAGCCTCACCTCGGGATGCTGACGGGCAAAGCTGGCCAGCACCCTGGTCATGGCCCCCGCGGCGAAATCCTCAGGCACCCCGAGGCGCAGGGGCAGGCTCGCCTCCCCCACCCGCTCGCTCGCCCGGGCCAGCAGCCCCAGGATGCGGCGCGCCAGGCCGAGCAGGGTCTCCCCCTGGGCCGTGGTCACCACCTGGCGACCGGAGCGGTCGAGCAGGGTGCAGCCGAGCTGCTGCTCGAGGCGACGCATCTGCTGGCTCAGGGTGGACTGGGTCAGGTGGACCCGCTCGCCGGCGCGGGTAAAGCTGCCGGTCTCGACGATGGCGACGAAGCTGCGCAGCAGTTGGGGATCCAGCAGGGGGCGCTCCATGGGTCACTCCATTTAGAAAATCACTGAAAGTCATTTTATCATTTAATTTCCAAATGATGTGGCGACCCTCTAGGCTGCGTCCATCCCTTGTCTTTTTCCAGAATGCCCCATGCCACACCCCAGCCAGTCCGGTGACCGCCTCCTTCGCACCCTCACCGCCCTCTCGTCCCCCAGCCATCAGGAGTGGCTGGAGCAGGCCCTGCACCTGGCCCTGACCCACCGCCAGCAAGGAGGCCGCCCCTTCGCCGCCCTGCTGGTGCGGGACAACCGGCTGGTGGCGAGCGCCGTCAACCGCATGCTGGAGGACGGCGACCCCACCCGCCACGCGGAGCTGGAGGCGCTGCGGGAAGGGAGCCGTCAGGGGCCGCTGGCCGGTGCCATCGTCTATGCCAGCGGCCACCCCTGCCCCATGTGTCTGTCCGCCCTGGTGATGAACGGCATCCAGGCGGTCTACTACGCCTTCGACAACGCAGACGCCGCCCCCTTCGGCTTTGACAGCGGCGCCGCCTACGACAGGCTTAGGCTGCCGCTCTGCCCGCCGCCCCTGCCCCTCGTCAAGCTGGCGAGCCCCATCCCGGCCGAGGCCCTCTACGGCCCCCTGCCCCATGCATAAGCGCCTCATCCCCGCTGGCAGCGGCGCCCTGCTGATGCTGGTGATCCTGATCGCCCTCAACCTGCGCCCCTTCCTCACCGCCATCGGTCCCCTGGCGCCCCAACTAGACGCCAGGCTGGCCCTCGGGATGGACACCCTGGCCTGGGTCACCCTGCTGCCGCTCTGGCTTATCGGGGTCGGCGTCCTGCTCACCCCGGCGCTTCTTGGCCGCACGGGGCCGCGTCCCCTGCTCGGGGCGGCCCTGCTGCTGCTCGCCCTCGGCAACGCCCTGCGCGTCGAGCTGGCGAGCGGCGCCCTGCTCATCGCCAGCGCCGCCCTCTGCGGCCTGGGTTCGGCCCTGGTGCAGGGGGTCTTGCCCGGCCTCATCAAGCAGGGCTTCGCCCGCAAGGTGCCCCTGGTGATGGGGATCTTCTCCGCCTGCATGATGGGGGGCGGGGCGCTGGGGGCCGTGCTCACCCCGCGCCTCGCCGAGCATATGGACTGGTCCAGGGCGCTGGCGCTCTGGAGCCTGCCGGTGCTGCTGGCCCTCGGCTGGCTCGCCTGGCGGGTGCGGCTGCCTGCGGCGCCGGTGGCGGTATCCGGCGGCGGCGAGCAGCGCCTCATCAACCTGCCCCGCACCTGGCTGCTCATCGCCTGCTTTGGCATCATCAACAGCGGCTACGGCATCGTCGTGGCCTGGCTGGCCCCGGCCTACATGGCGGCGGGCTGGAGCGCCCAGCAGGGGGGCGAGCTGGTGGCCTGGCTCGCCCTGGCCCAGACCGCGAGCGGCCTCGGCCTGCCCCTGCTGGCGACCGGTCGGCTGGACAGACGCCCCTGGATGGCACTCGCCATCGCCTTGCAGCTGGCGGGTTTTGGCGGTCTCTGGCTGGCGCCGACCAGCGCCCCCATTCTCTGGTGCCTGCTGTGTGGCGCCGGGCTTGGGGGGAGCTTCTCCCTCATCATGGTCATTGCGCTCGATCACCTGCCGGACCCGCGCCGCGCCGGCGCCCTCTGCGCCCTGATGCAGGGGGTCGGCTTCATGGTGGCGGCCACCGGCCCCTGGGTGGCGGCCCGGCTGCACAACTTGAGCGGTGACTTCGCCACCGCCTGGCAGTGGCAGCTCGGCGCCCTGATGCTGATGAGCCTGCTGGTGCTGCGCCTCGACCCCCGCCACTACCCAGGCGCGATGCGCCTGCCTCGAAGCCAGGCCGAGACAATGGCTATGCCGGCGCCCGACAACACGCCAGCCTGATCCGACCCCCTTGCCCTGACGTCACTGTGCCCCAAAACAAGACACCGGCCAGGGGCCGGTGTCTTGTTTTGTGGACGCGGGGGATGTCGGGGGGCTCAGCGCCCCTTCTTCTGACGCCCGCCCTGCCCTGTGCGCGGCTTGCCCTGGGCTGGTTTGGCCCCCTTGCCGGGCGCACCCTTGCCCTGGCCGCCTTTGCCTGAGGGGCTCTTCCTCTCGAAGGCCTCGGGGCCCGGCACATTGGGGCGACCGCCGATCTCGTGATCGTCGCTGCGCCGCGGCTTCTTGACCTGGGCCGGCGTGCCGGCCGCAGCCGCCTTGGGCTTGGCAACCTGAGCCCCCTTGGCCGGTTTGGCCTCGGAGGAGGAGTCCTCGATCAGCTTGAACAGCTCGATCAGCTCGTCGTCGGTGAGATCGCGCCACTCCCCTACCGGCAGCCCCTTGAGGCTGACGTTCATGATGCGGATCCGCTCGAGCTTGGTCACCTCGAAGCCGAAGTGCTCGCACATGCGGCGGATCTGGCGGTTGAGCCCCTGCACCAGGGTGATGCGAAACACGAACGGCGCCTCTCTCTTCACCTTGCACTTCCTGGTGACGGCGCCGAGGATGGGCACCCCGGCCGCCATGCCCCTGACGAACTCGTCGGTCACCGGCTTGTCCACGGTCACCAGGTACTCTTTCTCGTGATCGTTGCCCGCCCGCAGGATCTTGTTCACCAGATCCCCGTGGTTGGTGAGGAAGATGAGCCCCTGGGAGTCCTTGTCGAGCCGGCCGATGGGGAAGATGCGGGTGCTGTGGTTCACGAAGTCGACGATGTTGTCCTTCTCCCCCGCCTCCGTGGTGCTGACGATGCCCACCGGCTTGTTGAGGGCGATGAAGACCAGGCTGTCGGCTTCCCGCGGCTCGATCACCTGGCCATTGACCTTCACCAGATCCCCGGCAAACACCTGATCCCCCACCCCGGCCCGCTTGCCGTTGATGAAGACGTTGCCCTGCTCGATGAAGCGGTCGGCCTCGCGGCGCGAGCAGATGCCGCTCTCGCTGATGTATTTGTTCAGGCGCATGGATTCATCGGCCAGCATGAGGCACCTCCCGGGTCGCGAGGGCTGTCGGGATGGTCGGCTGGCTCAGCCGGCGTGTGGTCGGGTTCGTCTGCATACAACTCCATGGAAAAAAGGGCCCGTGCCCTGCATGTTCGGCAAAAAACGCCGCTACAGTAGCACATCGCCCCCTCCCGCGCCCGGTCCCCGTCGCCGGATTGTGGCGCCCATCCCCTGTTCGGCCATCTGCCCCCTCACTGTGCGGCCCCTTGCCGTCATGACACCCGGTTGACGCATGCGACCAGGCCCTGCCGATGTCCGGATGGCGCGCCCTGACCGCCCCGCCGCCAGAGAGGGCGGTCTCGTCCTCGTCAAAGAGCGGGATGAACTAAAACTTGATATTTATCTAGCAAAAATGCATAAAAAGATTTTAGTCATCGCGAATTATCTGCTCTGCCCCGCCGATGACGGGAGACGACAGGTCGCCGGGGCGCAGGGCGAGACTTTTCCCCCTCCCCTCACCGCCTCTGCTGACGAACCGCTTCCCTCTCTGGCAGGACGCCACTTTCATCGTTCACGACAGGAGTCAAAGATGCACCATTCCCTCTCCCAGGAGGCCTTCCTGGCCCAGGTGGCCAGCCGCAACCCCCACCAGCCCGAGTTCATCCAGGCGGTGAGCGAGGTGGTCGCCTCCATCTGGCCCTTTATCGAGCGCCATCCCCGCTACCTGCAGCACGGTCTGCTGGAGCGGCTGGTGGAGCCCGAGCGCCTCGTGCAGTTCCGGGTGAGCTGGGTGGATGACCAGGGTCAGGTGCGGGTGAACCGTGGCTACCGGGTGCAGCACAGCTCCGCCATCGGCCCCTTCAAGGGCGGCATGCGCTTCCACCCCTCGGTGGATCTCTCGGTGCTGAAGTTCCTCGCCTTCGAGCAGACCTTCAAGAACGCCCTCACCACCCTGCCCATGGGCGGCGGCAAGGGGGGCAGCGATTTCGATCCCAAGGGCAAGAGCGAGGGGGAGGTGATGCGCTTCTGTCAGGCCCTGATGCTGGAGCTCTATCGCCACCTCGGGGCCAACACCGACGTGCCGGCCGGCGACATCGGGGTGGGCGGGCGCGAGGTGAGCTACATGGCGGGCATGATGAAGAAGCTCACCAACAGCGCCGAGTGCGTCTTCACCGGCAAGGGGCTCTCCTTTGGCGGCAGCCTCATTCGCCCTGAGGCTACCGGCTACGGCCTGCTCTACTTCGTGGAGGCCATGCTGGCCCATCGCGGCCAGTCGCTGGCGGGCATGCGGGTCTCGGTGTCGGGCTCGGGCAACGTGGCCCAGTACGCCATCGAGAAGGCGATGGCCCTCGGCGCCCGGGTCATCACCGCCTCCGACTCCGGCGGCACCGTCTATGATCCGGACGGCTTCACCCCCGAGAAGCTGGCCCGTCTGATGGAACTTAAAAACGAGCAGCGCAAGCGGGTGGCGGATTATGCCCACGAGATGGGGCTCGAGTTCTTCAGCGACCGCACGCCCTGGCACCTGGCAACCGACGTCGCCCTCCCCTGCGCCACCCAGAACGAGCTGGATGCATCGGACGCCACAACGCTTATCGCTAACGGCGTACAACTGGTGGCCGAGGGGGCCAACATGCCCTCCAGCGCCGCCGCCATCCGCCTCTTCCACGACGCCCGGGTGCTGTTCGCCCCGGGCAAGGCGGCCAACGCCGGGGGGGTCGCCACCTCGGGCCTGGAGATGAGCCAGAATGCCCAGCGCCTCTCCTGGACCCGGGAGGAGGTGGACGCCCGCCTCAAGGGGATCATGACCAGCATCCACGCCACCTGCGTGCGCTACGGCCGGGACGATGACGACCATGTGAACTACGAGTCAGGCGCCAATATCGCCGGCTTCGTCAAGGTGGCCGACGCCATGCTGGCGCAAGGGGTCTGCTAGTTCTCGCCATACCCGGCATCAACGCAACAACGGCAGCCAGAGGCTGCCGTTGTTGTCTGCTGTGATCCTGAGTCAGGCACTCACCGTCACTGGCCTAGCCTGTCCCTTCTTACCTGCGCCCTGGGCGGCGAGGCTTAGCGATAGCGGCTGATCTCGATCAGGTTCCGATCCGGGTCCAGGCAATAGACTGACTCGATGGGGCCGCAGGCGCCGCTTTTCGTCACCGGCCCCTCCAGGATCTCGACCCCCTGGCTCGCCAGCTGGGCCATCACCTGATCCAGCGGCCAGCGGGTGATGAGGCAGAGATCCCCCGACCCCACCTGCGCCCGGTTGCGCACCTCCTCCCCCAGCAACTGCAGATTGATCTTCTGGTTGCCAAAGTGCAGCGCCCGGCGCCCCGCGCCGAAGGTGATGGGCTCCATCTTGAAGGCGCCGCTGTAAAACGCCACCGCCCGCTCGATGTCGCTCACCGTCAATACCAGATGGTCGATATGGCTGATCATGCTTCCTCCCTGTGGTGGTGATTGCCTCCCCATCATAGCCGCCCGCCACAATGGAAACTGTGGAATGGTGCACAGGGGTGTTTCTAACCAATTATTTTCACTAGGGAAATACCTTAGCGTACGGCGGCGCACGCCTTATCACGCTGCGCCCTTCGCTGCCCATGGCAGCCAGAATAGCCTGATTACAGGCCCGCTCCGTGAGCTTCACCGGGTTTTGCTTGGCGTCGGTGATTTCCGCAATCATGGGGCGATAACCGGCAGCCGCCGAGCAGTACATGGTGCGGTACTTGGGAAGCTGCCAACTACTGTCGTCTTGCCGTGTCAGGTCATCGCACAATTTGCCAAACAGTGCCTGCGCCTTGACCGTGCACTGACTGAAGCGCCGCACATCTTGATCGTAGGGACGGCAGACGCTTTGCTCACTACTCCGATGCCGCCTTTTATGTGGAAAGAAGCGGCAAAATTGGCAGTTGGCTGAGCACCAATCACAACAAGGCCCCCCGGGGCGGGCCGCCTTCGTGTGGTCAGCAGGCAATCCGCTCGATGCGGCCGCCGCTGAGTTTGAAGAAGGCATCCTGCGGCAGCTCCTGCAGCCAGGTGGTGGCGTAGTCCAGATCCGCATAGGCACCGCGCAGCATGGCGCCGAACAGGCCGTGGGAAACCACGATGGCCTGCTCGGCAATGTGTTCGTCCTCAAGCCATTGCCGGGCCCGGCGCTGAATGCTCTCAAAACTCTCGCCATGCGGGGCCCGCAGATACCAGTCCGGCTCCTCCAGATCGAGTTCGGGGTGAGCCGCCAGCAGTTCGGGGACCCGGCGACTCTCCCACTCCCCCATCCCTAACTCCACCAGCCGTTCGTCCCAGATGATGCACTCTCTCCCCAGTCCAAGCCGCTGACACACCAGTTCCGCCGTCTGCCTTGCCCGGCCGAGGGGGCTGGCATAGAGGGTCCAGCTGGCGGGCTCTGCCAGCAATTCATTCAACCGGTTCCCCATGGCGAGGGCCTGGGCTTCTCCCCTGGGGGTCAGCTCCGAGTTGCAGCGCCCCTGCAACCGCAATTCGGCGTTGTAACGGGTCTGGCCGTGGCGCAGCAGGTAGAGGGTACGAGACATGGGTTCTCCAGCAGGTTCAACGAGATAACGAAAACGGGAGGGGCATGATAACAGAAGAGCCCGACATAGGCGCAAACGGGGCCTGACACCATGGGTTGCACCCTGGTCTCCCCCATGGTCATAGTGAACGCGTCAGTGTGGCAAGAGTCCCAGATAAACCTTCGTGCGCAAGCACCACCAAGCCCCTCTGGCATTGTCACTTTCCGGGATTGGATATGCAGAGACTCTCAACGGATCTGTCCCCCAGATTTTCTATACCCCTGAATTTAAAGCGGGAAAATTTGAAACCCCTCTTTTGACAGGGAGCGGAAAGGGCTAGCTCGAAAGGGATGATTTCAGCATTTTTACTCTGATCCTGGGGCCATTTCGGTACGTATCTCTGGCTCATCCCGGGGGGGCCTGGTGTACAATCCCCACCCCGATTTCCCCCGCGCCCCGGCCAAGGCTCAGGCCGTTGTCCATCCCAGAGTAGATGAACGTGATCGCGACCCACCCCATGCTCGACAGCTATTACAGCCAGGATCTGGTGTTCTTCTCCATCCTGGTGGCGGTGCTCGCCTCCTACACGGCGCTGAACATGACGAGCCGGGTGAGCCAGAACCGGGGCCGGGCCGCCGCCTTCTGGCTCGCGGGGGGGGCCTTTGCCATGGGATTCGGCATCTGGTCCATGCACTTCATCGGCATGCTCGCCTTCAACCTGCCCATCGCGCTGGGTTACGATCTGACCCTCACCGGCCTCTCTCTGGTGGCAGCCATCGGCTCGTCGGCCTTTGCGCTCTGGCTGGTGAGCCGCCCCCGGCTTCCCTGGCATCAGGTCGTGTTCGGGGCCCTGCTGATGGGGGCCGGCATCGCCACCATGCACTACATCGGCATGGCCGCCATGAAGATAGAGCCCGGCATCCATTATCAGGCCGGGCTCTTCATCCTCTCCATCCTTATCGCCGTGCTCGCCTCCGGCGCCGCGCTCTGGATAGCGTTTCGCCTGCGCAACAGCTCGCCGCGCGCCTTCTTCAGCAAGGCTCTCGCCTCCCTCGTCATGGGGGGCGCCATCATCGGCATGCACTACACCGGCATGGCGGCGGCCCAGTTTCCCGAGGGCAGCCTGTGCGGCGCCCTCTATACCGGGCTCAATACCCAGTGGCTGGCGACCGTGGTCATCATAGTGACCCTGGCGGTGTTCGCCATCGCCCTGGTGCTCTCCATGCTGGACGCCCACGCCGCCAAGCTCTCCACCTCCCTGCATCAGGCCCACGACGAGCTGCTCAAGCTGGCGCTCCACGACAGCCTGACCCGGCTGCCCAACCGGCTGCTGTTCGCCGACCGGCTGGAGCAGCGCATCCAGGAGTGCCAGCACAGCCAGCGCAGCTTCTCCCTGCTGTTTCTCGATCTCGACGGCTTCAAGATCATCAACGACGCCCACGGCCACCATACCGGGGATCTGCTGCTGGTCGAGGTCGCCGAGCGGATCAGCGGGCTGCTCGGCGGGAGCGACACCGCCTCGCGCTTCGGGGGGGACGAGTTCGTGCTGGCCCTGGCGCCGGGGGATCTGGGCCAGACCACGGCCTTCGCCGAGCGGCTGCTGGCCGCCCTGGCGCAGCCCTACGAGTGGGAACATCACAGCCTGCACATCACCGCCAGCATCGGCATCGCCGTCTATCCCCAGGACGGCACCAGCCTGCACGAGCTGACCCTCAACGCCGACGCCGCCATGTACTACGCCAAGGAGCGGGGGCGCAACGACTACTACTTCTTCGACAGCGCCATGAACGCCAACGCCCACCAGCAGTTCCTGCTACAAAGGGAGCTGCAACACGCCCTGGAGCGGGGGGAGCTGGCCCTGCACTATCAGCCCAAATACGCGGCCCGCGGCGGTCAGGTGGTCGGCGCCGAGGCGCTGCTGCGCTGGCAGCACCCGGTGCATGGTGCCATCTCCCCGGTCCGCTTCCTGCCCCTGGCGGAGAAGAGCCGCCTCATCATCCCCATCGGCAACTGGGTGCTCGACGAGGCCTGCCGCCAGATGAGCCGCTGGCGGGCGGCGGGGCACCACGACTGGAGCGTGGCGGTCAACCTCTCCACCATACAGCTGGCCAGCCCCGGCCTGCTGGAGGAGGTGCAGGCGGCGCTCTCCCGTCACCGGCTCGAGGCCCGTCACCTGACCCTGGAGATCACCGAATCCACCGCCATGGAGAACGCCGAGGAGAGCCTGACCATCCTCAATCGCCTGGCCGAGCTCGGGCTTGGCATCTCCATCGACGACTTCGGCACCGGCTACTCCAGCCTGCTCTACCTCAAGCGCTTCCCCGCCAACGAGCTCAAGATAGACAGGGGCTTCGTCACTACCCTGGTGCAGGGGGGAGACGATGCCACCATCATCGCCGCCATCGTCGCCCTGGGTCAGGCCCTGGGCATGCGCATCGTAGCCGAAGGGGTGGAGACCCAGGCCCAGCGCACCCTGCTGACCGAGCTGGGCTGCGACACCCTGCAGGGCTATCTGCTCGGGCGCCCCATGGCAGGGGATCAACTGCTGGCCCACTGCGGTGAACGGCCCCAGGACGGCGTGCTCGCCGAGTCCGCCTGACACGGACGCGGTATCTCCCGAACATGGGGCTATCCCTTGCGCCCTGCCATGTCCGGCTCCTGCCATACCCCGGAAAAATTCCCGATTGCGTCTCTCGCTGACTCGGGATAGGCTGCCCCACTAAAGACTCGAATGCCGCCCCTCACCCCTGTATTGGGGCAAGCAGGGACAGTTCGACCAGCACCTATCCGATCGACAACGCCGCACAGGCGAGGATCACAGATGGCCAGATACCAGTTTTTCAGCATTCCGGCCTCCAACCGGCAGCAGTACACCTATGTCGACATGGCCTCCCCCAGCTTTCTGACGGAGAAGGCTGAGCTGCTGGCACAGGGATTCGAGGTGCAGGAGGACTTCATCGATGCCACCAGCCCCCAGGAGGCGGTGGAAAAATACAAGTCCGACTTCCTCTATGTGGCGGACGAGGTGGGCAAGTCGGACGCCAGCTACGGGCTGGCGGTGTTTATGCAGGAGATGGCCAGGAAGCTGTTTGGCCGCAAGGGCCATCACTGAATCGGCTGCACCAAGGCCATCGGCACTGTGCCGATGGCCTTGCACAACTCAGCCGCAGGCAAGTTGCCGGAGCATGGCGATCAGCTCCTCTTCGCTGGCCGGTTCATAGGCGAGCTGCAGGCTAGGCGCCGCGCCGCCCATCAGCATATAAACCTGGGTACTGCAGTGATCGTAGTGATACCACTTACCGTCGATACAGACGTCGGTATAGCATCTCGGGTCCCTTTTGAGTTCCATACACCTCTCCTTCTGTTACATATCACCAACATCCTGTTCGACCCTAAGGTAACCGGCCGGATCCAAACTTGATTCGGATCAAGGGGGCGCACGAGCCTGGCCCTCTTTCGGGATCATGGGTGCCGCTCGTATCGCAAACCACCTCCATGGGGCTAGCCCGCGGCCAACAAAAACGGCGCCCGAAGGCGCCGTTTTGCATTTCCGTCTTTTTGCTGTCAGCGACGGGGCGAACAAGCCTGGGCTTATTCGTCTTCCAGATAGGCGTAGCCTTGCAACCCCAGCTCCAGCTCTTCGAGCAGGGCCTTGCGGGTCGCATCGTCCAGCGCCGGGTGGGAGACGATCTGCTGGTAGTTCTCGCGGATGACGGACGGGTCGATGTTGACGTAACGCAGCAGCTGGTCGACGGTGTCGCCGCGAACCACGTTGCGGATGTCCATCTTGCCCTCCTCGTCCAGCCACACTTCCGCGCAGTGGGTGTCACCGAACAGGTTGTGCAGATCGCCGAGGATCTCCTGATAGGCGCCCACCAGGAAGAAGCCGACGTGGCACTCTTCGTTCGCACCGTACTCCGGCATCGGCAGGGTCTTCTCGACGCCGAGGCCGTCCACATAGTGCTCGACCTGACCGTCGGAGTCGCAGGTGATGTCCATCAGGATGCCGCGGCGGGTGAGCGGACGCTCGAGGCCGGCAAGCGGCATCACCGGGAACACCTGGCCGATGCCCCAGGCATCCGGCAGGGACTGGAACAGGGAGAAGTTCGCGAAGCACTTGTCCGCCAGCTTCTCGGAGAGCTCGTCGGCCAGGGCGCGGTGGTTGCGGTTGACCGGGTTGAGCAGCTCCTTGAGCGCCAGGCAGGTGTTCTGGTGCAGCATCTCGGCCCAGGCGCGCTGCTCCAGGTTCAACAGCCCCATGGTGTACTGGGTGTTGACGTCCGCCAGATCCGCCATCGAGTCGTGGAAGATCTCCAGCAGGGACGGATCTTCTCCGCGCAGGTCCAGCCAGCCTTTCCACATGTTCTGCAAGATGGTGGGCGCGTCTTCGTCCGGCGCGCTGATGTCGTTCACCTCCACCCCTTCGGCACCGATGATGTTGGTGACCAGCACGGCGTGGTGGGCGGTCAGGGCACGGCCGGACTCGCTGATGATGGTGGGGTGCGGCAGGTCGAACTCGCGGCACACGTCGCCTATGCCCCACACCACGTTGTTGGCGTATTCGGAGAGGCTGTAGTTGGCGGAGCAGTGGCTCTGGGAGCGGGTGCCCTCATAGTCCACGCCGAGGCCGCCGCCCACGTCCACCACCTCGACATTGGCGCCCAGACGGCACAGCTCGGCGTAGAAGCGGCCACACTCGCGGATGCCGCCCTGGATGTCGCGGATGTTGGCGATCTGGGAGCCCAGGTGGAAGTGCAGCAGTTGCAGGCAGTCCAGCTTGCCGAGGCTGCGCAGACGCTCCACCAGCGCCAGGATCTGGGAGGCGGAGAGGCCGAACTTGGACATGGCGCCGCCGCTCGATTCCCACATGCCGGAGCCGGTGGAGGCGAGGCGGGCACGCACCCCGATGTTGGGCTTGATGTTGAGGCGAGCCGACTCGTCCAGCACCATCTCCAGCTCGGAGGGCTTTTCCACCACTATGTAGACCTTGTGGCCCATCAGGTTGCCCAGGAGGGCGTGGCGGATGTATTCGCGGTCCTTGTAACCGTTGCAGACGATGACCGAGCCCTGGGCATGGTGATGGGACAGCACGGCCAGCAGCTCGGGCTTGGAGCCCGCTTCCAGCCCAAGCCGGGGCTTGTCGCTGTAGGACTGACTGATGGTCTCGATGACGCGACGCTGCTGGTTCACCTTGATGGGGTAAACGCACAGGTAGTCCCCTTGATAGCCTGACTTCTCGATGGCCTGACCGAAGGCGTTGAACAGCGCATCGACCCGGCTCTTGAGGATGTCGGGGAAACGCAGCAACACCGGCGTGGTCAGCCCGGACTGGCGCAGTTGCTCGATGGCCTCGGACAGCACGATCTGCGCCTCGGGGCGAGACTTGTCGGGGGAGACGGTCACATGACCGGCGTCATTGATATTGAAAAAACCCGCACCCCAGTAGGGAACGTTGTAGACCTTCAAGGAGTCCTTGCTGGACCAGTTAGTCATGGGCTATGCCTCGCAAATGAGCGGCCGTGGGCCGCCTTCGTTACCCTCAATCACATCCAGACCATCGACGGCAACGGGCGGCGCGTCAAGGCGGCCTGCTGATCCGGTGCGTGGCGGCACGCCTGGCGGGCCTGTTGCCTCGCCGTGGCCTGGCCACCCCGGTTCGTCTGTTGCACATCGCGGCAAGCCAAGGCTGCCTGGTGGATCTTGGGAAGTAACGAGTCTTGATGTGGGGCTGGTGGCTTTACATCAAGCTCAACGGTATGCGGTGCCACCTTAACGGAGCGCCGCGGTACTTTGATGACAACCGGCATCAGCCACGCCGTTTGTTCATCATTCGGCCGCGATCCCGACGGACAGGAGAGGGTTTCAAGGAAGAGAAGGGAAGGCCTCAGCACGCATGCGTGTTGATGGACGACAACCGCCACAGCCAGCTCAACGCCAGTGACCACCCATGACAAGGGAAGATGATGAGCCGCTGGCTCACTCGGTCAGCTGAAAGATGAGAGTCCGTTGTTCTCCCTGATACCGGAGCCTAACCGGTATTAAAGAAACCATTCCCCAGCAGTGTCTGTCGTTTCTGCGTGCCTCGCCCTATAGGCGTATGATCCTGTGGGTGTCTGGCGGCCTCTGCCTGCTCAGGGTTGCCCTCGGATCGGCGCGGAGTGTACACACTTACCGGCGCCAGTGACAATAAAAAATCGCGTTAAAAAACAGGTTTTCATCGAGGGGGCAAATCTTGCTGCCAGCGAGGCGGGCTCTGGGGTGGCGGGGGATGAGCCCGGTCTGGAACAACCCTGAAAATAACGGGTGATCCGGCCTTTTTCCCCCACCCCTTGCCAGTGCTGGGCCGGGATGAATTTCAGCCTTTTCGCATATGCTTAATCAGTTTTTTATTTGGAATTTTTATTCACATTTATCCCGCAAGAACGACCGCCACTCAGCCTCCCGCGTCACCCCGCTCCCGACAAATCCATCAAAAACTGCGCTGACGCAATAAGCGCGCGGGCCGTCTTGGCCACAATGGTACCTCTTCCGTGACCCGAGGCTTGTCCATGAACACCCTGCTTTCGCGCTTTCTCCACTACCTGACCTTCCATACCCGCTCCGACGCCACCAATCCCGCCTGCCCGAGCAGCGAGGGGCAGCTCGTCTTCGCCCGCGCCCTGCAAGAAGAACTCGAAGGACTCGGTCTGAGCCAGGTGGTACTGGATGATAACGGCTATCTCACCGCCTGCCTGCCTGGCAACCAGCCGGATGCGCCGGCCATCGGCCTGATTGCCCACATGGACACCGCCGACTACGAGGCCGGGCGGGTGGTGCCCCAGATCGTCGAGAACTACCAGGGGGGCGACATCTGCCTTGGCAAGGGGGACGAGGTGCTGGCCATCCGCCAGTACCGTTTCCTCAAGAACTACCTGGGCCAGGATCTCATCACCACGGACGGCACCACCCTGCTCGGGGCCGACGACAAGGCGGGCATCGCCGAGATCCTCACCGCCGTCGAATACCTGCAGGCCCACCCGGAGATCCCCCGCGGCGATCTCTGGATAGGTTTCACCCCGGACGAGGAGATAGGGCGAGGCGCGGATCGCTTCCCGCTGGCGCGCTTCCCGGCCCGCTGGGCCTACACGGTGGACGGCGGCGAGCTCGGCGAGCTCGAATACGAGAACTTCAACGCCGCCAGCGCCACGGTGCGCATCACAGGCAACAACGTCCACCCCGGCACCGCCAAGGGCAGCATGATCAACAGCCAGACCCTGGCCGCCCGCTTCCACGCCGAGATGCCCCCCGAGCAAACCCCGGAGTGCACGGAAGGGTACGAAGGCTTCTACCACCTGGCCCGGATGGAGGGCACCGTGGAGGAGAGCACCCTGCACTACCTCATCCGCGACTTCGACGACGACCGCTTCGCCGCCCGCAAGGCCCAGCTCAAGGAGCGGGTCGCCTCCCTGCAGCTGGACAATCCCAAGGCCCGCATCACGCTGGAGATAGAGGACAACTACCGCAACATGCGCAGCCAGATAGCGCCCTATCCCCACATCGTCGAGCTGGCCAAAGCCGCCATGGAGGCCGCCGACGTGGCGGTGAAGATCAAGCCCATTCGCGGCGGCACCGACGGCGCCCGCCTCTCCTTTATGGGACTGCCCTGCCCCAACCTGTTCACCGGGGGCCACAACTTCCACGGCAAGCACGAGTTCATCCCGCTGCAATCCATGGAGAAGGCGGTCGCCACCCTGGTGGCGCTGGTGCGCCTCACCTCGGCCTGGCGGGCAGAGTAAGGGATTGAGGACGGGGTTCGCCCCGTCATCAAACCGTCACGGCGCTGCCACACGGCGGGAACGCAGGGGGGAGAAGCTTGAGCAAAGTTCAGCGGAGCCTTGCCCATGTTCGACGTCGATACCCTGCTGGGGCAGCACCTGCCCCGCCTCGCCGGCCAACCCCTCATCCGCCCCCTGCTCCGGCAGGGGCTGCGCTGGCTGCTGCACGAGGAGGCCTTCACGCGCTTCGCCAAGCGCCATCCCCACCTGCGCGGCCTCGACTTCGTCGAGCAGGCGCTCACCGAACTCGACTTCGACTGCCGGGTGAGCGAGGCGCAGCTCGAGAACATTCCCGCCAGCGGCCGGGTCATCCTGGTCGCGAACCACCCCATCGGCTCTTTGGACGGGCTGGCCCTGCTGCGCCTGCTCGGGCGCATTCGCCCGGACGTCAAGATAGTGGCCAACCAGATATTGGCTCAGCTCGCCCCCCTGCGGCCCCTGCTGCTGCCGGTGGACAACCTGGGGGGCAAGACGGACAGGCGCGCCATCCTGGCCATGGGGGAGCACCTGGCCGAGGAGGGGGCCCTCATCATCTTCCCCGCCGGCGAGGTGTCGCGCCTCGGCCCCAAGGGGGTGAAGGACGGCCCCTGGCAGAGCGGCTTCATCAAGCTGGCCAGGCGCACCCGCACACCCCTGGTGCCGGTGCACCTGGACGGGCGCAACGGCCTCTCCTTCTACCTCGCCGCCTGGCTCAACAACGACTGGGCGGGACTGCTGCTGGTCAAGCAGCTGTTTCGCCAGCAGGGGCGCCGCCTCACCCTCACCCTGGGGGAGCGCATCCCGCCCCAGAGCCTCGGGGATCTCGCCCCCAAGACCGCCGCCGCCCTGGTGCGCAGCCACCTCTATCGCCTCGGGAAGGGGAAGAAGGGGGGGCTGCAGACCGAGGCCCCCATCGCCCTGCCGGAGGATCGCCGTCTGCTGAAACAGGCCGTCGACGGGTGCGAGCCGCTCGGCCAGACCCCGGATGGGCAGCGCATCCTGCTCTATCGCCGCCACGAGCAGAGCCACTCGGTGATCCTGCGCGAGCTGGGACGGCTGCGGGAGATCGCCTTTCGCGCCGTGGGGGAAGGCTCCGGCAGACGGCGGGATCTCGACGCCTTCGACGACGACTATCACCACCTGATCCTCTGGGATCCGGCCCGCCTCGAGATAGTGGGTGCCTACCGCTTCGCCCCGGTGGCCGAGCGGCTGGCGAGCCAGGGGCTGGATGGCCTCTACAGCCACACCCTGTTCGGTTTTGAAGAGAAGCTGCTGCCGAGGCTGGAACAGGCCATCGAGCTCGGTCGCAGCTTCATCCAGCCCGCCTACTGGGGCAAGCGGGGGCTGGACTACCTCTGGTTCGGCATCGGCGCCTATCTGGCCCGCTACCCCCAGTACCGCTACCTGTTCGGGCCCGTGAGCCTCTCCGGCAGCCTGCCGCCGGCGGCCAAGGATCTGCTGGTGGGCTTCTACCGCCAGCACTTTGCCCCCGAGCTGGCGCTCGCCCCGTCACGCCGCCCCTACCCCGAGACGCCGCCCCTGTTCGAGGGGCGCGACTACGGGACCGATCTCAAGGCGCTCAAGGCGGGGCTCGACCACCTGGGCTGCGCCATCCCCACCCTCTACAAGCAGTACGCCGAGCTGTGCGAGCCGGGGGGCGTGCAGTTCATGGATTTTGGCATCGACCCGGACTTCAACCACTGCATCGACGGCCTGGTGTGGGTGGACGTGAGCCGCATCAAGCCCCACAAGCGGGCGCGCTATATCGGTGTCCCCGTCCAGACGGACGCGGGGGCCTAAATCACCGCAAAAAGAAGAGGGAGGCTGATGCCTCCCTCTTCTCTTTCATCTTCACGCCTCATTCGGTTGCGGGCTTGCGATCCGCGTGGCCGAGATCCCGCTCCGGGGCGATGAGGTCCCGCACCCGCTGCTTGATCTCCTTGGCCTCGGGGAAGCCCTCGTCGGCCACTCGATCCCACACCTGCACCCCGTCCACCAGGATGCGGAACTCCCCCTTGCTGGCGGGCACCAGCGCCACCTCGCCGAGCTCGCCGTCGAAGGTGGAGAGCAGCTCCTGGGCGAGCCAGGCGGCCCGCAGCATCCAGCGGCAGAGGGTGCAGTAGCGGATCTCGATCCGCGGCTTGTTCATCTGGGTTTGTGTCTCTGTCATGGGGTGACTCCGTGAAAATCGGTTAACCAGTGGCGGGCGATGCGCTGCATGGTGGCCTGGGGCAGTTCGTGCAGGCCGGAGGCCGATGCCTGCCTGGCCAGCTGGTGCACCCCCTCGATGATCTCCGCCAGCACCAGGTAGACGTATTCGCCGATGACGGCGCCGTGGACGAAGTTGACCGCCTCCCCCCGGTTGAGCAGGAAGATGGTGCTGCCGTCCGGGCGGCTGAGGGCCAGCACGTGAGGGCACACCTCCTCGCTCGGCCAGGGCAGCTGGGAGAGGCAGAACGCGAACTCGTCGTCGGCGGAAGTGACCGACGCCACCATGGCGCCGGGGCGCAGGGCCTGCAAGTCGGCAATGTCCAGCGCCCCGTTGCCGGTGCAGCAGATCACCAGCTCGGCCCGCCCCAGGGCCTCTGCTTTGTTCACCAGCTTGAAGCCGTGGGAGAGCGCCTCCACCTGGCGCAGGGCGTCCGTCTCCACCAGCTCCAGATGCAGGTTGCGGCAGCGCAGTTCGCGGGCGATGCTGCGCCCCACCTTGCCATAGCCGAACAGGGCGGCCTGGCAGACGTTGAAGGTACGTCTCAGGGTGCGCGCCAGGGACTCGGCGGAGTAGACCACGCTCAGGCCGATCTGGATGTCCTCCGCCTGCTTGAGGGGGCTGCGGGCCACCGAGATGACGGGGGCGGCCAGGTGCTCCTGCTCGTAGCGCTGATGGCCGTTCTCCGTCATCTCCACCACCCCGAGAAAGCGCGCCCCGAAGTGCTCGGCGAGGACCGCCTGGCTCTTGGCAAAATAGCCGCCGATGTCGAGGATGATGAGCCGCTCATGCTCCCGCACCAGGGGGGCAATCTGGGCTATGACCCCTTCGGGATCCGAGGTCCAGTGGCGATTGAGGGGTAGCACGGGATAGTGCTGCTGGGCCCAGGCCAGGGTCGGCCCGTGGACGGACTTGGGTTTGGGCAGGATGGCGCCGACGCGCCCCACCCCATCGAGCACCTGGATGAAGTGGGGCCGGTCGGGCAGCAGATGGGTCACCAGCAGGATGCAGAGATCCCCGAGGCGTCCCTGCTCGGTGAAATGGCGAAAAAACAGATGCTCAGATCCCTGACTGCGCAACTGTGGCCTCCTTAGCGTGCCGCGAGAAAGCAGGCAAACAGAACCCGGCATAGCCGGGTTCTGTGTGTGTCCAGATAATTGAAAATCCTTTTTATCCGAAAGCACCATGGGTCTCAATCTTTATCTGTGCAGACTTTGACAAGCCCATCAATTTCTAAGGTAATAGCCTGTTTTTCATGCAGAAATCAGTAAAGTGACGCCTGGGGCCATACCCACCACAGACTCACACCGGCACCGATCACCGCCACCAGGATCAACAGACCCCAACGGGACAATTCGGGGCGCTTGCGCAGGATCCACTCAAGGAGTGGCAGCAACCAGACCGGCAGCAGCACCAAGAGCGGCACTTCCACGTATTGCCAGGCCAGCATCTGCACGAAGGCGAGCGCCAGCCCCAGGGCGGCCGGGGCCACCTTGACCCCCGCAAAGGCGCCGAGCAGGGCACGGAACCCGGCGAAGGCGGCCAGGGCGCCCGCCAGCTGGGCGATCAGCAGGCTGCCGTCGATGCCGATGACCAGCGCCAGCCAGATGAAGGCGAGGGCGAAGCCGAGCCCCTCCTCGCTGTCACCGCGCCAGCTCGTCCAGCCGTACCAGGCGACGGCGGGCAGAAGGGCCAGCCAGATGCGCGGCTCTGTGGCGAGCACCGAGGCCAGCCCCTGCCACCACACCAGGGCGCCGAGCAGGGCGAACAGCACCAGGGCGACCCCCTTGCCGACCTGTTGTGCCAGGGCGGGCACCAGCAGGCACAGCGGCAACCACTGCCACGCCTTGACCGGCAGGCCATAGGCACCGCCCAGCAGGCAGCCCACCAGCCAGAGCGCCAGGGCGCCCCCCGGATACCCCAGCCGTGGCCAGCGCCACGACAGCAAGGCGGCCCCCAAGGGGGCCGCCAGGGTTTGCAGCAGGAGTGCCGCGCCCATTACTTGCGCACGCCTTCGACGAACAGGCTGATGTTCATCTCGTCCGGGATGTTCGGCACCATGTAGTTCACGCCAAAGTCGCTGCGCTTGATGGTGGTGGTGGCGTTGAAGCCGCTGCGGTAACCACCCCAGGGATCCTTGCCTTCGCCGATGTGGACCAGATCGAAGGCCACTTCCTTGGCGACGCCGTGCAGGTTCAGGGTGCCCTTGAGCACGCCCTTCTCCTTGGTGCCTTCATAGCCGGTGCTGACGAAGGTCATCTTGGGGTACTGCTTCACGTCCAGGAAGTCGGGGCTGCGCAGGTGCTTGTCGCGGGCCTCGTGGTTGGAGTCCACGCTGGCGGCGTCGATCTCGAAGCTCGCCTTGGCCGCCGCCGGGTTGGCGTCGTCCATGCTGAAGGTGCCGCTGAAGGTGTTGAACCGGCCGACTAGTTCGGAGAAGCCGAGGTGGCCCACCTTGAACTGGACTGTGGTGTGGGCCGCGTCGACATCGTAATCGGCCGCCATCAGGGGAGCCGCCATAAACAGGCAGGAGGCCAGCAGGGCCTTGGTCATTTTCATTCCGATCGTTCCTTCATTGGGGGTTCACATCTGTGTCCAAAATGCTAACCTCCTCGTAGCAATAGATAATCATCGATTTATTAAAATAATTATCAACTGAGAGTGGAATATGGATCAGATAGCCGCCATGCGCACCTTCATCAAGGTGGTGGAGTGCCAGAGCTTTACCAAGGCCGCCCACCAGCTCGGGATCTCGGTCGCCATGACGTCCAAGCTGATGCAGCAGCTCGAGGAGTCGCTGTCGACCCGGCTGCTGTCGCGCACCACCCGCCAGGTCAACCCCACAGAGGCGGGCCAGTTCTACTACCAGCGTTCCCTGGCCCTGCTGGCGGAGCTCGAGGAGACCCACAGCCAGCTCACCCACAACAACCAGCAGCCCCAGGGCACCCTCAAGCTCTCGGTGCCCATGGATTTCGGCTACCTGCACCTCTCCCCCGCCCTGCCGCTGTTTCGCGAGCGCTACCCGGACTTGAAGCTCGAGATTGAGTACAGCGACCGGCGGGTGGCCCTGGTGGAGGAGGGGTTCGATCTGGCCCTGCGCATCGGCAACCTGCCGGACTCCTCCCTGGTGGCCAAGCCGCTCGCCATGATGAAGATGGTGGTGTGCGCCAGCCCCGACTACCTGGCCCGCCGGGGCACCCCCAGGACCCCGGAGGATCTCAAGCAGCACGACTGCCTCATCTACACCCTGACCCAGCCGGACTGGGTCTTCAAACGGGATGGGGAGCAACAGAGCATTCGCCCCCAGGGGCCCCTTCGCGCCAACAACGGGGTGGCCCTGACCCGGGCCGCCTGCGACCACCAGGGCATCATACTGCAGCCCACCTTCATCGTCGGTGACGCGCTGCGCTCGGGGGCGCTGGTGCCCCTGCTGCCGGAGTGGGAGAAGGGGCAGGTGGGGCTCTACGCCCTCTATCCGCACCGCCGCTTCGTCTCGGCCAAGGTGCGCTGCTTCATCGAGTTCGTGCAGGAGCGCTACCTGGCGCCCCACTACTGGGACAGGGAGACCTGAGCCCGGGCTCAGGGAGTGGGCATCAGCTCGGCCACCAACAGGAGTTCGGTCATCGTCAGCTGCCAGCGCGGCAGGCGCTGGCGCAAGGCGGCGAGCTCGGCCTCTCCCAGCGCATAGGGCAGGGTGATGTGCAGGCAGTGGCAGTCGAGCATGGCTGCCAGTTGCAGGATCAGGGCGAGGTTCGCCTCGTCGCTCTTGTGCCTGTTGATGCGCTTGCCGAGCTCGTGGCGAAAATGGGTCTCGGGATCCTGGGTCATCGCCTGCCAGCCGTAGCCAAAGAGCGGGATGAAGGCGCTGACGATGCCGAGGGCGGTGAGGGGCCGCTTGGGAGGGTGATAGAGGGCGTTGAGATCCAGCAGGATGGGGCTTTGATGAGGCTCACGACTGCCGGATAAAATAGTATTGCTCATTGGATTACCCTGTTGATTCCTCTAGACTTCGCCGCATCTTTGACCCGACATGCCAACGAGGTGCTGATGCTAAGCGATATCGAGATCTCCCGCCAGTCCCCCCGCCTGCCCATCGCCGAGGTGGCAGCACAGCTCGGCATAGCGGCCGCCCATCTCCACCCCCACGGCCGTTACAAGGGCAAACTCGACCTCGCGCTGCTCCATCACGCCCCCGCCCGCGAGCCCGGCAAGCTGGTGCTGGTGAGCGCCATCACCCCGACCCCCCTCGGGGAGGGCAAGACGGTCACCACGATCGGCCTCTCCATGGGGCTCCACCACATCGGCCAGTCCGGCATCGCCACCATACGCCAGCCGAGCCTCGGCCCCGTGTTCGGGGTCAAGGGAGGAGCCGCCGGGGGTGGCATGGCCCAGGTGGTGCCGATGGAGGAGATGAACCTCCACCTCACCGGGGATTTTCACGCCCTCACCGCCGCCCACAACCTGGCCGCAGCCGCCCTCGATGCCCGCCTGTTCCACGAGCAGAAACTCGGGGAGGCGTTCACCCCCAACACCGGGCTGGCGCGCCTGGATATCGACCCGGCCAACATCCTCTGGCCGCGCGCCCTGGACATGAATGACAGGGCCCTGCGCCACCTCACCCTCGGTCAGGGGGGCGTCGCCAACGGTGTCGAGCGCCCCGATCGCTTCGTCATCACCGCCGCCTCCGAGCTGATGGCCATTCTGGCCCTGGCGAGCGATCTCAAGGACTTGCGCGCGCGCATCGGCCGCATCCAGCTCGCCCTCGACCTTCGCGGCCAACCCGTGACCGCCGAGCAGCTGGAAGTGGCGGGGGCCATGACGGTGCTGCTCAAAGACGCCCTGCAACCCACCCTGATGCAGACCACGGAGCAGACCCCGGTGCTGGTCCACGCCGGCCCCTTTGCCAACATCGCCCACGGCAACTCCTCCGTCATCGCCGATCGCATGGCCCTGGACCTGGCCGACTATGTGGTGACCGAGGCGGGGTTCGGCTCCGACATGGGGCTGGAGAAGTTCTTCAACATCAAGTATCGCCAGTCCGGCCTCGCCCCCGCCTGCGTGGTGCTGGTGGCCACGGTGCGCGGCCTCAAGGCCAACAGCGGCCTGCTCGACATCCGCCCGGGCCAGTGCCTGCCAGCCAGCCTGCTGGGGGAAGATCTGCCCACCCTGAAAGCGGGCTGCGCCAACCTCGCCTGGCACATCCAGAACGCCCGCCGCTACGGGGTGCCCGTGGTGGTGGCCATCAACCGCTTCCCGAGCGACAGCGACGCCGAGCTGGCCCTGCTGGCAGAGGAGGCGCGCCGCGCCGGGGCCTGCGACGTCGCCCTCTCCCAGGCCTTCACCCAAGGAGGGGCGGGCGCCGCGGATCTGGCCCGCGCCGTGGTGACGGCCTGCGAGCAGCCGAGTGAGGTCAGGCTGCTCTACCCCGACGAGGCGAGCCTCGCCGCCAAGCTCGCCACCCTGGTGGAGTGCGGTTACGGCGGGCGCGGCGTGCAACTGTCGGACAAGGCGCGCCGGCAGCTGGCCAGTCTCTCGGCCGATGGCTGGGATCACCTGCCGGTCTGCGTGGCCAAGACGCCGCTGTCCATCAGCCATGACCCCGCCCTCAAGGGCGTGCCGACGGACTTCGAGGTGCCCGTCGAGGAGGTGCGGCTCTGCGCCGGCGCCGGCTTCGTCTATGCCCTGGCGGGCCCCGTCATGACCATGCCGGGCCTGGGCAGCCTGCCGGCCTACCGTCATATCGATATCGACGACGACGGTGAGATAGTCGGATTGAGCTAAATGATCGGATAAACAGTCTGGCGCCGGCCGATTACGCTGCACTAATCGACCCTACGATCAACAAACCAGCCAGAAACGACAAGGCCCCGCCAATTGGCGGGGCCTTCTGTTATCTGCCGAACAAGGCTTACAGGGTAAAACGCTGGGTCATATGGTGCAGCGAGGTGGCCAGCTTGCTCAGCTCGACGCAGGCCTGGGCGGTCTGCTGTGCCCCCAGGGCGTTCTCGTCGGCGGCGGCATGAATATTGACGATGCTGCGGTTGAGCTCCTCGGTGACCGCATTCTGCTGTTCGGTGGCGGTGGCGATCAGGGTGTTCATGTCGGTGATCTGGGTGACGGCACCGTTGATGCTGTCGATGCTGCCCCCGCCTCCCGGGCCAGCTCGACGCTTTCCTGCATCTGCTGGCGGCTCAGCTGCATGGCGTTGCCCGCCTCGGCGGTGCGCTCCTGCAGCACCTCGATCATCTTGCTGATCTCGGCGGTGGACGCCTGGGTGCGCTGGGCCAGACTGCGCACCTCGTCCGCGACGACCGCAAAGCCGCGCCCCTGCTCGCCAGCCCGGGCCGCCTCGATGGCCGCGTTGAGGGCCAGCAGATTGGTCTGCTCGGCGATGCCGCGAATGACGTCAAGCACCATGCTGATGCTGGCGCTGTCGGTCTCCAGTTGCTGCACCACGGCCCCCGCCTGCTCTATCTGGCGGGAGACCTGCTCTATGCTGCCAATGGCGCCACGCACCACCTCGTTGCCCTGGGCCGAGGTACGGGAAGCCTGCTTGGCCGCGCCCATGGCGTCCGTGGTGTTGCGGGCCACCTCATTGACAGTGGACTGCATCTCGTTCATGGCGGTGGCCACCTGGGAGACCTCGCTCTGCTGGCTGGCCATGCCCTTGGCGGACTGCTCGGAGATGGCGCTCACCTCCTCCACCGCGCTGCTGAGCTGGCTCACCGAACCCGCGATCTCGCTCACCAGGCTAGCCAGCGCCTCCTGCATCCGGTCGATGGCCGAGCCCAGCTGACCCAGCTCGTCGCGGTTGAAGCGGTTGCCACGGATCCACTCCTGCAGCTCCCCCTTGCCGAGATCGCCGCTCGCGATGCGCTGGGCCTGGCGGGCCAGCATGATGAGCGGGTCGCGGATCTGGCGGGTCAGTACCACGGAGAGGGCGATCACCAGCGCCAGGCCGATGATCAGGGCCAGGGTGACGCTCAGCTTGGCGCTGTCGAAGGCGGCGACCACCTCGGCACGGGAGCTGACGGAGTAGCCGTGATTGATGCGGATGAGATCCCCCACCGACTTGCTCAGGTTGGTGTAGAGGGTCACCCCCTCGGCCATGAAGAGGTGCTGGGCCTCGGCCATCTGGCCTGCGTCCTGCATCTGACGGATGCGCTGGTGCAGGGCGACGTACTTCTCCCAGTCCGCCTTGACGATGTCGAAGGTGCGCCGCTCCTCCAGATCTTCCGCCCAGATGGTGGCATCGTGGGCCGCTATCTGCTGCGCGGCGTCCCGCAGGCTCTTCTCGCTCTCGTCGCGATAGCGGGCCTTCTGCTGGGGATCGTCCGCCACCAGGAAGACATCCAGCTCGTAGCGGCGCAGGGCATTGATGGTCTCGCCCAGGGTGCTGGTGCGCACGACCGCGGGCAGGATGCTGTCGGTGAAGCCGATGGCGGCCCGGTTCATCTTGCTGAATTCAAACAGCGAGGCCCCGCCGATAAAGGCCATCATCAGGCCGAGGACGGCAAAGCCGGCGGTAAGTTTCTTGCCTATTGTCATGGTGTTCATGGCATGTCCTGCATGGGGAAAACAAGGGGCATTGGTCGGCGTCGGCCCAAGGGCGCGAGCACCATCACCGCCATCCGTAGCAGTACATCGGGTCTCATCCGTGTCGGTGTACACCAGGGCAACGCCATGCGCTGGCACCGCTGTTGCACCGTGGGATGAGGGCGCCGCACGGCACTGAAAAACCGGCCATCCGGCGACACGGAGAGCCATATCGGCCGGCATTGCCCGGGCTTTAGGATTTTTTCAGAAAAAAGGGGCTGGCGGGGCATGCCGGAGCATGCCCCCTGTTGCTAACCCTTCAGGCCGCCGAGAAACTCGGCGCGGGTATCGGGCTGGGTCTTGAAGACGCCGCCCAGGGAGGTGGTGGTGGTGTAGGAGGTGGAGTCCATCACGCCACGGGCCTTCACGCAAAAATGGGTCGCCTTGATGCTGATGGCCACATCCTGGGTGCCGAGCAGGGTCTGCAGCGCCAGCAGGATCTGCTGGGTGAGCCGCTCCTGCACCTGGGGACGGCGGGCGAAGAACTGCACGATGCGGTTGATCTTCGACAGGCCAATCACCTTGCCGCGGGGGATGTAGGCCACGTGGGCAAAGCCGTCTATGGTGACGAAGTGGTGTTCGCAGGTGCTGGTGAGGCTGATGTCCCGCACCATGATCATCTCGTCCACCTTCATCTTGTTCTCGATCACCGTCACCTTGGGGAAGGTGGCATAGTCGAGGCCGGAGAAGATCTCGTTCACGTACATCTTGGCAATGCGGTGCGGCGTCTCGGCCAGACTGTCGTCGGCCAGATCCAGCCCCAGCGTCTCCATGATGGCGCGCATATGACCTTCGATTTTTTCCTTCTTCTGCTGGCCGTTCAATGCATTGGCCACCAGAGGTGTCTCGAGGCCCTGGGCCTCGAGCGCCGCCCTGACCAACAGGGCTTCCTGGCTTAAGCTCGTCATCTTGTTTCTCTCCCACGCTCAGGGACTGTGCTGGCCTGCGACATGGTGCCGCGGCGCAATCTTACAGGGCGATTATTGTCATAATTCCGGCTAACTCAAGTCCGGCACCCGACTTTATGTCAAACCGCCCCGTTTTGCTCTCTATCCACCTCCCCGTTCGGGGACATACGCTGAACCCGGACCCGCCCCCACCTGGTGGTGCGAGAGGACTGCCGCCCCACACCCGGGGGCCAGCCCCCATTCCCGCACCTTCGGCCTGCCCATTCGGGCGGATTTTTGGGATAATCCGCCC
This sequence comes from Aeromonas sp. R7-4, assembly GCF_040908055.1. Classification (NCBI taxonomy): domain Bacteria; kingdom Pseudomonadati; phylum Pseudomonadota; class Gammaproteobacteria; order Aeromonadales; family Aeromonadaceae; genus Aeromonas; species Aeromonas sp. R7-4. Next base: position 39,689 of record NZ_JBFODA010000012.1, read on the forward strand.
CCTACACACCAGAGAGGTCATGATGATGGGATTCGATATCGGTGCACTCCTCCCCTTGGACAAGGCCCTGCAAGGGATGCTGGAACAACTCAGCTGCTGCTGCGAGACGGAGCGGTTGCCCCTGCCCCAGGCGCTGGATCGGATCCTGGCCGAGGAGATCAGCTCCCCCCTGTCGGTGCCCCCTTTCGACAACGCCGCCATGGACGGCTATGCGGTGCGCTTGGCGGATCTCGCCGCCGGGGCGCCGCTTCCCGTGGCGGGCAAGGCCTTCGCGGGCCAGCCCTATCAGGGGGAATGGCCTGCCGGCCACTGCATCCGCATCATGACCGGGGCCCCGGTGCCCGCGGGCACGGAGGCTGTGGTCATGCAGGAAGAAACGCAGGCGAACGACAACGGGATCACTTTTCTGACTCATCCCGTGCCTGGCCAGAATATCCGCCGCCGCGGCGAGGACCTGGCGCAGGGGGCCAGAGTGCTCGCCAGCGGCCTGCGCCTGAGCCCCCGGGAGCTGCCGCTGCTGGCGTCCCTCGGCATCGCGAGCGTCTCGGTGCGCCGCCCCCTGAAGGTGGCCATCTTCAGCACGGGGGACGAGCTCAAGCCCCTGGGTACCCCGCTCCGGCACGGGGACATCTACGACTCCAACCGTTACGGGGTCAAGGCCATGCTGAGCCGCATGGGCATAGACTGCCTGGACCTTGGCATCATCCCGGACGATCCGGCCGCCCTGCGCGCCGCCTTCTTGCAGGCCGATCGCGAGGCCGATGCCCTGATCACCACGGGCGGTGTCTCGGTGGGCGAGGCGGACTTCACCAAGCAGCTGCTCGAGGAGCTCGGTGAAATCGGCTTCTGGAAGCTCGCCATCAAGCCGGGCAAGCCCTTTGCCTTTGGCCGCCTGCCCCATGCCTGGTTCTTCGGCCTGCCGGGCAACCCGGTCTCCGCCATGGTCACCTTCGATCAGCTGGTGCAGCCGGCGCTGGCCAGGCTGGCCGGCCAGCAGTTCGAGCGCCCGCTTTCTCTCAAGGCCACAGTCACCGAGCCGCTCAAGAAGAGCCCGGGGCGCCTGGACTTCCAGCGCGGCATATTGAGCGCGGGCCCGCACGGCCTCGAGGTGCGCAGCACCGGCTCCCAGGACTCCGGGGTCTTCAGCTCCCTGTCCCGGGCCAACTGCTACATCGTCCTCGAGCAGGAACGGGGCAAGGTGGCCGCCGGCGAGACGGTGACCGTCGAACCCTTCTCGGGGCTGCTGCTGTGAGCGAGATCCTGAGCGACGCCGAACTCCTGCGCTACAACCGCCAGATCATCCTGAAATCCTTCGACTTCGAGGGGCAGGAGGCGCTCAAGCAGGCCCGGGTGCTGGTGATAGGCGCCGGGGGCCTGGGCTGCGCCGCCAGCCAATATCTGGCGGTGGCCGGGGTCGGCCACCTCACCCTGGTGGATTTCGATCGGGTGGAGCTCTCCAATCTGCAGCGCCAGGTGCTGCACAGCGACGAGCGCATCGGCCACTACAAGGTGGACTCCGCCGCCAAGACGCTGCGGGCCCTCAATCCCTGGCTCGAGGTGGAAACCCACGCCGCCGTCGCCGACGAGGCGCTGCTCGACGCCCTGCTGCCGCGCCACCAGCTGGTGCTCGACTGCACCGACAACGTCGCCATCCGCAACCTGCTCAACCGGCGTGCCCGCGCGCATCGGGTGCCCCTGGTGTCCGGCGCCGCCATCCGGCTGGAGGGGCAGCTGTGCAGCTTCACCTGGCAGGAGGATGAACCCTGCTACGCCTGCCTGAGCGCCCTCTTTGGCGATCAGGCGCTCACCTGCGTCGAGGCCGGGGTGCTGGCTCCCGTGGTGGGGCTGGTGGGCAGCCTGCAGGCCCTCGAAGCCATCAAGCTGCTGGCCGGCATGGGCAAGAGCTACAGCGGCTGCCTGCTGATGATCGACGGCCTCCAGGGCGGTTTCCGGGAGATGAAGCTCCCCAAGCGCCCCGACTGCCCGGTCTGCTCCAAGCCCTGATAGGCGCCCACAAAAAAGCCGAACCCCGGGGTTCGGCTTTTTTGCATCGCAGTGTCGACATGGCCCTAGAAGATCCCCTTCGCCTTGACCTTCTTCATGTTCGCCACCTGGCTCGAGAGATCCTCGATCAGTGGCTCGGCACCCGGCTCATTCCCTCCAACCTGCCGGCCCGGCTGGCTGGCCAGCCGCTGGATCAGCAGATGCTGCTCGCGGATGAGCCTGGATTGCTCCTCCAGCTGGCGGGAGAACTGCTGGATGCTGCCGGCCAGGGGCGCCAGATCCGGCTCCGCCGCCGCGGAAGGCAGCTTGCCCGCGATGGCTTCCGCCAGCAGATCGTGATCGAGCGGGGCCGGCAGCCCCTGCTTCAGCTCGTCCCAGAGCCCGGCAGGCTGCTGCTCGCCGATGCGGCTCACTATCTCGTCCACCAGATCAGTCTGGGATAGGCCACCTTGTGACTGTCCCAGACGCTGGACTATCTCGTCCACCAGGTGGACCTGGGAGGCGGCGGTCTGGGGCTGCCCCAGGCGCTGGACTATCTCCTCCACCAGGGAGGCCGAGTCCCCCTGCTCGAGCCGGGGGGCCAGCCTGGCCACTATCTCGTCGATCAGGGTGTCGGTCATGGCGGGGATCGCCCCCTCCCCCAGATCGAAGCCGCAACCGGCGAAGACGTGGCGCAGGGTCGCGAGGTTCACCTGCTCCGGGCCGAAGGCGTTGGCCATCCCCTTGCACAGGCTGGGGGCCAGCACATAGAGGAACATGCCGGAGAGGTAGATGTCCTTGTGAAAACGGCTCTTGGAGAAGTCAAACTCCTCCACATCGTCCTGGATCTTGCGCGCCCGCTGATACCAGCTTTGCAAGATCCCGGCCGCGTAGCGATCAGACTCCAGCGCACCCGGATCCATGAAGATGGAGAAGGTCATGCGCTTGAGTTGACTACTCATCGCCGACCCCGGCCATCACCGGCGCTTCCCGGTACACTTCTTCCTCTTCCGTGGTGTAGAGGCAGATCTCCCGCGCCAGGGCGGACTGGGCGTCGTCCAGCAGCTCCACCCTGTCACCCAGGGTCGGGTAGGCGGCCTTGATGGCATCAAAGATCAGCGACGCCCCGCCGCCGACCAGATAGACCCGGTTCGGGTTCTTGGCGAACTTCTTCGCCTCGTGGGCCACCTGGGAGCCCAGCTCGTCGATCTTGTTCTGCATCTTCTCGAGGATCTTGGGGATCTGGCTCTCGTCGTTGACCACGTCCCGCACGAAGCTCATGTCGTGGCGACGCTTGATGAACTCGTTGGCCACCAGATAGCTGGAGTCGCTGTCCGCCGCCGCCAGCGCCTTGCGGGTCGCGTCGGTCACCATGGAGACGCCGATCTCGTTGTTGCCATAGACGTCGGAGACGTCGTCAAACTCGCCGACGATGATCCCCATGTCCAGGGTGGTGCCGCCGCAGTCGATCACCAGCGTCTTGGTGAACTCGTTGCAGCCGGATCCGATCAGGCGGGAGAGGGCGGCAGGCAGGCTCTCCGGCATCACCTCCACGCTGACGATGTTGAACAGCTCACCCTTGTTGAGGCTGATGGCCCGCATCAGGTTGCGGCGCTTCTTCTCGATCTTCTCCTCGTTGCGCTGGCAGTCGTCCGGGTTGTAGAACTCGGTGATGGGCAGGGTGACCGTGATGGCCACGTCACAGGGGGTGACCCCGGTCTGCAGCAGGGCATGGTGCACGGAGAGCAGGTTGAGATCGTCGTACTGGTACTCCACGTGGGTGGTGGCCAGGGACTTGTCGGAGGTGGCGTCGTAGGTGTACTTGGTATTGCCTATCTCGTAGTTGTAGATCTTCTTGTCCTTGCGTAAGGCGGCACTCTTCCAATCCTTGCGAAAGGAGTTGGGGGAGATGATGGTCTTGAGCACCTTGTTGTCGATCCAGCTCACCTTGACGTTGGTCGAACCATCGTCGATGGCCATTTTCATTACTTCAGACATGAGGAAATACCTGTTGATAGCGCAAAATGGGTCCGATTGCCTTGCCTTGTGCCAGTGGCAAGGCGATCGGACCAATCCATACACGGGTGATAAGCCTAAGGGGCGACAAGTTTAATGAGTTTCTAAAATCCGGTGAAGCAAATGATTGAACCCGGCGGGATCTTCCGCCGGCCAAGCGTGATGACCCTCGGGAGTGTGGATGCTGGCGTTGGGCAGAGAGGCGAACTGCTCCACCCGCCGCGCCAGGGGCAGATAGTCGTGGCTGGTGGAGACGATGGCCACCGGCTGCCAGATGGTGCCGAGACGGGCGCGCACCGACCAGCCAGGCAGCGCCTCCAGCAGCGCCTTGTAGGTTTTCTTCTTGTTACGCACGAAGCGCAGCCGGAAGGTGTGGCGCACCTGGGCGAGCTCGGGACCGGGAAAGAGTTCCCGCCCAAGCCACCAGGCGAGCGGCCGCATGCCGAACCAGCGCAGCCACTTGAGGCGCATGGCGTAGCGCTCCTGCTCCTTGGGGGTCTCCAGCAGGAATTCGCTGAAGCCGTTGACCAGCACCAGCCCCTGCACCTTGTGCGGCAGTCGCAGCGTCAGCTCCAGCGCCACCATGGCCCCCAAGGAGAGCCCCACCACCCAGGCGGGCTCGGCCTGCTCGTCGAGCCAGCGGGCCACGTCCGCCGCCAGGGTGGGCACGTCGAAGGGCCCCTCCTGCAGGCTCTGGCCGTGACCACGCAAGTCCAGCGCCACCACCCGGTAGTGCTCGCTGAAGTGCTCTATCTGGGCCTGCCAGTCGAGACTGGAGGAGCCCAGCCCGTGCAGCAGCACCAGCAGGGGCCCCTCCCCCGCGCTGCGCAGGGCCAATCCATGGGATTTCATTACCTGGTTGCGACGCACCCGTCCTCTCCCTTTTCTTTCGATAGCCGCCTGCCCGTACCGGCCTCAGCCTTCCCCCACCAGGCTCACCGCCTTGACGTAGGCATAGAGCCGCTGCCCGGGCGCCAGATCCAGGCGCCTGGCGGATCGGCTGGTGATCCGGGCCAGCAGTATCTGCTGCCCCAGGGCCAACTGCAACAGGGTTTGCCCCGGCCGCACCTCCCGCGCCCCCAGCAGCCGGGTCTCCAGGCAGTTGGAGAGGCTGGAGTGCTCGATGGGCGCCGTGGCGATCACCAGGTCCCGCGCCGCCACCTTGATCTGCAGGGGGCCCGCCTCGTCGGGGGCATGCTCCATGGTCACCATCAGGATCTGCTCCCCGAGCCGCAGGGTCGCCATCTGTTCGCGCTCGTCATAGTGGGCCAGGGTCGCCGAGAGCATGACCCCGACGTCGTCGCGACTTGCCAGAGACAGGTCGGTACGGGCGAAGATCTCTTCGGGGGAGCCCTGGGCCTCCACCCGGCCATCCGCCAGCAGCACCAGCCGATCGCAGAGCAGGCTCACCTCCTCCATGGCATGGCTGACGAAGATCATGGGGATGCCGCTCTCCTGCTGCAACCCCTTGAGCACGTGGGCCTGATGGATGCGGCTGCGCCTGTCCAGCGCCGAGAAGGGCTCGTCCAGCAGCAGCAGATCGGGTTCCGCCAACAGGGCGCGGCCCAGGGCCACCCGCTGACGCTGACCGCCGGAGAGGCCATGAGCGGGCTGCTCCAGCAGCTCGGCAAAGCCGAGCCGCATCGCCAGCGCCTCCGGTTGCCAGCGCCCCCTGCCCTTGCTGGCCGCCAGTTGCAGGTTGCCGAGCACGCTCAGATGGGGGAAGAGGCGGGCGTCCTGAAACACCAGCCCGATGCGGCGCGCCTCGGGTTGCAGGGCCGCGAGCTCGCGCCCGCGCCAGCACAGGGCGTCCGAGGAGGCCCGATCCAGCCCGGCGAGGATGCGCAGCAGGGTGCTCTTGCCACAGCCAGAGGGGCCGAACAGACCGAGGATGCGGCAGGGGGGCAGCGACAGCTCGCACGCCAGGGTGAAGGGGCCGAAGGAGCGACGAACGGAGATCTCCAGCGTCATCCGAACAGCCTCCGTTGCCGGCGCTGCAGCACGCCGTAGACCAGCACCAGCATCACCAGGGAGAAGCCCATCAGGCCGCCCGCCAGCAGGTGGGCGCTGCGATAGTCCATCGTCTCCACGTGATCAAAGAGGGCGATGGAGAGCACCTGGGTCTCGCCAGGGATGTTGCCCCCTATCATCAGCACCACGCCGAACTCCCCCAGGGTGTGGGCAAAACCCAGGGCCGCCGCCATCACGAAGCTGGGCAGCGTCATCGGCAGGATGATGCGAAAGAAGCGCTCGATGGGCCCCAGCCCCAGGGTGGCGGCGGCCTCGATCTCCTTGCTGCCCATGTTGACGAAGGCGGAGGTGAGGGGCTGCACCACGAAGGGGAGCGAGTAGATGACGGAGGCGATGAGCAGGCCGAGGAAGCTGAAGGCGAGCGGGGTCCCGAAGGTCTGCCGCCACCAGGTGCCGATGCCGTATTCGGGGGAGAACGCGATCAGCAGGTAGAAGCCGAGCACGGTCGGCGGCAGCACCAGGGGGAGCGCCACCAGGGCCTCCACCACGGGACGCAGTCGGTGCTGGCTGCGAGACAGCCACCAGGCGAGCGGCGGCGACAGCAGCAGCAGGATGCCGGTGGTGCTGGCGGCCAGCTTCAGGGTGAGCCAGATCGCCAGCAGATCCCCCTCACTCATCGCCCGCCTCCCGGATACCGACTGACAGGCATAGGAGGCCTCTCAGCACACGGGCCATCACTGCGGCAGGGCATAACCCGCGGCCTTGATCTGCGCCTGCCCAGGCCCCTTGAGCCAGGCCACCAGGGCGTCCACCGCCTCCCCTTTCTTCAGGACCAGGCCCTGCTGCTCGATGGCTGGATGGAACTGGCTCGGCACCACCCAGGCTTCGCCTGTCTTGCCCGCCTCCACCAGGTTGGCCCAGGCGACGAAGCCGAGCTTCGCATTGCCGGTGTCGACGAACTGCCAAGTCTGGCCGATGTTGGTGCCGGTCAGCAGACGGTACTGCCTGGGATCGATCTTGAGGTGTTCCAGGGTCGCCATGGCGGCGGCGCCATAGGGGGCAGTCTTGGGGTTCGCGATGGCCAGCTCCCCCTCCCAGTGGCGCAGGCTTGCCTCGTCGGGGGCCGGTCCCCCCTTCTGCCACAGGCCCAGTTGGCCGATGGCGTAGGTGAAACGCTCGCTCCCCTTGCCTTCGGCTTCCAGTTTCTGAGGGGTCGCCACGTCGGCGGAGAGGAAGAGATCGAAGGGGGCACCGTGGCTGATCTGGGTATAGAGCACGCCGGTGGCTGCCGAGCTGATGACGACGCCGTGGCCGGTCTTGGCGGTGAACGCCTTGCCGATGCGCTCCATGGTGCCCTTGAAGTTGGCCGCCACGGCCACCTTGACCTCGTCGGCCTGCACGGCGGTGGCGCAAGCACTCAGCAACACCACGGATAACAGCTTCTTCATTCCCTTACTCCTGTTGAAACCTGTGCCGGTTTGCAGCCCTGTCGCGGGGGGCCCGGCGGATTCACACCCCTTGTTGCCAGCGGGCGGTGGCGGCGTCGTCGCTCGCTTTGGCCTCGACCCAGCGTTGTACCCCGTCGGCGGTCAGCTCTTTTTTCCAGAACGGCGCCCGGGTCTTCAAAAAATCCATGATGAAGTGGCAGGCCTCGAAGGCCGCCTCGCGGTGGGCGCTGCTCACCGCCACCAGCACGATCTGATCCCCGAGCAGCAGCTCGCCGATACGGTGGATCAGGGTGCACTCCTGCAGCGGCCAGCGCGCTCGCGCCTCCTGCACGATGGCGGCCAGCGCCTTCTCGGTCATGCCGGGGTAGTGCTCGAGGGCCAGCCCCTTCACGTGCTCCCCCTGATTGAAGTCGCGTACCTTGCCGACAAAGCTGACCACGGCGCCGCTGTCGGGGCGGGTGGCGAGACGCCCGTACTCCTCGGCCAGCGAAAAGTCCGCCCGCTGTACCAGAATGCGATCCACGGTCATTATCTTGCTCATCCTTAACCTCCGGTCACCGGCGGGAAGAAGGCCACCTCGTCCCCGTCTTTGAGGGGGGTGTCGAGGGGCACCAGGGTCTGGTTCACCGCCACCAGCAGCTTGCCCGCTTCCAGCGCCAGCGCCCACTTGTCACCCCGCTCGCTCAAGGCGGCGCGAAGGGCATCGGCACTGGCATACTCGCAGCACAGGCTGAGCTCGTCGCAGCCGACCAGCTCCCTGACTTGCGCAAAAAACAGTACCTTGATCATGCGTTCTCTCCTGCATTTGCATCCAGCTGGAAATGACCGGACTTGCCGCCCTTCTTCTCCACCAGCCGGACCTGCTCGATCACCATGTCCTTTTGCACCGCCTTGCACATGTCGTAGATGGTCAGCGCCGCCACCGACGCCGCGGTCAGCGCCTCCATCTCCACCCCCGTCTTGCCGGAGAGCTTGCACAGGGTGCGAATGTGGATCCTATTGTGCTCGGGCTGGGCCTGGATCTCTACCTCCACCCGGGTCAGGGCCAGGGGGTGGCAGAGGGGGATGAGATCGGCGGTCTTCTTGGCCGCCATGATGCCGGCGATGCGGGCGGTGGCGAAGACGTCGCCCTTGTGGTGCCGGCCACTCAGGATGAGCGCCAGGGTGTCGGGCGCCATGCGCACGAAGGCCTCGGCGCGGGCCTCCCGTTCGCTCACCTGCTTGTCGGTGACATCCACCATGTGGGCTTCACCGCTCTGGTTGAGATGAGTCAGGTTGGGTTGAGTCTGCCTGGGATCGGTCGGGTTCATGGCTGCCCCTCACAGATGGGCGACGAAGTTGCACGGCCTGGTGCGGGCGTCGAGCTGATCCCGGATCAGCTGCTCCCACCCGAGGCGGCAGGCGCCGGTCGAGCCAGGCAGGCAGCAGATCAGGGTGCGATTGGCGAGCCCCGCCAGCGCGCGGCTCTGCATGGCCGAGCCCTTGATCTCGGCAAACGAGAGCTGGCGGAACATCTCGCCAAAACCCTGCACGGTGCGCTCGAACAGCACGCCGACCGCCTCGGGCACCCGGTTCTGCTCGTTGAAGCCGGTGCCACCGTTGATGAGCACCACCTGTACCCCTTCATCGGCGATCCAGTCGCTCACCTGGGCCCGGATGCGAAACAGGTTGTCGGGGCAGAGTGCCCGGTCGGCCAGCACGTGGCCGCTCTCGGTCAGGGCGGACACCAGGTAGTCCCCCGAGCTGTCATCGGCGGCGCTGCGGCTGTCGGAGACCGTCAGTACGGCAATCTTGAGAGGGATGAATTCGCTGTGTTTGGGGGCCATGGGGCAATTCCTGTCAATCATTGACCACGAGAGAATGGGATGAAGGCGCCGCCTGGCCTGGTCGAGGATGCAGGACGACACGCTACCGGGCGGGATTCTATCAAAAGTTGTCTGGCAGAGGGGGGGAAAATCACAGGCCACCGGATCGGCGGGATCCGGTGGCCTGGGTATCAGAAGCCTGGCACGCCTTTCATGTCAGGCAGTTGGTGCGCAATCCCCTTGTGGCAGTCGATGCAGGTGCTCTGACCGCTTGCCAGGTTGGTGGAGTGCATCTGGGCCGCTCGCCGCCCTTGCAGGGAGAAGTCCATGTACTCGAAGTTGTGACAGTTGCGGCACTCGCGCGAATCCGTGTCCTTCATCCGCTTCCACTCCCGCTCCGCCATCTCGCGGCGGTGGGATTCAAACTTCTCGCGGGTGTCCACCTTGCCGGTGATCATGCCCCACAGCTCCTTGGAGGCCTGCACCTTGCGGATGATCTTGTAGGTCCACTCGTGGGGCACGTGGCAATCCGGGCAGCTGGCCCGCACGCCGGAGCGGTTGGCATAGTGGATGGTGTCGCGGTACTCCACGAACACGTTGTCCTTCATCTCGTGACAACCGGTGCAGAAGGCCTCGGTGTTGGACGCCTCCATGGCAGTGTTGAAACCACCCCAGAAGATGACGCCGCCGAAGAAGCCCATCAGCAGGATGACCCAGAGAGCCGCCCTGGACGGTGACTTGAAGGTGGTCCACAGACGCTGGACAAAGCCGGGTAATTTCATCTATGGCTCCTCAGTTCAGTGCTTCGTTCACTGGTGTGTTGAAGGTGGTCCAGACACTGGGGACAAGGCTGAGTGATGTCATCGGTAAACTCCTTAGTTCAGTGCTTCGACCGGTTTGAAGGTGTTCTCCACCAGCGGCTTGGCGTCCGCCTGCGGCACGTGGCACTGCAGGCAGAAGTAGCGGCGGGGAGAGACTTCACCCAGGGTCTGACCGTCGCGGGTCTCGAAGTGAGTGGGGCTTATCTTGGGCGCCTTCATCTTGCTGGCGTTCTTGAAGCTGTGGCAGGCCAGGCACTTGTTGACCTTGTTGTCCACCTCGTAGTTGCGGGTGTCGTGGGGGATCAGCGGGGGCTGATGCATGTACTGGCGATCATAGATGTCGCCGTCCTTGCGGTAGTTCTTGAGCGGGGCCGCGTCGGCCTCGGTCACCAGATCCGTGCTCCCCCGCTCCGACTTGATCCCCCCCGTGCTGTTGGTGATCTCGGGGACGGCCGCCATCAAGGAACCCGCCATCAGGCAGGCCAGCATTGCTCCAATCAGCTTCTTCATTATTTGTTCTCCGACGTTTTCTCTGCCTTGACGGCAAAACCTGTAGTGATTTCGAAAACTTGCTCCGCGCAGACATCGATGCAACGGCCGCAGTTGGTGCACTCCTGAGCCGCAATCAAGGGCCCGTGACCTCGTTTGGCCCCGTGAACCGGGCCGCGCAGTATGGGGCGCTCCGGGCAGACCGCATAACAATCCATGCAGTTGCTGCACCGCTCGCGCCCATTGGCTGCAATCTTGACGAACCCCACCCGGTTGACCAGGGCATAGAAGGCCCCCACCGGACAGAGATGACCACACCAGCCCCGCTCCACCACGAAGAGGTCGAACAGGAACAGGGCCGCCAGCAGACCCCAGCCCGCCCCCATGCCGAACAGCAGGCCGCGCAGGCTGAGCGACACCGGGTTGACCAGCTCCCACACCAGCACGCCTGTGATGGCCGGGGCCACCAGCACCATGGCCAGCAGCCAGTAGCGGGTGTGGCGGTTGAACTGGCCGTTGCCCTTGAGACCGAGCCGGGCCCGAGCCCAGGCGGCGGCATCCGTGACCAGGTTGACCGGGCAGACCCAGGAGCAGAACACCCGCCCCCCCACCAGCCAGTAACCCGCGAGTACCAGCCCGGCCCCGAGCCACAGGGTGGGGATGGGCCAATGGCCCGCCGCCACCGACTGCAGCAGGGTCAGGGGATCCGTGAGGGGCACCGTCTCCAGCAGCAGCGAGCTGGAGAGGTTGCCCTTGAGGATCCAGATGCCCGCCAGCGGTCCCAGCAGGAAGAGCGAGAGCACGCCGAACTGGCAGAGCCGGCGCAGCAGCAGGAAGCGATGCGACCGCCACCAGCCCAGCCGCGCCCGGGCTTCGGCCCCCGGATAACGACTCATAGCCCCTCCGGTTTGCGGGTCGGCAGGGTGAGGCGCTCACCGATGAGGGACTTGCCCGCCTTGGCCTTCTCTTCCCAGCCGAGCCGGTAGTGATGGCCCAGCTCCCCCTTGGCGAGCCCGCGAGGCACCACCTTGATGGCCGCCTCCTCCAGCACGCAGGCGTGCTCGCACTTGCCGCAGCCGGTGCAGGCCTCGCTGTGCACGGTCGGCAGGAACATGGCGTGCTTGCCGGTGCGCGGGTTGCGTACCAGTTCGAGCGAGATCGCCTTGTCGATGAGCGGGCAGACCCGGTAGCAGACGTCGCAGCGCAGCCCCAGGTAGTTGAGGCAGGTCTCGTGGTCGATGAGCACCGCCACCCCCATCCGCGCCTGATCGATGTCCGTCATCCCCTGATCCAGGGCTCCGCTCGGGCAGGCTGCCACGCAGGGGATGTCGTCACACATCTCGCAGGGGACGCTGCGCGCCTCGAAGTAGGGGGTGCCCGTGGTCACGGGGGTCAGCAACCGGGCAAGCTTGAGGGTGTCATAGGGGCAGGCCTCCACGCAGAGCCCGCAGCGCACGCAGGCGCCGAGGAAATCCGCTTCGTCGAGGGCCGCCGGCGGGCGCAGCGCCTGGGCGGGCACCGCCTGGGCCTGCTGACGCGCCACCGTGCCCAGACCCGCCCCGAGGAGGCCCACGCTGCAGGCCCCCTTGGCGAGGTCGGCCAGGAACTGGCGACGGCTGCGACTCATCCCCCCAGCCCCGCCTTAGGCCTTCATGACCTTGACGGCGCACTTCTTGTAATCCGTCTCCTTGGAGAGCGGATCCGTCGCGTCCAGGGTCAGCTTGTTGACCAGCTGGCTCGCGTCGAAGAAGGGCATGAACACCAGTCCCTTGGGCGGACGGTTGCGACCGCGGGTCTCGACCCGGGTCTTCACCTCGCCACGGCGGGAGGCGACGATCACCTCTTCGCCACGGCGCACACCACGGGCCTTGGCATCTTCCGGGTGCATGAAGAGCACCGCATCCGGGAAGGCGCGATAGAGCTCGGGCACCCGGCGGGTCATGGTGCCGGTGTGCCAGTGCTCCAGCACGCGGCCGGTGGAGAGCCAGAGATCATACTCCTTGTCCGGCGACTCGGCGGCAGGCTCGTAGGGCAGCGCGAAGATCACCGCCTTGCCGTCGGGCTTGCCGTAGAAACGCACCCCCTCGCCCGCCTTCACATAGGGGTCGAACCCTTCGCGATAGCGCCACAGGGTCTCCTTGCCGTCCACCACGGGCCAGCGCAGGCCGCGGGCCTCGTGATACTGATCGAAGGGTGCCAGATCGTGGCCGTGGCCGCGACCGAAGGTGGCGTACTCCTCAAACAGCCCCTTCTGGACGTAGAAGCCGAAGTGCTCGGCCTCGTCGTTGAGCGCCCCCTTGCTCTGCGCTTTCGGGAACTGGTCGACCTGGCCGTTGGCGTAGAGCACCTCGAACAGGGTCTTGCCCTTCACTTCCGGCATCTTGGCAATCAACTCAGCCGGCCACACCTCTTCCACGGTGAAGCGCTTGGAGAACTCCATCAGCTGCCACAGGTCGGACTTGGCCCCTTCCGGTGCCTTGACCTGCTGGTGCCAGAACTGGGTGCGGCGCTCGGCGTTGCCGTAGGCCCCCTCTTTTTCCACCCACATGGCGGTGGGCAGGATGAGGTCGGCCGCCTGGGCGGTCACGGTCGGGTAAGGGTCGGACACCACGATGAAGTTGGCCGGGTTGCGATAGCCGGGCAGCCCCTCCTCGTTCATGTTCGGGCCGGCCTGCATGTTGTTGTTGCACATCACCCAGTAGGCGTTGAGCTTGCCGTCTTTCAGCATGCGGTTCTGCAGCACGGCGTGGTAGCCCACCTGCTCGGGGATGGTGCCTTCCGGCAGCTTCCAGATCTTCTCGGCGATGGCGCGGTGTTTGGGATCCGTCACCACCATGTCGGCGGGCAGGCGGTGGGCGAAGGTGCCCACCTCACGGGCGGTGCCGCAGGCGGAGGGCTGGCCGGTCAGGGAGAAGGGACCGGAGCCCGGCTGGGAGATCTTGCCGGTCAGCAGGTGGATGTTGTAGCAGAGGTTGTTGGCCCAGACGCCGCGGGTGTGCTGGTTGAACCCCATGGTCCAGTAGGAGACTACCTTCTTGCTCGGGTCGGCATAGAGCTGGGCCAGCTTCTCGAGCTTGTCCTTGGGCACGCCGGAGAGCTTGGAAACGGACTCCAGATCGTAATCCGCCACGAATTTCGCGAAGTCGTCGAAGCTCATCGGGGTGGAGTCGCCGTTGTCCGGGTTCTTGGCCTTCTGCTGCAGCGGGTTGGTGGGACGCAGGCCGTAGCCGATGTCCGTGGTCCCCTTGCGGAACTGGGTGTGCTTGTTGACGAACTCCCAGTTCACCTTGTCGTTCTGGATGATGTAGTTGGCGATGTAGTTGAGGATCGCGAGATCGGTCTGCGGGGTGAACACCATGCCGTTGTCCGCCAGCTCGAAGCTGCGGTGCTCGAAGGTGGAGAGCACGTGCACCTGCACATCCTGGTGGGACAGACGGCGATCGGAGATGCGTGACCAGAGGATGGGGTGCATCTCGGCCATGTTGGAGCCCCAGAGCACGAAGGCGTCGGCCTGCTCGATGTCGTCGTAGCAGCCCATGGGTTCGTCCATGCCGAAGGTGCGCATGAAGCCGACCACGGCCGAGGCCATGCAGTGACGGGCGTTGGGGTCCAGGTTGTTGGAGCGCAGGCCCGCCTTCATCAGCTTGGCGGCGGCATAGCCTTCCCAGACGGTCCACTGGCCGGAGCCGAACATGCCGACGGCGGTCGGGCCCTTCTCTTTCAGGGTCGCCTTGAACTTCTCGGCCATGATGTCGAAGGCCTGATCCCAGCTGATGGGGGCGAAGTCGCCGTTCTTGTCAAACTTGCCGTTGGTCATGCGCAGCATGGGCTGGGTCAGGCGATCCTCGCCATACATGATCTTGGACAGGAAGTAGCCCTTGATGCAGTTGAGGCCGCGGTTCACCGGCGCATCGGGATCGCCCTGGGTCGCGACGACACGGCCTCCTTGGGAGCCCACCAGCACGGAGCAGCCGGTCCCGCAGAAGCGGCACGGCGCCTTGTCCCAGGTGATGGCTGTCTTGTCGGTACTGGTGATCAGGTTCGCCGCCAGGGTGGGGGCACTGACACCGGCCACGGCAGCGGCTGCCGCCACCGCATTGGCCTTCATAAAGTCGCGTCGACTCAGCTTCATGACATATCCTCGCATTGCTTAATCACATCAATGACAGCCATTGTGACGAGCCGCGCTGGCTCAGCTCCATGGCGCTTTTATTGCTTTCATCGGCCTCGTGAACCTTGCAGCCCCGGCCTCATGGCTCTCTATTCCCTGCCCTCGGCGTCGGCTTCATCGAACTGGTGGTAGATGAGGGAGGCAGAGAGCACCCCCTGCATCCCATTGATGGCATCGATGGCCGCCATGATGGGACGCTGGCTCGGCCCCTCCAGGGTGACCACCAGCTTGCCCTCCTCGCTGACGGCGTGGATCTCGGCCCCCTCCAGGGTCGCGATCTCCTCGGCAAGCTGGTGACGCCGGGAGGGCTGGGCCAGCACCACCAGGCTGGATACGTGGAACTCTTCTCGCTTCATCTCGCTGCTTTCCAACTGGCTCGTCTCTTGTGTCATCTCGGTCCCCCGTCGTGAGGGAGACCCATCCTGATACTGCCGACCGGGCAATCCGCCACGCAGGCACCGCAGCCGTTGCACGACTCGGTATGGACGCTGGGGGTCGGCACTCGCCCCAGCTGGGGGGAAAAACGGATGGCCTGCTGCTCGCAGCTGTCCTGGCAACGCTGGCAGAAGACCTGGGCACTGGCCAGGCAACCGGCCCCGATATGAGCCACATACTCCCAGGGAGTCTGGGTCGTCGGTCGGAACACCGGCGCCTGGCAGACGTCGACGCACTCGCCGCAGAAGGTGCATTCGCCACGCAGAAAGTCGACCGTGGGAAAGCCGCCGTCCCCCTTCACCAGGATCTGCTCCGGACAAGCGGCCAGACAGTCGCCGCAGCGGGTGCAGTCGGCCACGAACTCGTCCCAGGAGACGGACCAGGGCAGTTGTACCCCGGGCTTGGGAGTACTCAGGCGTCCTCGAAACAGGCCGCGGCGTGACAGATTGATCCCATCGGCCATATCGACTCCTCTTCACAGGGGGAGAACCCCTGCGCGGATCCCGTGACTGGCATTTTTAATACCAATTATAAGCGTGGGTGTATATTGCGACTCTCACAAGTCCAGTGATATACCACCTGGGGGATAAACAGGGGGGATTCTTGCGCTGGATCAAACCCTTGGCGCAATTAGGCAAGACAGGGGCAAGGCAAATTACCCCTATGTGAGGATTGCTAATTAATCGCTGGCCATTTGGGCCTGGCGATCGGGGTCAGCCGCCGATGGAGGCCAGGTGGGGGGTCATGCCCGCATTGCCGTCGTGCAGGCGGTGGGTGGCGGCCTTGCCGGTCAGCGCCTGGCGGATCCGCCACTGCAGCGCCTCCTGCTGGTCGTCGGCCGTCAGCAGATCCCGCAACTCCACCCCGTTGTCACCAAAGAGGCACAGGTGCAGCTTGCCCACGGAGGAGACCCGCAGCCGGTTGCAGCCGGCGCAGAAGTCCTTGCTGTAGGGCATGATGAGCCCCACTCCCCCCATTGACTCAGGATGCATAAACACCTGCGCCGGACCGTCGTCCGGGCCGCGCAGCTGCTGTACCCAGCCCGTCTCCAGCAAGCGCTGCTTGATGAGATCCCCGCTGGTGTGGTGGTCGCGAAACAGGGTGTCCATCTCGCCGGTCTGCATCAGCTCGATGAATCGCAGCTCGATGGGTTTGTCCCGGATCCAGGCCAGGAAGGCATCCAGCTGGTGGTCGTTGAGCCCCTTGAGCAAGACCGCATTGATCTTGACCGACTTGAAGCCGGCGGCCAGGGCAGCGTCTATCCCCGCCATCACCTCCGCCAGCTTGTTCTCGCCGGTGATCTGGTGAAACTGGCGGGGGTCCAGGCTGTCGACGCTGACGTTGAGGGCGGTCAGCCCCGCATCGAACCACTCCCGGGCCCGCTCCTTCAGGCGGTAGCCGTTGGTGGTCATGGCCACCTTCTCGATGCCGGGCGTACTGGCGACCGTCTCTATGATGGCGGTGAAGTCGCGGCGCAGGGAGGGCTCGCCACCGGTCAGACGCACCTTGCGCGTCCCCATGGCGGCAAAGCCGGAGACGACGCGGCGGATCTCCTCCAGGGAGAGAAAGGACTTGCGCGCCTCCGAGGGGCGATAGCCGTCCGGCAGGCAGTAGGTACAACGAAAATTGCACACGTCGGTGACCGACAGGCGCAAATAGTAAAAGCGACGGGAAAAACCATCTTCAAGTGGCAACATAAACACCTTTCCAAATACGGGAGGCCAGGGCATTTCTTTCCTGACCCTTTCAGCTCGAACATCGGCTGACGGCGATCTCCCCCTATCTCAATGACTTAGGCAAAACCGCTCGGAGTTCATCTAGTTTTTCGATGCTAGCACAACTTGGAGTACACTCCCATGCTACTTTGTGGGGTCTTTATCGGTGTAAGGGGAGCCAGTCGGCATGGGAAAATGGTTCAGAGTGCAGTCGGTCAGCAGCGCCATCGGTCGCGCCATGGTGCTGATCCTGTTCATGGCCAGCCTGATCGCCCTGGTGGCCATGGTCACCCTCTTCTATTCGGTGCCGGACGCCAAAGCCATCAACCTGTCGGGCTCATTGCGCATGCAGGCCTACCGGATGGCCTATGAAATCGAGAAGGATCAGGTCGTGCTCGGCCGGCTCGCCCAGTTCGAGCAGACCCTCAATGCCCCCGAGCTGCAGGAGACCCAGCGCTGGATCACGCCCGCCTCCCTGCGCCGCACCTACGGCGAGGTGCTGCTGCAATGGCAGAGGATGCGCGAGCACATCGAAAACGCCACCCCCAGCCGCTACACCGACAACACGGAGCAGTTCGTCGCCGCCATCGACGACTTCGTCAACCAGATGCAGTACCACGTGGAGTTCAAGGTGCGCATGCTGGCCCTGGCCGAGGGACTCGGCCTGCTCGCCATCATCACCATCGCCTGGTGCACGGTGCGCTTCACGCGCCAGCAGGTGGTGGCACCGCTCAATCAGCTGGTCTATTGCGCCCGCCAGATCCAGCGCCAGGAGTTCGATCTGACCCTGCCCCCCCACTGTGAAAACGAACTGGGGGAGCTGTCGGGGGCGTTTGCCACCATGGCCGCGGAGCTCGGCAAGCTCTACCGGGAGCTGGAGAGCAAGGTGGAGGAGAAGACCGCCAAGCTGCAACAGGCCAACGACACCCTCTCCTTCCTCTATTCCACCGCCCAGAAACTGCACGCGGCGCCGCTCAGCCGCCGCACCCTGCAAAAACTGCTGGAGCGGGCCGCCGCCCACCAGCACATCGACTACATCCGGCTGACCCGCTTCGAGCACAATGCCATGCCGGTCTACATCACGGGGCGCAAGGGGTGGCCCGGCGATCTCGAGGCCGTGGTGAGCTTCTACCTGCAGATGGACGAGGAGGAGTACGGCCGGCTCGACATGATAAGCGACCATCCCGTCGACGAGCGGCTGATGAAGAACTTCTCCATGCTGCTGGCCCAGGTGCTGCACAAGGATCAGACCCTGCTGCAACACCAGCGCCTGCTGCTGATGGAAGAGCGGGCTGTCATCGCCAGGGAGCTGCACGACTCCCTGGCCCAGGCGCTCTCCTACCTGAAGATCCAGTCCACCCTGCTCAAGCGCTCCTTTGCCAAGGGGGATACCGTCAAGGCCGAAGCGGCCATGCAGCAGATCGACGAGGGACTCGGCAACGCCTATACCCAGTTGCGCGAACTGCTCGGCACCTTCCGCCTCAGCATCGGCGATGCCAACCTGGGTGAAGCCATCGGCGTCATGCTGGAGCAGCTCAAGCCCCAGACCCGGGCCGAGATCGGGCTCCAGTACGGACTGACGGATACCGATCTCGAGGCGGGACAGCACATTCACATCCTGCAGCTGATCCGTGAGGCAGTGCTCAATGCCATCAAGCATGCCAATGCCCGGCGCATTGACGTTAGCTGTGAGACCCTGGCTGATGGTAACATCCAGGTTCAGATTGCAGACGACGGTGTCGGAATAAGGGGCGCAAACTCGGCGGTCAATCACTACGGTCTCAGCATCATGAATGAACGCGCCAGCAAATTGCACGGCCAGCTGACCATCAGTGAGCCGCCTTCCGGGGGCACCCGCGTACACCTGACCTTTCCCACCAGCCTAACAAGAGATGCCTGATGGACGAGATGAAATACAGTGTTCTGGTCGTAGATGATCACCCCCTGATGCGCAAGGGAATTGTGCAACTGCTGGAATTGGAAGATAACATCGACGTGGTCGGAGAGGCGTCCAACGGCACCGATGCCGTGGCCATGGCCAAGGAGTCCGAACCGGACCTCATCCTGCTCGATCTCAACATGAAGGGCCTGTCGGGACTCGATACCCTGAAGGCGCTGCGGGCCGAGGAGATCACCTCCCGCGTGGTGATCCTGACCGTCTCCGATGCCCGCCAGGACGTGGTGGCCCTGCTCAAGGCCGGCGCCGACGGCTATCTGCTCAAGGACACCGAGCCCGACATGCTGCTGGCCCAGCTGGCGGATGTCATGACCGGCAAGCAGATCCTGAGTGAGCCGCTGCGCCCCTACCTCGAGAACATCTACGAGCTGGATCACCTGCAACAGAAGCTGGAGAGCCTGACCCGCCGCGAGATGCAGATCATGCGCGAAATTGCCAAGGGGCTCTCCAACAAGCAGGTGGCCTCCGTGCTCCACATCTCGGAAGGCACCGTCAAGGTACACGTCAAGAGCCTGCTCAAGAAGCTGGAAGCCCAGAGCCGCGTGGAGGCGGCGGTCATGTACCTGGAGCAGCGCAACTGATTCTCCGTCCCGAGCCAGCAAGGCAGCCCAGTGCGCCCTTGCTGGCCCCTCCTCGCCCGCCCCTGGCGGCACGACTGCGCTGCACCTTATTGAGCAAATGAATTATTATCTTCTGGGCATGGCACAGCGCACTGAGGAGAGACCCCATGACTTCCGGACAGATTGAACTGGTACAGCGGGCCTGGGGCAAGGTGACCGCCCTGAGCAACACCTATGTTCAGGAGGTATATGAGGAGTTGTTCCGGCTGTCGCCGGAATTGCAGGCCCTCTTCCCCCAGCACCCCGATCTGCCCGTCGCCAAGGTCTCCGACACCCTGAATACCGTCATCACCAGCCTGGATCAGCTGGATGCCCTGGGCTTCATCATCCGGGATCTCGGCAGACAGCATCAGAAATTCAACGTGCAGCCACACCAGTTCGCCCTCCTGAAGCAGGCGCTGACCCTGGTGCTGGCGCGCCGCCTGGGAAGCAACTTCACTCCTGAGCTGGCCGACGCCTGGTCACAGATGTATGACGAGATCGCCGCCCTGATGCAGGAAGGCTTGAGCCAGCACTCCGAATCCATCGCCTGATCCAGGCCACTGTTCATCGACCACGCAAGGTATCTGGACGGGTCTTTAAACAGGCATTTTGCGTGATCGCTATTTGCAATATGCGAAAACCGCCTCATTCTGCAGACGGGTCATGTTCGAGCCCCTGCAACCTCACCTGAATCCCCCTCATGCCATTCTCGCCATCCTCGTCAGAGGATATTTCAATAGATTGATTTTAAATGGATATTTTCCAACGCCTTCCTCATTCTCTCCGCATTGCCCGCCAGCCCCCCTCCTCTGGCACGGTCACTGCATTGTCATATTCAGACGCAACTTATCGGAGGATGGAACATGAAACTTCAACAACTGGCACTGTTCCCCTTGCCTTCTCACATACTGCCAGGCGGAAAACTGCCCCTGCGGTTGTTCGAGCCACGCCACCTCCAGATGCTCAAGGCGTCCTTCATCGAGGATCGGGGCTTTGGCATCGTCATGGAGGAGGCGACCAGCACGGGCACCTGCGGGCGGATCCTGCCGGTCGGCACCCGGGTCAAGGTGACGGACTTCTATACCCTCAACGATGGCCTGCTCGGAGTGACCGTGCTCGGTCTGGAACGTTTTTGCATCCATGAGATGGAAACCGATGACTCTGGCTTGCGCCACGCCCAGGTCGAAATGCTGCCCAACTGGCCGAGCACCCACTCCGACTTCAGCGACAAGCAGCTGGTGAGCAGATTGAGGGAGGTATTTGAACAGTATCCGGAACTGGATGAACTTTACCCGGACAAGCAGTTCGACGACGCGGCCTGGCTCTGCCAGCGCTGGCTCGAGATCCTGCCCATGCCGATCTATGAAAAACAGATGTTGATTGCCAAACAGAACAGTGAAGCGGCGCGCCAGTTTCTGCGCCGGCTGATCGCACAGTGAGTCAGAGAGTGAGTCAAATTGCGATTTGCAAAACGCGAATACCCTGACCGAAAATTCTTACAATGAGAAGGGTGAATTCGCAATTTGCAATCGCCGGTGGCGATAAACAACGCATAACTCCGCTACCAGCCGCAAATAACAGGTTATGAAAAGTTGGCACGACTTTTTCATGTAAGACCGTACAACCCGATTTATCCCGTGCTCTCTTCAGTATTTGCTGAAGAATTGGTCAACCACCAGGTTGACCATTTTTTTTGCCCAGAATCGGCTCAACAGTTCCTGCAATGGCGGAGCAGGCAAGTGCGCAGTCGCGCGAGGCTGATGGGCTTGGCCAGAAAATCGTCCATGCCCTGGGCCAGACAGCGGGCCCTGTCCTCCGTCATGGCATTGGCCGTCAGCGCGACTATGGGTACCTCGCACCCCATGTCGCGCAGGCGGCGCGTCGCCTCCAGCCCATCCATCTGCGGCATCCTCATGTCCATCAGGATGAGATCCGGTCGCCGCTCGCCGACCCGTGCCAGCGCCTCCAGCCCGTTGCCCGCCAGCCTCACCCTGCACGCCAGTTTTTCCAGCATGAGCGACACCACCAGCTGGTTGACCGGGCTGTCCTCCACCACCAGCACATCCAGTACCGGCATGATCCCGCCCTCGCCGGCGGGATCCGCCACCGGGGCACAGGGGGTGGCCATCCCGGGCAACTCGAACCAGAAGCAGCTGCCCTGCCCCGGCGTACTCTGCACGCGAATGTCCCCCCCCATCAACTGCACCAGCCGCCTGCAGATGGCGAGTCCAAGCCCGGAGCCGGAGAAACGGCGGGTGGCCGAGCTGTCGACCTGATAGAAGGGCTCGAACAGCAGCACCTGATCCTCGGGGGAGATGCCGATCCCGGTGTCGCTGACCGACACCCTGAGCCTGTCGTCCTGCCACGCCAGCGCAAGCCGCACGCTGCCGACGGCGGTAAACTTCACCGCATTCCCGAGCAGGTTGCCGATCACCTGGGAGAGGCGCACCGCATCCCCCTGCAGCTGCGCCGGCACCGCCTCGTCCAGGTGCCAGTGAAGCCTGATGCCCTTGGCACCGGCCTGTGCCTGCAGAGGTGCCACCAGCGCCCGGCACAGCTCGGCGGGCTGGAAGGGTTCGCAGTGCAGCGCCAGGGTGTGCGACTCTATCTTCGAGAAGTCGAGCACATCGTCGATGATGGTCTGCAGCAGATGAGCCGAGTGGGTGGCATGGCCGATCAGGGCCTGCTGAGGGGGATCGAGTCGCCCGTGCTGCAGCAGGTCCAGCATCCCCAGCACCGCGTTCATGGGGGAGCGGATCTCGTGGGTCATCATGGCCAGGAACTGGGACTTGGCACGGTTGGCCGTCTCGGCATCGTCCCGCGCCCGCGCCAGCTCCTGCTCCCGGCGGATCTGGCTGCCGATGTCCCGCGCCGTGCCCCGATAACCGATGAAGGTGCCTTGGGCATCGTGGCAGGGCTCGGCATTGATCTCCATCCAGCAGGGGCCGCCTGCCAGTTG
The DNA here is from genome assembly GCF_040908055.1 of Aeromonas sp. R7-4. Lineage (NCBI taxonomy): Bacteria > Pseudomonadati > Pseudomonadota > Gammaproteobacteria > Aeromonadales > Aeromonadaceae > Aeromonas > Aeromonas sp. R7-4. The sequence goes on from NZ_JBFODA010000012.1 coordinate 62,061, forward strand.
CACCTGGGCACGGATCCCCCGAACCGGCAGATGACGGGCGATCAGACGCCGGTAGTTGCACCAGGCGGGATCCCGCTTGTCGTGGGCAAAATCGTAGAGGCTGCGCCCGGCCTGACCGGCCAGCACCTCCCCCTGATAACCGGGGGCGGAGACATAGCTGAGCCTGTGCAGGGGATCCGTCTCCCAGAACCAGTCGGAGGCCATGGCGGCGAAACTGCGAAAACGCTGCTCGCTGGCCTGCAGGGCGAGGGTTTTGAGAGCCACCTGCTCCTGCAGCCGGGCCCGATAGGCGATGTTCACCAGCGCCTGGGAGATGAGGGGGCGGCAACGCTGCATCGCCGCCTTGCTCTTGAGATCGAAGGTGCCCGCGGCGCCGTGCCGGCAGATGAGCACGCCGGAGAACCCCGGCCCCTGCAGGCCCGTCATCATGACGCTGGCCCAGCCCGCCAGCCCCGCTAGGGGGGCCAGCTCAGGCAACTGGGCGGGATCGTAGATGACCAGGGTGTCGCCATCGATGGCCCGGGAGAAGAGCGGGGTCAGCGACCAAGTGCGGCCGACCTCTTCCGGCTGGGTGCTGAGATGGGTGGTGCCGCACGCGGCCTCCCAGGCGATCACGTCCGCCTGTTCGAATCCGATGAAGGGCTTGAGCGCAAGGATGAGGCTCTCCAGTACCTGCTCGAGGCTCTGGGCCTCGGCCAGGGTCGCCACCCCGCACAGCAGGGCTTGAGACTCCTCGCGGTATCTGGCCTCACGCTCCCGGCAGCGCATCAGCTCCACCAGCGTGGTTTGCAGCTTGTCGCCCAGGGTTTCCAGTTCGCTATTGCCTATCATCTTGAATCCAGCATGCTGTCAGCTCTCGAGGAAGATTACGCTCGAGACCATGAGGTTGCCATGAGCCAGCTCACCGTGGGGCAATCGCCCCTGCTCGCCGAAGGTAAACGGCGTGATGAAGGGGATGTCCCCCAGCCTCTGGCCGAATTGCGCCACCACGTCGCCCAGCCTCTCCCCCAGCGCCAGGCGGCAACCGGCACAGAACACCACCAGGGCGCCAAGGGGCTGCACATTGCCCGCCATGCCGTACTCCGGCTCGATGCGCATCGCGTTCAGACTGCGCTGCAACAGCCCCTCCTGGCTGCTGTACATGAGTTGCAGGCGCTCCCCCAACCGGGTTTCGGTGAAGAGGCGCAGCCCCTCCCGCGCCGTCACCGCCTCGGGGTGCGAGAGCTTGTAGTAGGGGATCTCGTCGAGCATGCCGACCTGGCGAGCCAGCGGGGAGAGCGTCGTCTCCCTGAGGATGGGGCCCACCGGCCAGGGAACCGCACGCTCGGTCCAGCGGCCATAGACCCGGGCCGCCGGTTCATGGTCTATGGTCAGCACCTCGCGCCCCTCTAGCCCGGTGATGATGCCCTGACGCTCGGTGGGCACATAGCCTGAGTGAAACTGGAAGGCCAACTGGCAGTCGGGGTAGAGCACCGCAAGCACGCAGCCCTGGCCCCCCTCCCCCTCGTCCCAGCACAGCTGCCATGCGCCGGTGACACCGTCGTCCGCCGCCGACCCGCCGACGACGGGAACGGTCGCGCCAAACTCGGCGTCGATGCCCGCCAGCATGGCCTCCTCCAGCCCCGGGCTGGCATGCAGCAAGACCAGCTGGGGCAGCTCGCCGGGGCGTCCGCCGTCGGCGATGGCGCGGCGCAGCAATGCCCGAACATCCGGCTCATCGCCCAGCTGGCCGGCCACGCCGTAGGCGCCTTTGTCATCGTAGAGGGCGGCGACCGCAAGGCTCCAACCCCTTCGGCCATGGTGGCCGGTCTGGGTCAGGATGCCGCCGCAGGAGCTGCAACCGATGAGCCGGGTGTCGGGAAAACGGGCCTTGAGCGCATGACGCAGTACCGCGGCATCGTGTGCTTGGGTAAAATAGACCAGCAACAGCGACGGGAAATGGGGTGATTGAGCGAGCAACCCCTCTGCTATCTGTTGGGCGGCCAGCGGGGTCGTCTCGGCAAGAGAGTGAGCCGTCAGGAAGTTCAACACCGTCTCCTAGAGGTATGGGATGCTGGCATTAAGCAAAAATCATACCCTTATCAAACAATTACCTGGCCACGGAGACTAGAATGGTGCTCACTGGCCTCCCACGGGATCACTGCATGTGGCAGAACAATATCAATGACTTCGACCGGGTCGTCGCCATCGGCGGTGGGCACGGCCTGGGCCGCGTGCTCTCCTCCCTTTCATTTTTGGGGTCCCGGCTGACGGGCATAGTCACCACCACAGACGACGGCGGCTCCACCGGGCGGCTACGCAAGAGCCAGGAGTGCATCGCCTGGGGCGATCTGCGCAACTGCCTCAACCAGCTGGTGACCACCCCCAGCATCGGCAGCCAGCTGTTCGAGCACCGCTTCACCGGCCGCGGCGAGCTGGCGGGCCACAACCTCGGCAACCTGATGCTGCTGGCCCTCGACAACCTCTGTGTCCGCCCCCTGGATGCCATCCGGCTCATCAGCGACATGCTGGAAATCGAGCCGAAGCTGCTGCCCATGTCAGAACAGCCCACGGATCTCTGCGCCCACACCCTCTGCGGTGGCCAGATCCAGGGGGAAGTCTCCATCGATCAGCTCACCACGCCGCCACGGGCCCTGAGCCTGAATCCGGTCGTGCCGGCCACCCGCGAGGCCGCCCTGGCCCTGAGCCAGGCCGACATGATCATTCTGGGGCCGGGCAGCTTCCTCACCTCCGTCATGCCCCCTCTGCTGCTGCGCGACCTCGCCGAGGCGATCCGCGGCAGCAGTGCCATCGTCGTCTTCATCAGCAATCTGGTGGCCGAGACGGGACCAGCGGGTCAGTTGACACTGCTGGACCAGCATCGCTGGCTGGAAGAGCGGATAGGCAAGGGCCGGATCGATGCCATTCTGGCCCCCGAAGGTCAGGGATGCCCCGAGCTGCAGCCTTGCCTCGTCCAGGCCAACCTGGGTGAGGCCGCCCTGCCCCATCGCCACGATCGCATCAAGCTCAGGCAGGCGCTGGATGGCGTCATCCTCAACTGGCACATCGAGCATGACAAGGCGGGCTGAGCCGCCGGGGCTCAGTGAAACTGGGACAGGTGGGAGAAGACCTGGGGCAGGGAGTGCTCCAGCTCGGCCAGCAGTCGGCCAGCCTCCTGGGCATCTTCCCGCCGACAGGCGAGTTCAAGGGCCATGACCTGCCGATAGCTGGGCTCGGCACCATAGCTGCCACAAGAGGATTTCATGCTGTGGGCGAGGCGGGCCAGTGCGGACCAGTCTCGCCGTTCATAGAGAGGCCTCAGCTGGGCCAGCTGCTCCCCCACCTCTTCGACGAACACCGAGATGACCACGGGCATCATCTCGTGACCTATGTCATCTGCCAGTTGCCGCAGCACCTTCTGATCCAGCCACTCCATCTTCTCTTCCCTATGATGGTATTCAAACAGACCACAATATAGCCGATTGGGACACCCGCTGTCATCCACCCTTCCACCACGGGCAGACCGCAGTGGTTGGGCCATAATGTGAGCGCCATCAAACTCTCGGTACGACACGCTCGCGGGATCAGAGATAAATGTTGTCACAAAATTAACAATAACGTAACAATACAACCCATGAGAATGATGCGGCTCAGCAACACCTCTCTCATCCCTTTTTGCCTGTATGGCTGCTGCGAAGAACCAGGGTAGAATTCTACCCTGGTATTTTTTTATGTCTGGCTCGGCAGTACGGTGTTATTGCCATACTCCAGCTCCCCCAGCCGGAACAGGCAGAACTCCCCTGGCACCATCTTCACCCAGCTCTCATTGCCGGTGAGCGGCCGGGTGGCGACCAGGGTCACCACGTCGTTCGGGGTGGTTTCGCTCTGAAAGTCGATGGCCACGTCCTCATCCAGCAGGCGGGCCTCGCCAAAGGGCGCCCTGCGCGTCAGCCAGTAGAGGTTGTTGCTGCAATAGGTCATCACGAACTCCCCGTCCGACAGCAGCATGTTGAACACCCCGAGCCCGCGCAGCTCGTCACACAGGGTCGCGAGGTAGCGGAACATGGCGGGGAAATTCGCCGGGCGCTTGGGGTATTTGTGCTCCAGCCTGTCGAGCAGCCAGCAGAAGGCGTGCTCGCTGTCGGTGTCGCCCACCGGACGATGACGCCCGGTCGGCAGCTTCTTGTAACCGGTCAGCTGGCCGTTGTGGGCAAAGGTCCAGTAGCGTCCCCACAGCTCGCGGGTGAAGGGGTGGGTGTTCTCCAGCGACACGCAGCCCCGGTTGGCCTGCCGGATGTGGCTGACCACGGCGCGGCTCTTGATCGGCAACGCCTGCACCAGCTTGGCGATGGGGGACTGGGCGCTGGGCTCGGGATCCTTGAAGGTGCGAAAGCCTCGCCCCTCGTAGAAGGTGATCCCCCAGCCATCCTTGTGAGGGCCCGTCTTGCCGCCCCTCAGCATCAGCCCGGTAAAGCTGAAGCAGATGTCGGTCGGCACATTGGCGCTCATGCCGAGCAATTCGCACATATCCCGTCAACCCCCTGAAATACTTGATTCTTTCTGCTTCAATCGGGGAATCCTCTTAGGCGAGACGCCGCGACGTCTCGCCATCCCCGTCTGATTACTTCGCCATCTCTTTCTCGACCAACTGGATCAGGATGTGGATCACCTTGATGTGCACTTCCTGGATGCGGTCGGCGTAGCCGAAGTGCGGCACCCGGATCTCGACGTCCGCCAGACCCGCCATCTTGCCGCCATCCTTGCCGGTCAGGGCGATCACCTTCATGCCCTTGGCACGGGCCGCCTCGATGGCCTTGAGGATGTTGCCGGAGTTGCCGCTGGTGGAGATGCCGAGCAGCACGTCGCCACGGCGGCCGACCGCTTCCACATAGCGGGAGAACACATGGTCATAGCCAAAGTCGTTGGAGACGCAGGAGAGGTGGCTCGGGTCGGAGATAGCGATGCCGGCGTAACCGGGACGGTTCTCGCGATAGCGGCCGGTCAGCTCCTCGGCGAAGTGCATGGCGTCGCAGTGAGAGCCGCCGTTGCCACAGGAGAGCACCTTGCCTTCCTCCTTGAAAGAGTCGGCGAGCAGCTTGGCCGCCGCTTCGATGTTCTTCAGATTTTGCTCGTCTGCCAGGAACGCCTGGAGCACGCTGGCAGCTTCGGTCAACTCGTTGCGGATTAGTTCTTGGTACATGGTCTTTGAGATCTCGTCGTCCAACATAGGGTGGCCGCATTGTCGCACAAGCCAGCCCAATCGTCGCCCCCCGCCCGCCAAGATGCGGCGTACGACCCGTTATGCCGATCACAGCACCAAGGTAACAAGCTTGTAAACAACTTGATAAGTTTGTGCGTATGAATTACAACAGGGCCACATCCAACAGGTCAGACCTCTGGATCAGTTAACCCCAGTTTCCCAACTTCGGCAATTCATGCAAGGAGCGAAAAATGACGACGACCCTCACTCTGTTCGGGGTGATCCTGGTGATCGGCGCCATGGCCTACCGCCGGGCGTCCCTGTTCACCGCCACGCTTGCCACGGCCGCCGCCCTGGTCGCCGGCGCCCTCTATGGCCATGTGCCCCTGCTGGTGTGGGTGCTGTTCGCCGTAATCGCCATTCCCCTCAACCTGGTGGAGTTTCGCCGCAACCAGCTGACCAAACCCCTGTTCAAGATCTACAAGTCCATCATGCCGGAGATGTCCCGTACCGAGAAGGAAGCCATCGAGGCGGGGACGACCTGGTGGGAAGCGGATCTGTTTGCCGGCAATCCGGACTGGAAGAAGCTGCACGCCATTCCGGTGAGCACGCTGTCAGCCGAAGAGCAGGCCTTCATGGACGGCCCGGTGGAAGAAGTGTGCCGCATGGTCAACGACTGGGAAGTGACCCACGAGCGGGCCGATCTCTCCCCCGAGGTGTGGCAGTACCTGAAGGACAACAAGTTCTTCGCCATGATCATCAAGAAGAAATACGGCGGCCTAGAGTTCTCCGCCTACGCCCAGTCCTGCGTGCTGCAAAAGCTGTGTGGCGCCAGCGCCGTGCTGGCTTCCACCGTCGGCGTGCCCAACTCCCTGGGCCCGGGGGAACTGCTGCAGCACTACGGCACCGAGGAGCAGAAAGACCACTACCTGCCCCGCCTGGCCATAGGCAAGGAGATCCCCTGCTTCGCCCTGACCAGCCCGGAAGCGGGCTCGGACGCCGGCTCCATCCCCGACTTCGGCATCGTCTGCAAGGGCGAGTGGGAAGGGGAAGAGGTGATCGGCATGCGCCTGACCTGGAACAAGCGCTACATCACCCTCGCCCCCATCGCCACCGTGCTGGGCCTCGCCTTCAAGCTGCGTGACCCGGACCACCTGTTGGGTGAGGAAGAAGAGCTCGGCATCACCTGCGCCCTCATTCCGACCCATATCAAGGGCGTCGAGATCGGCCGCCGCCACTTCCCCCTCAACGTGCCGTTCCAGAACGGCCCGACCCGCGGCAAGGAGGTGTTCGTGCCGCTCGACTTCATCATCGGCGGTCCGGCCATGGCCGGTCAGGGCTGGCGCATGCTGGTGGAGTGCCTCTCGGTCGGTCGCGGCATCACCCTGCCCTCCAACAGCACGGGCGGCGTCAAGATGCTGGCCCTGGCCACCGGTGCCTACAGCCGCATCCGTCGCCAGTTCAAGCTGCCCATCGGCAAGATGGAAGGGATTGAAGAGCCGCTGGCCCGCCTGGGGGGCAACGCCTACATCATGGGCGCCGCCGCCAAGCTGACGGTGACCGGCATCGACCTGGGTGAAAAGCCCTCTGTCATCTCCGCCATCGTCAAGTACCACCTCACCGACCGCGCCCAGAAGTGCATCATCGACGCCATGGACATCCACGGCGGCAAGGCCATCTGCATGGGCCCCAACAACTACCTGGCCCGCGGCTATCAGGGCGCCCCCATCGCGGTCACCGTCGAGGGGGCCAACATCCTGACCCGCAGCATGATCATCTACGGCCAGGGGGCCATCCGCTGCCACCCCTATGTGTTGCCCGAGATGCTGGCCGCCAGCCACCCGGACAAGGAGCAGGCCCTCAAGGACTTCGACAAGGCGGTGTTCAGCCACGTGGGCTTTGCCATCAGCAACCTGGTGCGCAGCTTCTGGCTGGGCCTCACCGGCGCCCGCTTCGCCGCCGCGCCGTACAAGGATCAGACCAAGGGCTACTACCAGCAGCTCTCCCGCCTCTCCGCCAACCTGGCGTTCCTGTCGGACATGGCGATGGGTACCCTGGGCGGCGAGCTCAAGCGCAAGGAGCGGGTTTCCGCTCGCCTCGGTGACGTGCTGAGCCAGCTCTATCTGGCCTCCAGCGCCCTCAAGCGCTATCAGGACGAGGGCCGCCAGCAGGCAGACCTGCCGCTCTTGCACTGGGCACTGCAAGACGCCCTGTTCAAGGCACAGGAAGCGATCGACGAGCTGCTGCGCAACTTCCCGAACCGCTGGATCGGGCTGGCGCTGCGCGCCATCGTGCTGCCGCTGGGTCGCGACCTGAAGCGTCCCTCCGACAAGCTCGACAGCCAGGTGGCCCGCCTGCTGCAGACGCCGAGTGCGACCCGCAGCCGTCTGGCCGAAGGCCAGTACCTCACCCGCGAGGAGGGCAACCCCTTCGGGCTGCTGGAGCAGGCTCTCGACGACGTGCTGACCGCCGAGCCGCTGTTTGACAAGGTGTGCAAGGCCGAAGGCACCAGACGTCCCTTCACCCAGCTCGACAAGGTGGCGGAGGCCGGTCTGACTCTCGGCGTCATCAACCAGACCGAGGCCGAGCTGTTGCGCCGCGCCGAAGCGAGTCGCCTGCGCACCATCAACGTCGATGACTTCGACCCTGTCGATCTGGTGGCAAACAAGGCACTGTTTGAAGCCTCAGCCTACCACCGTGCAGCCTGATCCAAAGCCTGTCAAAACGCCTCCCTCGTGGAGGCGTTTTTCATGAAGAGATCGACCTGTGACCTTGCGGGGTGCGGGAGAAAACGACTGGATCATATTTTGAATACCAATCCATTTCCTATATTGAATGAAGCGGTTAAGGTAAACACAGTATCACTCACAGGATTGCGTAATGGATGATCAAATCCTGATTATTGACGATGAAGATCTTCCCCCGTCAGCGCTGCAGACCGCAGGCTGGAAGGTGATGATAGTGGACGATGAGCCCGAAGTGCACCGCATCACCAAGATCACCCTGAGCAAGTTCGAGTTCGACGGCAAACCCATAGATTTCCTGCACGCCTATTCCGCCGCCGAAGCCAAGGCGCTGCTCGCCATCACCCCGGATGTCGCGCTGCTGCTCCTCGACGTCGTCATGGAGGCCGATCACGCTGGCCTCGAGGTAGTCAAATTCGTGCGCGACGAGCTGCAAAACAAGATGGTGCGTATCGTGTTGCGTACCGGTCAGCCAGGCCAGGCACCGGAAGATGACGTCGTCACCAACTACGACATCAACGACTACAAGGACAAGACCGAACTCACCTCCCAGAAGCTGCGCACCCTGCTGCGCGCCAGCCTGCGCTCCTACCGGGACATCCGCACCCTGGAGAGCAATCGCCAGGGGCTGGAGAAAGTCATCGAAGCCTCCAGAGGGATCTTCGAGCAGCGCGCACTGCGCCAGTTTGTCGAGGGGGCCCAGACCCAGCTCAGCGCCCTGCTCAACCTGGAAGAGTCCCAGATCTACGACGTGAAGCACCTTGCCTACGAGGTGCGGGATCAGGTACTGGAGCCCCTGCTCAGCGACGGCCCGGCCCTGCTGCTCTCCGATGCCCCGGCCATACTGCGCCACGCCATGACCAGGGGGGCCAATGTCTACGACGGCAACCAGATGGTGCTCTATTGCCAGAACCCCCGTCACCACCTGCTGTTCCACATCGAGACCACCCGTCCTCTCAGCCAGATGGACACCGGCCTGCTGAGCCTGTTCACCGAGAACATCATAGTGGCGCTGGAGAACATCCGGCTCAACGAGGTGATCGGCGACAATCAGCGCGAGATCATCTACCGCATCGGCGAGCTGGTGGAGAGCCGCTCCAAGGAGTCCGGCCTGCACGTCAAGCGGGTGGCCCTCTACACCGAGCTGTTCTGCCAGTTGCTCGGCATGAACGAGGAGAAGTGTGAACTCATCAAGCGCGCCTCCCCCCTGCACGACATCGGCAAAGTGGGGATCCCGGACGCCATCCTGCACAAGCCGGGCAAGCTCACCCCGGAGGAGTGGGAGATCATGAAGACCCATGCCCAGCTGGGGCAGGACATGCTCTCCGGCAGTGATCTGGCGCTGTTCCAGATAGGTGCCACCATCGCCGGCAACCATCACGAGAAGTGGAACGGCACCGGCTACCCCCGCGGGCTCAAGGGTGACGCCATCCCCCTGGAGGGGCGCATCGTCGCCCTGGCGGACGTGTTCGATGCCCTGGGCTCGGATCGCTGCTACAAACGGGCCTGGCCGCTGGAACAGGTGCTGGCGCTGATCAAGGAGGAGAAGGGTGAGCACTTCGATCCCCAGCTGGTGGATCTGATGCTGGCCAATCTGGAGAAGTTCCTCGACATCCGCGAGCAGTACAAGGACATCTATATCGGCGCCCACTGATATCTTTGTGTTCCCCGCGCCGCCACCTCGCCATCATGAAGAAGCCGCCCATCGGGCGGCTTCTTCGCAATGCTCTGGGGCTATTGCTCCGGCAGATTGAGATCCAGCTTGGGCGCCGGTGCGACCTCGGCGTGCTGCGCCTTCTGCGCTGCCATCGCCTTGCGCAGGGTGCGGCGCTTCTGCAGCAGGATGAAGCCGCCCGCCCCCAGCAAGAGCAGCAGCACGCCCCCGCCCCCCAGGGCCCAGGGCAGCCAGACAGGACTCTCACGCTCCTCAAACTTGGCCTTGGCCGGCTTGGCCGCCGAGGTGGCCGGAGCCGCCGAGGGAACGGGGGCCGGTGGCGGCATGATGGTGAACGACTTGACCGGCAGCTGCAGCCGCACTTCACGACCGAGCCGGGTCGTGGCGAACAGGGTGGCCTCCACCTGATACTGACCCGCCCCCTTGAGGGTGGAGAGATCGACGCCGAAGCTAGGCTCCTTCGCCACCTCGCTGAAGTCCAGGCTGCGCCCGGTGCCGTCGCTGGCCTTGCCCTGGATCACCACTGAGGCCGGATCCAGCTCCTCCCCATCGATGACCAGCGACAGCCTGGCCCCCGCATCACCCGAGGGGGCAGCCAGGGTGTAGCTCACCGGCAAGGGATAGAGCAGCACCTGCTGTGACTCGGCGCGGGAGAACACCTCGTTGCCCGTGCTGTAGAGGGCGCGATACTTGCCTGCCGGCACGTCCAGCACGGCCTCGGCGGTCAGCACGCCGTCTCCCGGCACCTCGTCAAGCCCCTTGCCATCGTCCAGATAATGGCCGAGCGTCTCCTCGAATATGGGCTCCCCGCGCTGGGCCGCATCGTTGAATTGCTGCAGCTTCACCGTCATGCCGAGATCCGAGAGGTAGTAGCCGGCCCCCGGCGACGCACCGTCGATCAGCAGCCGGGATTGCAGCTTGACCCGCTCCCCCTGATAGAGGCGGGCCGGCAGCGGCTCGCTTGCGACCCGGATGTCGGAGAGCAGGCGCACCCGGTTGTCGGGGTCCACCTCGCCAATGGCCTGCCAGGGGCCCGGCATGGGGTTGCGCACCGTGATGAGATCCTGATCCTTGAGGGCCAGCCAGCCCACCTCCGGCGGCCTGACCTTGCCCACATAGAGCTTGCTGCCATCGGGCCGCACCAGGATCACCGAGGGGGTACCCGGCTTGCGGGTGATGATGAAGGTGATCTCCTTCACGCCGTAATCGATGCGAAAGCGGTTGTCGAGCAAGGGGATGTCGGAGGGTGCGAATACCTCGTTGGCCGAGGCCGAAAGGGAGGCCAGCAGCAACAGGCCGCCCCAGAGCGAACTCATTGCCGCCACAGGCAGGCACCTCCCTTCTTCTGTACCAGGTCCAGCCTGGCCTCGTGGGTCGCCACCACCTCCTCGCTGGCCCGCACCACCCTGAGAGGCGCGCGGTTGCCCTCCAGGCGGCGAATGCCGGTGTCCTGGTTGCTGTCGCTCTCGTTGCTCTCGCTGGCCAGGTTGAGCTTGGTCTGACCACCCGTCATCAGCAGGTAGACGTCCGCCAGGATCTCCGCATCGAGCAAGGCGCCGTGCAGGGTGCGATGGGAGTTGTCGATGCCGTAGCGATCGCACAGCACATCCAGGTTGTTGCGCTTGCCCGGGAAGAGATCCCGCGCCATCGCCAGGGTATCCGTGATGCCGCAGATATCCGCCGTCTTGAAGTCGAGGCCTAACTTGCTGAACTCATAGTCCATGAAGCTCACGTCGAAGGGGGCGTTGTGGGCGATGAGCTCGGCACCGCGGATGAACTCGATGAAGTCATCCGCTATCTGGCTGAAGGAGGGCTTGTCGGCCAGGAAGGCATCCGTGATGCCGTGTACCGCGACGGCCTCGGGATCCACCAGCCGATCCGGCTTGATATAGACGTGGAAGTGGTTGCCGGTCAGTTTGCGGTTGATCACCTCCACGCAGCCGATCTCGACGATGCGGTGCCCGAGGTAGACGGGACCGCCCGCTGTGTTCATGCCGGTGGTTTCGGTATCCAGAATGATCTGGCGGTTCAGTTGGGGTGTGCTCATGATCAAATCCATGTCAAACTTCGGTTTTACTCGCTAGTTTACCCCAAGCCTTTGGCTAAAACAGACTGATCACTCATGTTGAAACACATTGATTTATTCACGGATGGTTCCTGCCTCGGCAACCCGGGGCCCGGCGGCTACGGCGCCGTCATGGTCTACGGCAAGCATCGCAAGGAGATCTCGGCCGGTTTCCGATTGACCACCAACAACCGGATGGAGCTGATGGCCGCCATCATGGGGCTGCGCACCCTGAACGAACCCTGCCGGGTGCGGCTCACCACAGACAGCCAGTATGTGCGCCAGGGCATCACCCAGTGGATCATCGGCTGGAAGAAGAAAGGCTGGATGACCGCCAACCGCCAGCCGGTCAAGAACGTCGATCTCTGGCAGGCGCTGGATGCGGAAGTGGCGCGTCACCAGATCGAATGGCTCTGGGTCAAGGGTCACTCGGGTCACCCGGAGAACGAACGCTGCGACGAGCTGGCCCGGGAAGCCGCCAGCGGCAAGCAGCTTGCCGAAGACGAAGGCTACCAGCCCTGAGGCAGGCTAGCCCCCCTGCCGCGCCATGCCCGGTGCCGCCATCGGCTCCGGCAGGCGCCAGCGGCGACGCACCGGGGTGACGGGGAAGCGCCGCTTGCGGGCGGCAATCACGTAGACGGACGCCAGGGAGCGGCAATAGTCCCGTCCCAGGCTCTCCCGCCACCAGCCTATCCGGCTCTGCCTGCCCATGAAAGAGAAGCCGAACCGTTCGTCAAACATCACCTCGCACCCGAGCAGTTGCAGCCAGTCGGTCACCCGCGCGGGGGTGAACATGCGGGCGGACCAGGGCAGATGGCGCCGCATGAAAGGCAGGTAGTGGCCAATCCCCACCAGACTGAGGGGGTTGTAACCGCTGACGATGAGCCAGCCATCGTCGGTCAGCACCCGCTCGGCTTCGCGCAGCACCTGATGGGGATCCGGCGAGAAGTCGAGGCAGTGGGCGAGCAGACAGGCATCCACGCTGCCGGAGCGCACCGGCAAGGCGAGCGGATCACCCAGAATGTCCAGCAGCCGCCCGCCGGGGGCGACCCCGATCTGGTGACGAATGGTGGAACAACCGCAGGAGAGCTCGGCGCTCAGGGCGCCAATTTTCAGCAGGTGATAGCCAAACAGATGGGGGCACCAGTTGTCGAGCCTCTCCTGAAGCTCGGCAGCCACCCAGTCCCCCATGGGCAGTGCCGACCAGCTGGTCGGGATCGCGATCTGTTGTTCGGTACGTGCCAGCTGCATAATGGAACCAATCCGGGGTGCGAATGCCATCCAGTTATATAAGATCCCATCCCCAAAGAACACAAAAGAGAAGCCGAGCCATGTATACCGTCATCACAGTTCCCGCCTTTAACGACAACTACATCTGGTTGATCCGCCACGAGAATCACTGCCTGGTCGTCGATCCTGGCGAGGCCGCGCCGGTGCTGGCGCGACTGGAGGCCCTGGGGTTGGTGCTCGACGCCATCCTGCTGACCCACCACCATCGCGATCACGTCGGCGGCGTCTCGGATCTGCTGCACCATTTCCCGCACGCCCGCCTCTATGGCCCCAAGCATGACCCCATGCCGGAGCATCACGGCCAGTGGCTCGATGACGGTGACAGGATCGACTGGCATGGCCTGAGTCTCGACGTCTTCCACCTGCCCGGCCACACCCATGGCCACATCGCCTATTACGGCCAGGGCATGCTGTTCTGTGGCGATACCCTCTTCAGTGCCGGCTGCGGCCGCCTGTTCGAGGGTACCCCGGCCCAGATGTACGGCTCCCTGCAACGGCTCGCGGCCCTGCCCGACGACACCCTCCTTTATTGCGCCCACGAATACACCCTCGCCAACCTGCGTTTCGCCCATGCGGTCGAGCCGGACAACCCGGCGATCCAGCGGCAGATCGGGGTGATCAGCAAGCTGCGCCAGCAGGGCCTGCCGAGTCTCCCCTCCCGACTAGGGGATGAGCGGCATTTCAATGTTTTTCTGCGCTGCGAGCAGGACTCAGTGAAATTTTCTGCTGAAAAATACGCACTGAAATGCTTGGAAAATCCAGAGGATACCTTCACCGTCCTGCGGGCCTGGAAGGACGTTTTTTGAACAAACCTTGATCAGGGGGGCATTGCCCCTTATGATGCGAGCTGTTTTTCCATAGATGACCTGAGCGAGATGAAGCTACGAACGGCCTTATTGGCGGCGCTGTTTCTCAGCGGCTGTCAAAACCTGAGCCATCAGGATGACCGGGCGGTAACGGCAATCGAGCCGATGAAATCCCCCCAAGTCAGCAAGAAAACGTACAAGAAACACTCTTCTCGCATGCTGTTCGGCGACGAACAGATAGAAGAGCTGGATGACACTGATAACCTGTGGGTGCGTATCAGCGATGATATGCAGCTGGACTCGTACGATAACGCCCGTGTCCGGCAACAGCGTGATTGGTTGTTGCGCAATGATAAGCATATGGCGACCATTGCCAGCCGGGCTGAGCCCTACCTGTATCTGATGGTAGAGGAAATCGAACGGCGTGAGCTGCCAATGGAGCTTATTACCATCCCCATGATCGAGAGCATGTTCGATCCCAATGCCCGCTCCCGCAGCAATGCGGTCGGTCTTTGGCAGTTCGTTCCTGCGACCGGCAAGAATTTCGGCCTGCGCCACGACAACTGGTACGACGGCCGACGCGACGTCCTGGCCTCCACCAATGCCGCACTGGACTACCTGGAGTACCTGAACCGTTTCTTCGACGGCGACTGGCTGCAGACCCTGGCGGCCTACAACGCGGGCGAAGGTCGGGTGCGCAATGCCATCGTACGCAACGAGCGGGCGGGCCGGCCGACCGATTACTGGTCCCTGGACCTGCCCCGCGAGACGCGGATGTATGTGCCCAAGATCCTGGCCATGGCCGACATGATCCGCAATGCGGACCAATACAATGTCACCCTGCCGGTGCTGGCCAACAAGCCGCAGCTGCGGACCATCAACACAGGTGGCCAGATCGATCTGAACGTGGCGGCGCAGCTGGCGGGCATTTCCGCCTCCCAGCTCAAGGCGCTCAACCCGGCACTCAAGCGGGGCGTGACCTCGCCGCGGGGTCCCTACAACCTGCTGGTGCCCGTCGAGTATGCCGATACCCTGGAGCTGGCCCTGGCCGATCTGCCCCAGCGTGAGCGAACCCGAGGTGTGCGTTCCTATCAGGTCACCAGCGGCGACACCCTGTCCCGCATCGCCCAGAATCACGGGGTGAGCGTGCAGCAGCTCAAGCTCGCGAACAATCTGCGCGGCAACAACCTGCGCCGTGGCCAGAGCCTGATCATCCCCAATGGCGGCAAAGCCATGGTGAGCCAGTCCGCCCAGAGCAAGCCGCAGCAACTGGCGAGCCGCAGTGGCAGCAAGGTGCATTACCGGGTGCGCTCCGGCGACAATCTGTGGAGCATCAGCCAGGCGCACGGGGTCACCCACGCCGATCTGGCCAAGTGGAACGGTCTGAACGCCAAGTCGTCCCTGAAGCCGGGCATGAAGCTGGTGGTCTGGCCCAAGCAAGACAAGGGCAGCAACAAGTCCATGGTGTACCAGGTGCGCCGCGGTGACTCCCTCTCCTCCATCGCCGCCCGTTTCCAGGTCGCCGTCAACGACGTGATGCGCTGGAATCAGCTCGGCAAGAGCGACTACCTCAAGCCGGGTCAGGAGCTGACCCTGTTCGTGAAAAACAACAGCTGATTGCTCATCAAAACCCAAAAAAATACCCCGCGAATGCGGGGTATTTTTTTGTCTGCCATCCGGCCCCGTCAGGGGGTGATGGCCTGGGCCGCGAATCGCGCCAAGATGGGATTGTGATCCGAGGAATCGGTGGCCGGGGAACTCACCTCCACCAGATCCAGGTTGCGGTAGTAGAGGTGGTCCAGCGGACGGCCGAAGGCGGTGCGACGCAAGTCGGGCACCGGGACGGCCTCCTGCAGCCCGAGCTCCCCCACCAGCTTGTTCAGCCAGAATTCGCGCTTGTCGCTCCAGGTGTTGAAATCCCCGGCCAGGATGACCGGCCCTTGGTGGCGATGGACGAGGGCGGTCAGATCGTTGAGCTGCTCGCGGAAGGTGGCCATCCCCAACTCGAAGTTGACCGCGTGCAGGTTCACCACCAGCACGCCGTCAGGATCCCCCTGCAGGGGATACAGGCTCACCAGCCCGGACTTGGGGATGCGCAGCAGGGGCTCGGGGGAGCGCACACCGCAGACGAAGGCCTGGGGCGTCTTGGCGACCGTCATGACGCCGAAGGAGACGCCGCCCTGGGTGAAGGCCTGCAACTGCTGCCACTGGAAATCGCCTCGCCGCAGCCAGTCCAGCATCTCGGGTCGGGTTGCCGACTCCTGCAGCAGCACCAGATCCTGGGATTTGGCATACTGGTCCAGCCCTTCGCGCCAGTTCTTGCGCTGTCCCTTGTAGAGATTCCAGACAGTGATGCCAAACTCCCGGGGCAAGGCGGTGGAGGCGAGAGCCACCAGCGGGGGGCGATCGCAGCTGGCGCCGGGCACTATGCCGGCGGCCGTGACCAGATGATCCTGATCCGGCACCTCGAAACAGCCGACCAGACCCAGTGTCAGCAGGGAGGTCCCCAGAATCCGATAACTATTTTTCATTGGCTAACAATCACCTGCCTCTGCAAGGCGCCATGGCCCTCACAGAGCTCATGATCGCCGACTAGTCTCATTATTCGTGTCCGGCCCGACTCACCCACGAGGGATCCCGCCATGGCGAGACAGCACCAATACCGCGTGACATTTTATGATCAACAAGGAACCTGTCATCAAGTGGAGCTTTCCACCGTCTATCAGATCAGGCGGGATCCCCAGTGCGATCTCTGCCTGTTTGACACCCATCAGTGCGTCGGCTCGGAAGAGATGCTGGAGCGCATGATACGGCAAAAAACCGGGCTTGAGCAGGAAATATCCATCATCAATGCCCGGCTGATCTGACCCGCGTCAGACCGGGACCGGGCGGGATTTACCCTGATCGTCGATGGCCACGTAGGTAAATACCCCCTCGGTCACGCAGTAGCGCTGGGCCTCGTTCTCCCGCAGCACCGGCTTGACCCAGACCTCCAGCTTGAGGCGCATGGAGCTTCGCCCTATCTTCAGGCAGCGCCCGTAGCAGCACACCACGTCCCCCACCTTGACCGGGCTGTGGAAGGTCATCCCCTCGACCGAGACGGTGCAGATGCGTCCCTTTGCCAGCTCCTTGGCCATGATGCCCCCACCTATATCCATCTGGGACATGATCCACCCCCCGAAGATATCGCCATTGGGGTTGGTATCGGCTGGCATCGCCAGGGTTCTCAGCAACAGTTCCCCATCGGGGTGACGCTTTGTCTCTTCCATCATTACCGCTCTCTCTGTCATGGATGGCGGCATGATAGGGGGCGATCCCGCCCTTGGCAAACCTCAATTGCCCTCAGGCCCGCGCCAGACCTGGCTCCCACACGTGGTCAGCCGCCATGGCAATCCGACAGCATCCCTGGCTCACCCCTTCAGGGCAGCCTGCTCGGCAAACCAGTGGGCCGGATCCGGCCAGCGATAGACGAAACCGTGCCGCAGGCAGATGCGCTGCCCCTCGATGGGGGCAAAGTCGCCGGCCGGCTCGATGAATTGCGGGGGCACCAGCCCGAGCAGACGGCTCGCGAAGGGGTAGAGCTGCTCCCGCCTCGGGTGGACAGGGGCACTCAGGTTGTAGGTCTCCCCATCCAGCCCCTGAGCCAGCATCAGCTGGCAGGCAGCCACCACGTCGTCCAGGTGCACCAGATTCACCGCCTGCCCGCCCCCCGCCAACGTCTTGCCCGCGAGGAAACGCCCTGGATGGCGATCGGGGCCGTAGAGGCCGGCCGGGCGCAGCACCATGGCGCAGGCAAAGCCGGCGTCCAGCACGGCGAGCTCGGCTGCCCGCATTCGCATCCCTCTCTCGTGGGCAGGGGCAGGCGTCTCATCCTCCCCCTGCCCGGGCGCCCATACCGAGGTCGCGCTGATAAACAGCACTCTCTGCACTCCCGCCATCAGGGCCAACCGGCACAGCCGGGCCACCGATGCCGGGTAATCCCGGGTCTTGCTGGGGGGCACGCAGATCACCAGGTCACGGCAGCGAAACGGCAGCGTCTCCATCTCGGGGGCGAGCAGCAACGGCCAGGCGGCGATGCCCTCCCCTCGCAGTCGCCCGGCCTTTTCGGCGCTGCTGACCGTCACCGCGACCCGCTGGCCCGACCGCTGCAGCGCCTGTGCCAGCGGCAACCCCAGCCAGCCGGCGCCGACGATGCCCGTCTGATACTCATGTTCGTGCGTCATTCCAGGATCCTGACAAAAAAAAACGGCCATCCAATGATGACCGTCGAAAGTAACGAAGGAAATAGCCGGATGAGCCGGTTACCTCCCACAGCGGGAAAATCGGGAGCGCACGCTCCTAATTCGTGGGCCTATCCTAGTGGCAGCGTCACTAAAAAGCTTTGAAGCGGATCACAGTTGAAAAGGATTTCTGAAAGCGCTTTCAATGTTTTGCGAAAAAGTCGGCCCACTTGGGGCCAACTTTATGACTCAGGCCACCGACTCCCGACGCACCAGTTCCGCTTCAAACTTGAGCGCCAGCCCCTCTACCGACTTGTGATCCAGCAGGCGCAGGGCCAGTTCCGCGGCCCGCTCTCCCATCTCCTCGATGGGGTAGCGCACCGTGGTGAGCTTGGGATAGATGTAACGGGCATAGGGGATGTCGTCGAAGCCGACCACCGACACCTGCTGGGGGATCTTGTAACCCCGCTCCAGCAGGCAGGAGATGGCCCCCGCCACCATGGCATCGTTGAAGCCCAGGACGGCGGTGAACTCGACCCCGCGCTCCAGCAGCTCGCTCATGGCCACATAGCCGCCCTTCTCGTCGGCGTAGGCGCGACCGATGAGGGATTGATCCAGTTCGATGCCCGCCCGTTGCAGGGCGAAGCGATAACCGGCCATCCGCTGCTGGCCATCGACGAACTCCTCGTCATCCGAGGTGACGAAGGCTATCTTGCGGTGGCCCGCGTCCAGCAGATGCTGGCAGGCCGTGGTGATGCCCGCCTGGTTGTCCAGCCAGACACAGCGCTCCTCGCAACCCGGCACCTGGCGGTTGATGAAGACGATGGGGGTCGTGCCCGACGCCAGCTTGCTCAACTCTTCGTCAGGCAGGGCCTTGCTGTGCAGGATCAGGGCGTCGCACTGGCGTTGCAGCAGCGCCTGGATGGCGTGGCGCTCCCTGGCCGCATCGTGGTTGCCGGAGACGACGATGGTGAACTTGTTCGCCTTGTCGACCATGCTCTCGATGCCGCGCATCATCTGGGCGAAGAAGGGGCCGCCACACAGATCGCCCACCAGCACGCCGATGCAGTTGGAACGTTTGCTTACCAGGGCCTGGGCGAAGCTGTTTGGACGAAAGCTGAGCTCCTTCATGGCCGCGAGCACGGCCTCGCGCTTCTCTGGCGCCACCTGAGCCGTGTTGTTGATCACTCGAGACACCGTCGAAATGGAGACATTCGCCAGCTGAGACACATCTTTGATCGTTGCCACTCTCGATTCCTTTGTTGGGAAAGCCTGTCTGTGATGATCGGGCATTGTATCGAACCTGCCAGACCAAGACGCGGGGCCCGATCACCTGGCAGGTTTCCTTTTGTAACAAAGCTTAAGGGATGATAACCATTCTTGGGCAAGAATGGGAGGCAGCCGCGACAACGACTGCCCCCTGACTCAGTAGGCGTGATTCAGCTCGCGTTCCGACATGAAACGCAGGGGCTGCTGCAGCTTGTGCTGATAGATGAGGTCGAAGGAGAGGACGTTCTGGACATAGTTGCGCGTCTCCCGATAGGGAATGCTCTCCACCCAGACATCCATCGGCTTGTTCTCGCTCTGCTCACGCCAGCGCTTCACCCGGCCCGGGCCCGCGTTGTAGGCCGCCGCCGCCAGGATCCGGTTGCCGTCATACACGTCCAGCAGGCGCTTGAGGTAGGCGCTGCCGAGGCGAATGTTCATGGCCGGATCGAACAGCTGCTGCTCGTTGCGATAGGGGACCCCCAGCTTGCCCGCCGTCTCCCTGGCGGTGGCCGGCATCAGCTGCATCAGGCCCCGTGCCCCGACCGGCGACTGCGCCAGCGGGTAGAGGGCGCTCTCCTGGCGTGAGATGGCGTAGAGCAGGCTGGTGTTCATGGTCCGCTCCTGGGCCATCTGGGAGAAGGTGCGCTTGAGCGGCAGCGGGAAGCGCAAGTCCAGCGCATCCCAGGCCTCGGCCCGGATGCTGGAGAGGATGGCCAGCTCGTGCCAGCCCTGGTTGAGGGCGATGTGACCGAACTCGAGACGCTGTGCCACGCTGTTGCGATCCATGTTGTGGATCCACTCAGAGCGGGCCGCCGTGATCTCGTTCATCGCCAGCAGCTCGCGCACCCGCAGCAGGAAGGGCCAGCGCTGGCTGGCGGTACGCCAGTCCGGCACCTTGTGCGCCACGCTCTGGTTCTTGATGCGATAGGGCACCCCGGTGCGCTGCGCCGCCATGAAGCCATAGAAGCCGCGCAGGTTCGCGGTCTCGAGATAGAGCTCCCGCGCCGGTTTCTGCCGCCCCTGCTCCTCCAGCGAGCGCGCCATCCAGTAGCGCCAGCGATCCTCCTTCTGCAGGGCCATGGGCATCCGCTTGACCCAGCCCTCCAGCCCGCGCCAGTCCTGCTCCCAAACGGCCAGGCGGGCACGCAGCTCCATCAGCTCGCCATCCTTCAGGCGCACCAGGACCGCGTCCAGCCAGCTGCGCTGGGCGAGGGAACGATCGAGCAGCAGGCGGCGGGCGGCCGCCCGCTCCACCCGGGTCACCTCGATGTGGTTCAGGCCGAAGCGGCGGGTCATCTCCCCCAGCTGGCGCAAGACCGCATCCGGCTGCTCATTGGCATAGCGGGCCAGTCCCAGGGAGAGCAGCTGGCGCGATGGCGGTGTCGCCATGAAGTTGGCCGGATTCATCGCCCGCACGGGTTGCTCATACAGGGCGATCATCTGATCCCCGTATCCCTTCATGCCGCTGCCGAGCTGGGCCCCCAGGTGGCGAATGAGATTGGGGTTCTGCGCCTCGAAGGCCAGGCTCATGCGCTGCCAGATCTTCTCCTGGGTGCGCAGTCCAGCCTGCTGCCAGAGATCGAACAGGGGATCGCAGGCATCGGGCCTGGACTGGCCGCTCAGCCAGAGTTTGCCGGCTTCCTTCAGGGCCTCGCTCTTGTGCCCCGTGTAGTAGCGGGCCTGATAGTGCTGACAGAGCAGATCGGTGGAGCTCGGCTTGGCCGGGTAGAAGCGCAGAAACTGGGACCATTGCTGGCTCTGGGCCAGATAGCTGAGGTAAGCGCGCTCCAGGCGGTTGGATTGGGGCGTGTCCCCGTGCTGGCGGATGAAGCGGGTCACGTCGTCATAGTCCGCCGCCCCCGGCCTGAAGGCGAGCTGGTAGTAGTCCAGATAGGGCCGCAGGGGGTAATGGCTCAGACGGGCACGAATTTGCTCGAAACGGGTCTGATCATTGGCCCGCACGGCGTCATAGCCCTCACGATAGAGGGACTGTTCCATGGTTTGCGCAAAGACGGGTGCCACTAGCCCTGGCACACACAGCGCCGATAAGATGATTCCCTGCACGGCTTTCACGAATGGCATTCTCCCTTCAAAGGCACGACCACCGCCCGCTGGCGGTGGTGACATACCTTCATTCTACCCGCTAAGCCCCCGGGCTACGCCACACTATTTTTGTCGGCAAAGGCGCTGCGTTCGCTGCGCACCAGGCGGCTGACATAGCGTTCCAGATAGGGCACGGGGAGCGGCTTGGAGGCGAGATACCCCTGGAAGAAATGGCAGCCCTGCGCCTGCAGGAACTCCAGCTGCTGGCGGGACTCCACCCCCTCCGCCGTCACGTTGAACCCCATGTGGCGTGCCATGGCGATCACCGCCTCGACGATGGCCATGTTGTCCCCATCCTTGGGGATGTCCTGGATGAAGGAGCGGTCGATCTTGAGTTCGTCCGCCGGCAGCCGCTTGAGGTAGCTCAGGGAGGAGTAGCCGGCTCCGAAGTCGTCGATGGCGAAGCTGATGCCCAGGGTCTTGAGCTCGGTCATCTTGCTGATGGTGTCCTCCGCATGGCCGAGCACCACGGACTCGGTGATCTCCAGGTTCAGGCACGCGGGATCCATGCCGGTCGAGGCCAGTACGTCGTGAATGCGATCGACGAAATCGGGGGCATGGAACTGCTTGGCGCTGACGTTGACCGACAGCTGGGGCACGTGGATTCCGTTCTCCTCCCAGGAGACGTACTGGGTGCACGCCTCGTGCAGCACCCAGTTGCCAATGTCGACGATGAGATCCGTCTCCTCGGCGATGGGGATGAACTCGGCGGGGGAGACCAAGGCCCGGCCCGGCGGTTGCCAGCGGATCAGCGCCTCCACCCCGATGAGGTCCCCCCCCTCGACCATGTGCTGGGGCTGGTAGTGCAGGGTCAGCTCCTGGTTGTCGAGGGCGCTGCGCAGCTCGTTGTGGATGAGCAGACGCCGGTCGGCCTGCAACTGCATGGAGGCATCGAAGAAGCGCCGGGTCTTGCGGCCCGCCGACTTGGCCTGGTACATGGCGGTGTCGGCCTGCTTGAGCAGATCCCCCGCCTCCTGCTCCCGTCCGGGGAAGAGGGTGATGCCGACGCTGGCCCCGATGTGCAGCACCTGTCCCCCATGGCTGTAGGGGGCGGCGATTTCACCGATGAGCCGCTCCGCGATGAGGTCGGCCTGCATCTCCGCCTGGGGCGGGCTGATGGAGAGCGCCGGCAGCAGCAGCACGAACTCGTCGCCGCCGAGTCGGGCCAGGCAATCTCCCTGGCGCACCAGCCGCTTGAGCCGGCTGGCCACCTCCTTGAGCAGCCAGTCACCGGTGGCGTGGCCGAGGGAGTCGTTGATGGTCTTGAAGTGGTCGAGATCGATGAACAGCAGGGCGCCGATGAGGTGCTCACGGCTCGCCTCCGCGAACGCCTGGGCCAGGGTCTCGTGCAGCTGGCGGCGATTGGGCAGGCCGGTCAGCTCGTCGTAATAGGCGAGATCCTGGATGCGGCGCTCCGCCGCCTTTCGCTCGGAGATGTCCTCGAAGAAGATGACGTAGTGGCTGATGCCCCCCTTGTCGTCCTGCACCGGGGTGACGATTTCCCACTGGGGATAGGCGCGGCCGTCGGCGTGCAGACGCAGGGTCTCCCCCTGCCAGCGATCGAGGGCGTTGAGCTCATAGCCCAGCCCGCCCAGTCCCGACCAGAGATCGTTGCCAAGGTGCAGGCCTATGACCCCCTGACTGTCGAAGCCGGTGATCTGGCTGAAGGCGTAATTGACCCGCAGGATCTTGAACTCGGGATCCGTGATGATGATGCCTTCGTGGGTTTCGAACGCCACCGCAGACAGCCGCATCAGGGCATCGCTCTGCAGACGCTCCAGCTCGGCCACCATGCGCACCGAGAAGATGGTCAGCACTGAGCCCAGATCGGCGGTCTGGGTCTGGCTCGGGAACAGCAGGGCGAGATGGCCCAGGAGCTGGCCACCGCGATCCAGCAGTGGCTGGGCGTAGTAGTGCAGGCCAGCGGGCAGGCCCTGGCCCTCGCTCAATTGTTCACTGACGGGGGATGGGCTGGTGGCCCCCTGCCGATAGAGTTGCTGGCAGGGCATGTCGCCCAGGGCGTACTCCTTGACGTCGATGCCGTGACTCGCCAGCACCCTGAGCCGGTCGAGCCCGACCCGCTCCGTCAGCCAGACCGCGCTGGCCCCCAGGATATGGGCCAGTTCGTTCACCAGGGTCTGGCAGAAATCGAGCCCCGTCTTGGCGGAGAGCGCCTGTGCCAGCTTGGCCAGCAAGGGGGCCTGCAACAGGGGCAGTGGCGGAATGATCCCGGCGGGCGGCTCGGTGCGGCTCATCTCGCGGTGGATCATCTCGAGCGGGGCCAGCCAGCCGCAGCAGAGCTGCTGGGCCGCCACATACTGACCGTACCAGAGCACATGGTGCACATTGCCCGTCTCGTCGCCGAGGTGACCGATGAATTGGCCGGACTGGCCACTGTGGTGGAGTCTGGAGAGAAAATCGGCGAAACCCGCTTCGTCTTCCGGCACCAGCTGCCCGGCCCAGGGATGAGGCCCCTCCCCTGCCCAGGGCTCACAAGAGACATGATCCGACAGACTCCACTGCTCATGCTGCCGATCATAAAACCACATCATCTGGGTGGCTTGCTGCTTCATTTACGACTCCGACACGACAACCACGTCATCCACCCCCGACTCTTGCAGAAAAGCATATCCGTTTACGCGCATATCTCCACCGGCGCATGGCAATCTTCTGCGATGCGATAACGCGATGTGGATAGAGAAAATACGAGGCGGTGCGGCGAAAACCGGATATCGGGTCGGCACAAGGCGCTGCCAAGAGGGGGACAGAAACGATCCTATTCCCTGATACTGCCTTCCTGTTTCACTGAGCTCAAGCGGTTTTTGGCATGAAACGGGAAAAGCTCACAATTTGGGGACGGTGAGATCGCCAGGGGGACATTTCGTGACGCAGATCACATTCTGATTTGGCCACATGGGTAATCTGAGGGTGAAGACACAAGCAAGACGACCCGAAGGGGGCCAATATGAAAATTGAAATGACCAGCAAAATCATTGACATCACCCCAGCCATCCGCGAGCGCATTGAATCCCGTTTTGAAAAGCTCGAGCGTCTTCAGGTGCCTCTTATCACACCCCACGTGATCATCTCCAAAGAGCGTTTGATGTATATCGTCGAAGCCACGGTCGGCATCCCCAACGGCAAGCTGTTTGCGCAGGCAGAGCATGAGGATCTCTATGCCGCCATCACGGATCTGGGCCAGAAGCTGGAGCGCCAGCTCAACCGTCACACGGAGAAGCCCATCGCCCGCCGTGCCGCCGGCAAGGAAGTGGCCCAGCCGGACGAAGCGGACGCCTGATCCGGTTCACCTCTCCATCCATTGAGCAAAAGGCGGGTCATCCCGCCTTTTTGCATGGCGCCGACTCGGCGCCCATCACCCCAGCCAGCGCAGCCTGGCATCCACTCCGCGAGAGAGTTCATCCAGCAGCGGCAACATGAGCAGAGGCTCCTCCCCCCTGGGCTCGCCACCCAGGGGGCTGGCGGCCTGCTTCCCCAGCCAGCGCTCGCGGCCCAGCGCCGAGAGGTTGTCATAGACGGCGGGATCCAGCGCCGGCGCCCGGCTCACCAGCGGGGGGGATCGCAGCGCCAGCCAGAGCCGGACGTCCGCCATGCAGCCCCCCTGCTGCAGGCGCTCGTTCAGCGCTCCGGCCTCGGTCTCCTCCATTCCCCCCTGCAGGGGGGCCTGGGGCATCAGGCCAAAGCGGGTGCGCCACGGCGTCGTGCCAGAGGCAGCCGGGGGCGGGCCGTCAAACCAGGGCTGCTCTTCCACCGCCTCGGTCAGGAGCGCCAGGTGCAGCCTGAAGTCGGCCCTGTCTCCCTGGCGGAGATCCTGGTTGAGCCGCTGGCCAAGCTGGGCCTCATCGACGAGCAGTCGGTCACGAATCGCACTGGGCAGCATGAGATAAATCTTGGAAATAAGGGTTTCATTGCTTATCGGCCATCAACCCGATCCTTTAAGCATTAAAAATCCCTACCAAGGGGTTCACAAGCGCGGCAGATCTGTTAGTATGCGCCTCGCACTTGGGGAGGGGTTCCCGAGCGGCCAAAGGGATCAGACTGTAAATCTGACGGCTCTGCCTTCGAAGGTTCGAATCCTTCTCCCTCCA
>NZ_JBFODA010000013.1:0-135190 GCF_040908055.1 Aeromonas sp. R7-4
TAGATTGGCCCCTGGAGGATCCAGACACTTCGCCCCTCTTAACTTAAGAGGTAGTCTTGGAACTATGTTCAGTACTAGTCGCAACGAGAAGATGGCCGAAGTGTTAACAGGAGCCGAGCGCCGTCGACGCCGGACTCCGCAAGAAAAGATCACCATGGTGCAGCAGACCTTTGAGCCCGGTATGACCGTCTCTCATGTCGCTCGCTTGCACGACGTCAACGCCAACCAGCTCTTCAAATGGCGCAAACAATTCCAGGAAGGCTCTCTCACGGCGATCACCGCCGGTGAGGATGTTGTTCCAGCCTCAGAGTTGGCTGCTGCCATCAAGCAGATCCGAGAGCTCCAGCGTCTGCTCGGGAAGAAGACCATGGAGAACGAGATCCTCAAAGAAGCTGTGGAGGTTGGTCGAGCAAAAAAATGGATTGCGCATGCGCCCTTGTTGCCGGGGGACGACGATTAAGGGCGGTGAGCCAAGCCCTTGGTGTATCGCGTGCGCAGCTATCCGTTCATGTTCATCGAAAACCTGGTTGGCGAGATGGCCGGCAGCATCGCCAACGCGATGACAGCGCCTTGCTTGCCCGGATCATGGGCGCGCTGGCAGAGCTCCCCTCCTATGGTTATCGGCGAGTCTGGGCGCTGTTACGACGTCAGTCAGAGGCCGAACGACTGCCCGTCGTCAACGCCAAGCGAGTATATCGCGTCATGCGCGATCATGGCCTGCTGCTGGAAAGAAAACCGGCGGTTCCCTTGGCTCAGCAGGCACATAAGGGGCGTGTCGCCGTTAACGAGAGCAATCGACGCTGGTGCTCGGATGGCTTTGAGTTTCGCTGCGATAATGGCGAAAAACTCCGGGTCACGTTCGCCATGGACTGCTGTGACAGGGAAGCCTTGGACTGGGCCGCCAGCACCGGGGGTTACGACAGTGACACGGTACAAGATGTCATGCTGCGCGCGGTCGAGCGTCGCTTCGGGGATGCGTTGCCGGCCTCACCGGTGGAATGGCTGACAGATAATGGCTCGGTGTATCGGGCCCATGAGACTCGCGCGTTCGCACGAGAAATCGGGTTGGAGCCCAGAACAACGGCGGTGAGGAGTCCACAGAGCAACGGTATCGCGGAGAGCTTCGTGAAGACGATGAAGCGAGACTATATCGAGATGATGCCGAAGCCGGATAGCCGAACAGCGGTAGGCAATTTGGCGATCGCGTTCGAGCATTACAACGAGCACCACCCGCACAGCGCCTTGGGGTATCGTTCCCCTCGGGAATATCTGCGCAGTCGGGTATCACAACCCTAAGCGGGAAAGAGTGTCTGGATCTATGGGGTCAAATCCAGAGCGAGCCGGGACAAAGAGGAAAGAGGTAAGAGTTAAGGAGTAAAGGGTTGAGGGAAGGCTCTGGGGGAGGGCTTGGACGGCCGTGGCGCGATGTTGGAGACAAAAAAGCGGGAGGCATTGTGCCTCCCGCTGGTGCCGAAGAATGTCATTGAGCCTTATTTGCTCCCTTCTCCCCTGGCAGGAGAAGGGTTGGGGATGAGGGGGCTCAATCCCAATTCGGGGCGAAGTCCGGGTTGGCGCAGCGCTCGCCCCGCTCCAGGGTGGCAATCTGTGCCATCTCCTCGGGGCTGAGTTGCACCTTGAGGGCGGCCAGGTTGGCGGCGAGGTTCTCCCGCTTGGTAGAGCTCGGGATCACCGTCATGCCCTGGGCCAGCAGCCAGGCCAGTGACACCTGAGCCGCCGAGACGCCGTGGCGCTTGCCGATCTCCATCAGGAGCGGTTCGCTCAGTACCTTGCCATAGGCGAGCGGCATATAGGCGGTGATGGCGATGCCCTGCTCCTGGCAGAATTCCACCACCTTGCGGTTTTGCAGCAGGGGGTGGATCTCCACCTGCTGGTGGGCGATGGCGCCCGGCCCCAAGATCTCGACAGCCTGCTTGAGCTGGGCCACGGTGAAGTTGGAGACCCCGATCTCCCGGGTCAGGCCTTGTGCCTTGGCCTCGGCGAGCTGCTCCAGATAGACCGCCATCGGCACCTCATCCTGGGGGGAGGGCCAGTGAATGAGCGCCAGGTCCAGGTAGTCGGTACGCAGTTTTTCCAGGCTCAGCTCCAGGCTCGGAATCACCTTGCCCGGACCGAACTCGCTGGTCCACACCTTGGTGGTCAGGTAGATATCCTGGCGGGGCACGCCGCTTTCGCTCATCAGCTGGCCCACTTCGGCCTCGTTGTCATAGATCTGGGCGGTGTCGATGTGGCGGTAGCCAAGCGCCAGCCCCTGGAGCAGGGAGTCACGCAGGGGTTGGCCGGTCAGGCGAAAGGTTCCAAGACCCAGGTTGGGCATCTTCATCATTATTCAATTCCTCAGGTTATTGTTTTTTACGCTCAATCTTGTGCCGACCCGGCCCCGCGCCTATGGCGGACAGGGGACGGGCCGCAGGGACATCAGACGCGCCGGTAGCGGCCCACGATCCGGCTGGCAAACCAGGGGGAGGCCAAGCTGGCAAAGGCGATAAAGTGGGGCTGCTGCTGGTGGGCGAGCAGGGCGGCCTCGCTCTCCCACTCCTCGTGCAGCATCCAGCCGTGGGGGCTCTCCAGGCTCTGGTGCAACTGGTAGCGCAGACATCCCGGCTCTTGCAGGGTAGCCGCAATCAGGGGGTCTAAGGCGGCGCGAAACCGGTCAGAAAATTCGGGTTTGGCGTCAAGCTGGGCAATCACGATCACGGGGAACGGCATCTGAACCTCCTTGCAATTTCGGGGGCCAGTATGCCCGCCGCAGACTGGGGAATACAGGGCAGCAGTTGCAAAACACTATTGAGGTGAGTGCAGCAATGGGAGAGAGAAGAGACCGGCGGGCAGCCGGCGCCGGGGAAAGGTTAATATGTAAAGCAGAGAGCAGGGTGGGCTGGGGTGCCCACCCCTCGCTATCAGGCCGCCGGTTCGGACCAGACCGCAAACTCATTGCCGCTGGGCTCGACAAAGTGGAAGCGGCGGCCACCGGGGAAGTCAAACAGCGGGCGGTTGATGATGCCGCCATGGTGCTGCACCTTGGCTTGGGTTGCCTCGATATCGGCGCTGTAGAACACCAGCAGGGCGCCCCCCTGATGGCTGTGACTGCACATATCTGCGCGGTAGAAGCCGCCATCCAGCCCTTCCCCTTCGAAGGCGCAGTAGTCGGGGCCGTAGTCGGTGAACTGCCAGCCAAAGGCGGCAGTAAAGAAGGCCTGGGTGGCGGCAAGATCCCTGGCCGCGAACTCCACATAGTTCAGTTTTTCATGGGCCCTGGTCATGAGGATCTCCTTATCGGTGTTTCGGTTGCCAGCGTTTCTGCGTGCGGATCGTGGAGTGGGGCAAGGCTTCCCAGGGCGTCAGCTTGAGCTGCTTGCGCCGAAACCAGAGCCAACATGCCATCAGCAGGCCCACCCCGAGGCCGAACAGGAGTCCCTGGCGCAGGGCAAACCCCAGGCTCACCTCATGCTGCCAACCGAAGAACCACATCAGCACTCCCCAGATAGCGCCGGTGGGCAGACCCAGAGCAAGGATGTTGACCAGAAAGCGCTCGTAGTGGGGTGGCCTGAGTCGCAGGCCCAGTCTGCGCAGCAATCTGAGCAAGGGGGGATTGTAGTTGGCGTGCCACACGCCTTTGCTTTCAAGCTCCTGGTGGGCTGCCGCCAACCGCTCCTCGAAGTTCATGATGTTCATCCTTGCGATGGTTTGGCGCCATACGATGCCAATTTTCGGCATTGTAACCACAAGGCCGGGAGCAAAACAGGCGGTTGCTCACGTTATGCGGACGGCAAGATCCGTCTCTGGTGACGTCTGCCTTGCCAACCCTGGGCCATTGCGCCTATAAAGCCCCATTACTCTTGCCTGGACAACAACAATGAAGACCCATTCCGATGAACTGACCCTGTTCGTGGCCGTGGTGGAGGCGGGCAGCTTTCGCCAGGCGGCGGAGAACCTCGGCATGGACAATTCCGTGGTGAGCCGCGGCATCAAGCGCCTCGAAGAGAAGCTCGCCACCGTGCTGCTCAATCGCACTACCCGCCGGGTCAGTCTGACGGAGGAGGGGAGCTGGTTCTATCAACGGGCGGTGAAGATCCTGACCGAGATGAGCGAGGCGGAGGGGCTGCTGCTGATGCGCCGGGAGCAGCCGGAGGGCGTGCTGCGGGTCGATGCCGCCACCCCCTTCATCCTGCACCGGCTGGTGCCCATCATCGGCGAGTTTCGCCGCCGTTACCCCGGTATCGAGCTGCAACTGCACAGCTCCGAGGGCTTTATCAACCTGATGGAGCGGCGGGTGGACATGGCCATTCGCATCGGCGAGCTGACCGACTCCTCCCTGCGGGCCCTGCCGCTCGGGCGCTCCAAGCTGCGGCTGCTGGCCTCGCCCGGCTATCTGGCTGCGCGCGGCACCCCGCGCCAGCCGGCGGATCTGCTGACGGGTCACGAGCTGCTCGGCTTTTTGCACCCCGATCACCTCAACCACTGGCCGCTGCTGAGTGCGGAGCAGGGGGACAGGTTCGCCATCACCCCGACCCTGCGGGCCAGCAGCGGCGAAACCTTGCGTCAGCTGGCGCTGGCGGGGCAGGGGATCGTCTGCCTGTCGGACTTCATGACGGGGGATGATCGGACGAGCGGCGCCCTGGTGGAGGTACTTGCCCGCAGCAACAGCGGTGCCTCGCGCCCCATCAATGCGGTCTTCTATTCCGATGCCCAGCGGGACATCCGGCTGCGGGTCTGGCTCGATTTCCTGAAGGAGCAGCTCGGCGCCGAGGCGTTGTAGAGGGCATGCCGACAGTTCCAACCCCCTCCCGGCCTCCCCCTCCACGAGGGGGGGCATTTTCTCCCCCCCTTGGCAAGGGGAGGGCTGGGGTCGGGGGCGGTCAGAACACTCGCGCTTGCCAATAAGAAAGAGGCCGACATCGCTGTCGGCCTCTTCAGTTTTTTCATCTCAAGGATGCACCGGTTGCCCGATCAATCCTCCTCGGCCCAGCGGCGTGAGCGTTCCACCGCCTTCTTCCAGCCGTTGTAACGCTTGGCGCGATCGTCCCTGTCCATCTGCGGGATGAACTCGCGGTCCACGCTGAACTTGTCTTCCAGCTCTTCCGAGCTCTTCCAGAAGCCGACGGCCAGGCCGGCCAGGAAGGCGGCGCCCATGGCGGTGGTCTCGATCCGGGTCGGACGCACCACGGGGGTGTGCATCATGTCGGCCTGGAACTGCATCAGGAAGTCGTTGGCCACGGCGCCGCCGTCCACCTTCAGGGCCGCCAGCTTGATGCCGGAGTCCTGCTGCATGGCATCCAGCACGTCGCGGCTCTGGTAGGCGATGGATTCCAGCGCGGCACGGATGATGTGGTTGCGGTTCGCGCCCCGGGTCAGGCCGACCATGGTGCCGCGAGCGTACGGATCCCAGTAGGGGGCACCCAGACCGACGAAGGCCGGTACCAGGTAGACGCCGTTGGTGTCGCCCACCTTGGAGGCGAAGTAGTCGGTGTCGCGGGCATCGTGGATGATCTTGAGCTCGTCACGCAGCCACTGGATGGTGGCGCCGCCCATAAACACCGCACCTTCCAGCGCGTAGTTCACTTCCCCTTTCGGGCCGATGGCGACCGTGGTCAGCAGGCCGTTGCTGGAGCGCACCGGCTCGGTGCCGGTGTTCATCAGCATGAAGCAGCCGGTGCCGTAGGTGTTCTTGGCCATGCCCTTCTCGAAGCAGAGCTGACCGAACAGGGCAGACTGCTGGTCACCGGCGATGCCGGCGATGGGGATGCGGGCGCCGCCACCACGGGTGGTGTAGCCATACACCTCGGAGGAGGGCTTCACTTCCGGCAGCATGGACATGGGGATGCCCAGCTCGTCCAGCATGCGCTGATCCCACTTCAGATCGCGGATGTTGTAGAGCATGGTGCGCGACGCGTTGGTCGGATCGGTGACGTGCACCTCGCCGTTGGTCATCTTCCACACCAGCCAGGTGTCGATGGTGCCGAACAAGAGCTCGCCGTTCATCGCCTTCTCGCGGGCCCCTTCCACGTTGTCCAGGATCCACTTCACCTTGGTGCCGGAGAAGTAGGCGTCCAGCACCAGGCCGGTGTTCTCGCGCACATACTCTTCCAGGCCGCGGGCCTTGAGCTCCTCGCAGATGGCGGCGGTGCGGCGGCACTGCCAGACGATGGCGTTGTAGATGGGCTTGCCGGTGGCCTTTTCCCAGACGACTGTGGTCTCACGCTGGTTGGTGATGCCGATGGCGGCGATCTGCTCGCTGTGCAGGCCGCTCTTGGCCAGCACTTCGGTGAAGACGGAGGACTGGGTCGCCCAGATCTCCATGGGGTCGTGCTCAACCCAGCCCGCCTTCGGGTAGTGCTGGGTGAATTCGCGCTGGGAGGTCGCGACTATGTTGGCATCCTGATCGAAGACGATGGCACGGGAGGAGGTGGTTCCTTGATCCAGCGCGACGACATATTTCTTTTCAGCAGACATGATGTTCTCCACGTTCTTATTTTCCACGTTGGGGGGACCGCTCTCAGGCGGCGGCCTCTTCTTTATTGGACAGCTTGGCGGCTTCTTCGGTGGCGACGCGGTTGCCCGGGACGCAGGGAGCCAGCACTTTCACATAGAGGGCGGTACCAAGCTGGGCGCCGACGATGGGACCGAGGATGGGAACCCAGAAGTAGGGATTGTCACGACCGCCGGTCAGGGCCACGTCACCCCAGCCTGCGACGAAGGCGAACAGCTTGGGACCAAAATCACGGGCCGGGTTCATGGCAAAGCCGGTTAACGGGCCGAGGGAGGCGCCGATCACCGCGATCAGGATGCCGATCAGCAGGGCGGCGGCGAAGCCTTTGGGGGCGCCGTTGTTGTTGTCACCCAGTGCCATGATGCCCAGCATCAGCACGGCGGTGATCACCAGCTCGACCGCGAACGCCTGCATGTTGGAGAGCAGGGCATTGGGGTAGGTGGAGAAGATGCCGGCGGTGCCGAGGCTCTCGACGCTGCCGCGCACCACGTTGTGGGTCAGCTCCCACTGGGTGAACAGGTTGCTGTAGAGGGCGTAGACCAGGGCGGCGGAGGCGAAGGCCCCGGCTATCTGGGCGATGATGAAGGGCACCACCTTGCGCTTGTCGAAGCCGCAGAAGGTCATCAGGGCCAGGGTCACGGCAGGGTTGAGGTGGGCACCGGAGATGCCACCGGTCACATAGATGGCGATGGCGACACCCAGGCCCCAGGTAATGGAGATTTCCCATTGCCCGAAGTTAGCGCCAGCCAGCACCAGGGCGGCCACGCAACCGACGCCGAAGAAGATCAGCAGGCCGGTGCCGATAAACTCGGCGAGGCACTCGCCAAGCAGGGTATTGGGTCTTTGTATGCTCATAGTTGTTATTCCTTATATCCACCCACAGTAGGTTTGATGTTCCGTTTCGTTATCTTGCATTCCCATTTATTGCGTCCGAAAACGTTTCTTCTTGTTGTTTGAGTCTGCGCAAACGTTATGCTCGTTTGCGCTCGTTCTTGGACGAGTGAGAAAATAAACCTTCTGTGCCAATTCACCAGACCCCCGCCACCGGAAATGTGGGCAAGATCCCACTCATTGCTAAGAAAATGTGACGAAAAGCAACTCTCAGGGTCTCAAATACTCCTTAGTGGGTACCCCAAACCCTTGTTCCACGCGGTCTGGCCGTCGATGAGCGATCACTCACGGGGTTATTTATTTTGTAATAAAACTGCAATAATTCCGTCTGCATCACAGATTAAATGTTCACAAATGAGCACAATCAGCTCGCTTGCGAATCAGGACTCATCTGGTCGCCAGCTTGACCGGGGCACCCTCAACCGCCCATGACAACAATAAAAGGAAGCAGAACATGCTTAGTCTCTTCAGGCCTGCACCCCATATCGACAGGCTACCGGCCGACAAGATAGATCCCTTCTACAAGCGCCTGCGCTGGCAGGTGTTCTTCGGGATCTTCTTCGGCTATGCCGGCTACTACCTGGTACGGAAAAACTTCAGCTTGGCGATGCCCTACCTCATCGAGCAGGGCTTCTCCCGCGGCGATCTGGGTCTGGCCCTCTCCGGGGTCTCCATCGCCTACGGCCTCTCCAAGTTCCTGATGGGGAACGTGTCGGACAGATCCAACGCCCGTTACTTCCTCTCCGCCGGCCTGCTGCTCTCGGCCGGCATCATGTTCATGATGGGCACCATGCACTGGGCCACCTCCAGCATCGCCATCATGTTCGTGCTGCTGTTCCTGAACGGCTGGGCACAGGGCATGGGCTGGCCGCCCTGCGGCCGCACCATGGTGCACTGGTGGTCACAGAAGGAGCGGGGGGAAATCGTCTCGGTCTGGAACGTGGCCCACAACGTGGGCGGCGGCATGATAGGCCCCCTGTTCATCCTCGGCATGGGCTGGTTCAACGACTGGCGCAGCGCCTTCTACGTGCCGGCGGCGGCGGCGGCAGCCATCGCGGTGATCGCCTTCTTCGTGATGCGCGACACCCCGCAATCGGTCGGTCTGCCCCCCATCGAGGAGTACAAGAACGACTATCCGAAGGATTACAACGAGAGCCACGAGCAGGAGTTCTCCGCCAAGGAGATCTTCATGAAGTACGTGCTGCACAACAAGCTGCTCTGGTACATCGCCATCGCCAATGCCTTCGTCTATCTCATCCGTTACGGCGTGCTGGACTGGGCGCCCACCTACCTGAAAGAGGCGAAGGATTTCAGCGTGGATCACTCCTCCTGGGCCTACTTCCTCTATGAGTGGGCGGGGATCCCGGGCACCCTGTTGTGCGGCTGGATCTCGGACAAGATGTTCAAGGGCCGCCGCGCCCCGGCCGGCATCCTGTTCATGGTGCTGGTGACCCTGGCGGTGCTGGTCTACTGGTTCAACCCGGCGGGCAACCCGACCATCGACATGATGGCCCTGGTCGCCATCGGCTTCCTCATCTACGGCCCCGTCATGCTGATCGGTCTCTACGCCCTGGAGCTGGCGCCGAAGAAGGCGGCCGGTACAGCGGCGGGTTTCACCGGGCTGTTCGGTTATCTGGGCGGCGCGGTCGCGGCCAACGCCATGCTGGGCTATACCGTCGACCACTTCGGCTGGGACGGTGGCTTCATGGTGCTGACCATTTCCTGCGTGCTCTCCATCGTGCTGCTGGCCATGACCCTCAAGCACGAGAACATCTCGATCGCGCACAAGGCCGCTGCCGATAAGGCATAAAACGTGATCCTGCCCTTATCGATTGGAAAAGGGATAGGGTACACTGCCAAAGGCCCCGCACCTGCCGGGGCCTTTTTTCGTCTCATCTGCGGAGTGCAAGCGTGAAGCAAACCCAACGACATCTGGAGATCCTAGACGTCCTGACCCGGCAGGGTTTCGTCTCGACCGACGATCTGGTGACCCATTTTGACGTCAGCCCCCAGACCATTCGCCGGGATCTGAACGATCTCGCCGAACAGAACAAGATCCGGCGCCATCACGGCGGGGCCTCATTGCATTCGAGCACCGTCAACACCGCCTACAGCGCCCGCAAGGTGATGCAGCTCAAGGAGAAGGAGCGCATCGCCCGGGAGGTGGCCGCCAACATCCCCGACGGCTCGTCCCTCTTCATCGACATCGGCACCACCACAGAGGCCATCGCCCGTGCCCTGCTGGATCACCGGGAGCTGCGCATCGTCACCAACAACCTGAACGTGGCCAGCATCCTCACCGCCAAGGATGACTTCACCGTCATCATCGCCGGGGGCGAGATCCGCAACCGGGATGGCGGCATCGTGGGGGAGGCGACCCGCGACTTCATCGGCCAGTTCCGCATGGACTACGGCGTCATCGGTATCTCGGGCATCGACAGCGACGGCTCATTGCTCGATTTCGACTACCACGAGGTGAAGATCGCCCAGGCCATCATCGCCCATTCCCGCCAGGTGTTCCTGGCCGCCGACCACACCAAGTTCGGCCGCAACGCCATGGTCAACCTCGGCAACCTCAGCCAGATCCACGCCCTGTTCACGGATCAGGAGCCGCCGGAGAAGCTGATGCGCCTGATGTCCCAGCATCAGATCGCCTGCCATATCTGCTGATATTTCCACTGCTCTAGCATCAGGCCGCCCTGTGGCGGCCGGTTTTCTTTCTGCACCCCCCGGTCTGCGGCGTCTCCTTTGCGGCGCCAGAGAGGCCAGTCCCAGGCGCTGAATTCCATACCTTGAGCCCCTGACTCTGCAACTGCACATCAGGAGCCAGTTCCCCCGACACCAGGCGCTTGCCCCAGACGCCCGGCGGCATGCCCCATGAGGGTTTTCACGCCATCGCGTCCATCGCCTTGTCTCGTGCACGTTCCCTCCCATCCGGGACCCTTTGCCCGCCTCCCTGCCCGGGACTGGTGTTTCCGGTAACCCGTCCGGCTTGCCAGGCCGTCACCGACTGGCAGCATTTTTAGCATTGTGAAAACAATCGCGATCACATTTCTCTCACGAAATGTTCGTTTATTGGTTTTTCATGTTCTAATATGAGCGAAATCAAACATTGCTGTCATGGCAAACACAAAATAAGAAAGTAGGTGAACATGAGCGAACATTATGATCTGGTCGTCGTCGGCGGCGGCATCAACGGGGTCGGCATCGCGGCAGATGCGGCGGGGCGGGGGCTGAAGGTGGCGCTGTTCGAAGCGAGCGATCTCGCCT
The DNA here is from genome assembly GCF_040908055.1 of Aeromonas sp. R7-4. Classification (NCBI taxonomy): domain Bacteria; kingdom Pseudomonadati; phylum Pseudomonadota; class Gammaproteobacteria; order Aeromonadales; family Aeromonadaceae; genus Aeromonas; species Aeromonas sp. R7-4. The sequence continues at coordinate 10,670 of NZ_JBFODA010000013.1, forward strand.
CTGCCACCTCGTCAAACTCCAGCAAGCTGATCCACGGCGGCCTGCGCTATCTCGAACATTACGAATTCCGGCTGGTGAAAGAGGCGCTGGCGGAGCGGGAGGTGCTGCTTGGCATGGCGCCCCACATCGCCCGTCCCATGCGTTTTCGCCTGCCGCACCGACCGCACCTGCGCCCGGCCTGGATGATCCGTGCCGGCCTCTTTCTCTATGACAACCTGGCCAAGCGCGACAAGCTCAAGGGGAGCTGCGGTCTGCGCTTCCTGCCGCAGGACGGTCTCAAGAGCGGTATCCACAAGGGCTTTGAATACTCGGACGCCTGGGTCGACGACGCCCGCCTGGTGGTGCTCAATGCCATGCTGGCGCGGGACAAGGGTGCCGATGTGCAGACCCGCACCCGCTGCGTCAAGGCGGTGCGCGGCTCCAAGCACTGGACCCTGACGCTCGAGCGGGAAGGGGGCGAGCAGTTCACCGTCAGCTGCCGCGGTCTGGTCAATGCGGCGGGCCCCTGGGTCAAGACCTTCTATGACGAGAGCCTGCACGAGAAGTCCCCCCGCGGCATTCGCCTCATCAAGGGGAGCCACATGATAGTGCCGCGCATCCACGAGCGCGAAGAGGCCTACATACTGCAAAACGAGGACAACCGCATCGTCTTCGTCATCCCCTATCAGCAGGATTACTCCCTCATCGGCACCACGGACGTGGAGCACAAGGGGAGCCCGCGGGAGGCGAAGATCAGCAGCGCCGAGATCGACTATCTGTGCAAGGTGGTCAACGCCCACTTCACCAGGCAGATAAGCCCGGCGGACGTGGTCTGGACCTACGCCGGGGTGCGCCCCCTGTGTGACGACGAATCCGATTCGCCCCAGGCGGTGACCCGGGACTACACCCTCGAGCTCAGTGGCGAGTCCGACGGGGCGCCGCTCCTGTCGGTGTTTGGCGGCAAGCTCACCACCTACCGCAAGCTGGCCCAGGCCGCCTGCAACAAGCTCAAGCCCTGGTTCAGCCAGATGGGAGAGGACTGGACCGCCTCCTGCCGGTTGCCCGGTGGCGAGTTCGACTGCTCGGTGCGCGAACTGGCGCGCGCCTTTGCGCTGGAGTTCGACTGGCTCGATGATCGCAGCGCCCTGCGCATCGCCGAGGCCTATGGCGCCCATGCCCGCCTCTGGCTGAAGGAGGAGCGCGGTCAGCACTTTGGCGCCGGGCTGTATGAATCCGAAGTGCGCTATCTCATCGCGCGCGAATGGGCCCACTCCCTGGAGGACATACTGTGGCGCCGCAGCAAGCTGGGGCTGCGCCTGTCCGAATCCGAACAGCAGCAGCTCGGCGCCTGGCTGCTCGAACACCACCACGCCCTGCCCAAGGCCAGCTGATGACCCACGGCGGGCGGCCTTTGCCGTCCGCCGTCAAACTGCAATAAACCTCTGCTATAACAATCACCTACACCAAATAAACAATAACAAAGAGAACCCTTGATGAAACAAACTCACCGTACCCTGGTGGCCCTTGGCCTCGGGGCCGCGCTGGCGCTGCCCGCGCTGGCCTCTGACGAAGGCAAAATCGTCATCGCCCACCGTGGCGCCTCCGGCTACCTGCCGGAACACACCCTGGAATCCAAGGCCCTGGCCTATGGCATGGGCGCCGACTATCTGGAGCAGGATCTGGTGATGACCAAGGATGACCAGCTGGTGGTGATGCACGATCACTTCCTCGATGGCATCACGGATGTGGCCGAGCGCTTCCCCGGCCGGGCTCGCCCGGATGGTCGTTACTATGTGGTGGATTTCACCCTGGACGAGGTGCGCTCCCTGCGCATGACCGAGCCGTTCCAGCTGGTGGACGGCAAGCAGGTGCCGGTCTATCCGGCGCGCTTCCCGCTCTGGAAGTCCAGCTTCAAGATCCATACCTTCCAGGAAGAGATCGAGATGATCCAGGGGCTCAACAAGAGCACCGGCAAGAACATCGGTATCTACCCGGAGATAAAAGCCCCCTGGTTGTTCCGCCACGAGGGCAAGGACATCTCCAGGGCGGTGCTGAAGGTACTGAAGGAGTACGGCTACACCGGCAAGAACGACAAGGTCTATCTGCAGTGTTTCGATGCCAACGAGCTCAAGCGCATCAACGGCGAGCTGATGCCCGCCATGGGCATGGATCTCAAGCTGGTGCAGCTAATGGCCGAGACCGACTGGAACGAGACCATGGTCTACGACGCCAAGGGCAAGGCGACTCCCTACGACTACGACTGGATGTTCAAGCCGGGGGCCATGAAGACCATCGCCACCTATGCCGAGGGGATAGGTCCCTGGAAACCCATGGTGGTGACCGAGCCGGGTACTCCTGGCAAGCCTGTCTTCACCGGCATGGTGAAAGAGGCCCACGCGGCCGGCCTCAAGGTGCATCCTTATACATTCCGTCAGGATGAGGGGCAGATCCCTGCCTATGCGAAAGACTTCACCGATCTGCTCAACATCTTCCTCTACCAGGCCGATGTGGATGGCGTGTTCAGCGACTTCCCCGACAAGGCAGTCGAGGCTATCAAGGCCCACGGCAAATAATAAAAGAAGAGCAACACGGGAACGCAAGCGGGGCCAGGTGCCCCGCTTTTTTTGTGCCCGGTGTCATCGCCGGGATGAGGGGCGGTGAGAGGGGGCAGAGAGGGAGAATGTTGAAAATGGATGGTTGTAATTAAATATTTACAGTTTGGCGCTGCTCAGGCCCCGCGAGTCGCTACTTTCGAGTTGTCTCATCCTGCATTCTTGGTCATTTATCCATCTATCAGCGTGAGCAGACGCTAGTTTCACTTGATTGTTTGTTTTTCCTTGGTAAGGTGGGGGCGGTTGCGTAACAAAGCGCTGACTTGTGTAAACAAAAATGAACGGCCGGCGCCCTTGGCTTGAAACAGTAGAGAGAATGAGAAGATGCAAAGAGATCCCCTGAACAACATCCATATCCAGTCCGAACAAGTGATGATCACGCCTGCCCAGCTCAAGGAGAAACTGCCCATCTCCGATCGTGCGCTGGCATTCGTGCAAGGGGCTCGCAACACCATCGCCGACATCATCCACCGTCGCGATCACCGCCTGCTGGTGATCTGTGGTCCTTGCTCCATCCACGACATGGACGCCGCCAAAGAGTACGCAACCAGACTCAAAGCGCTGCATGACGCCTATCAGGACTCTCTCTACATTGTCATGCGGGTCTACTTTGAGAAGCCGCGCACCACGGTCGGCTGGAAAGGCTTTATCAACGATCCGAACCTGGACGGCACCTTCGACGTGGAGCTGGGGCTGCACCGCGCCCGCGAGCTGCTCTGCTGGCTGGCCGAGCTGGAGTTGCCGCTGGCCACCGAGGCGCTCGACCCCATCAGCCCGCAATACCTGGCGGAGCTCTTCTCCTGGTCGGCCATCGGTGCCCGCACCACCGAATCCCAGACCCACAGGGAGATGGCCTCCGGCCTCTCCATGCCGGTCGGCTTCAAGAACGGCACCGACGGCAACCTGGGCACTGCCATCAATGCGCTGCAGGCGGCCTCCAGCCCCCACGCCTTCATGGGGATCAACCAGCAGGGCCAGGTCGCGCTGCTGCAGACCCAGGGCAATCCGGATGGTCACGTGATCCTGCGCGGTGGCAAGCACCCGAACTACGACTCGGTCAATGTGTCGCTTGCGGAAGAGGCGCTGGAGAAGGCGGGCCTGCTGCCCGGCCTGGTGGTGGATTGCAGCCATGGCAACTCCAGCAAGGATCACCGGCTGCAGCCCAAGGTGGCGGACAACGTGATCCACCAGATCCAGGAGGGCAACCGCTCCATCATAGGGGTGATGCTCGAATCCAACCTGTTCGAAGGCAACCAGTCCAGCGAGCAGCCCAAGTGCGAGATGCGCTACGGTGTCTCCATCACCGATGCCTGCATAGACTGGGAGACCACGGATGCGCTGCTGGCCCGCTGCCACAGCCAGCTGGCGGCACCACTTTTGGCCAGAACCAAGGCATAAGCCGTGGTATCTTGTCAGCACTGATTGAACAATCGAGGTGCCACCGGCCGAGGCGGTGACACCTCGTTGCCTCTTGAATCACAGGGCGTCGCTGCGGGCGGCGCCGCAGGGACCGGACATGGCTGAAGAGTTGAATGCCCTCAGGGACAAGATAGATGCGGTGGACAAGCAGCTGATTGATCTGCTGGCCGCCCGTCTCGCCCTGGTGGGGGAAGTGGGGGAAGTGAAGAGCCGACACGGCCTGCCCATCTACGCGCCGGATCGGGAGGCGAGCATGCTGGCCCGCCGCCGAGAGGAGGCGCAAGCCCTGGGGGTGCCCGGCGATCTCATCGAAGACGTGCTGCGCCGGGTGATGCGCGAGTCCTATATTCTGGAATCCGCCAGCGACAAGGAGCACCACTTCAAGTGCATGAAGCCGGAGCTTGGCAAGGTGGTGATCATCGGGGGTCAGGGCCAGCTCGGCCGCCTGTTCGGCAACCTGTTCAGCCTCTCGGGCTACCGGGTCGAGACCCTGGGTCAGGCGGACTGGCCGCGCGCAGACGAGATCCTGCACGGCGCCGGGCTGGTGATGGTGGCCGTGCCCATCGACGTCACCTGCGAGGTGATCGACCGGCTCGGCAACCTGCCGGCGGACTGCCTGCTGGTGGACGTGACCAGCGTGAAGGCGGCTCCGCTCGAGCACATGCTGGCGGTACACCAGGGGCCGGTCCTCGGGCTGCACCCCATGTTCGGGCCGGACGTGGCGAGCCTCGCCAAGCAGGTGATCGTCTGCTGTCAGGGGCGCGAGCCCGCCGCCAGCCAGTGGCTGCTGGATCAGATGACCATCTGGGGGGCACGGCTGCAGCAGGTGGAGGCCAGGGCCCACGACGAGGCGATGACCTTTATCCAGGCGCTGCGCCACTTTGCCACCTTCGCCTACGGCTGGCACCTCTCCCGCGAGCAGGCTAACATCGACCGCCTGCTGGCGTTGAGCTCCCCCATCTACCGGCTGGAGCTGGCCATGGTGGGACGGCTGTTCGCCCAGGATCCCCACCTCTACGCCGACATCATACTGTCGTCGCCGCAGAATCTGGCGATGATCCGCCGCTACTACCAGAACTTCGGCGAGGCGCTGGGGCTGCTGGAGCGGGGGGATCGGGAGGGCTTTATCGAGGCGTTCAGCCAGGTCTCCGGCTTCTTCGGCGAGCGGGCGGACGAGTTTTTGCGCGAGAGCCGCACCCTGTTGGCGCAGGCCAACGATCGTCGCCATCACGGCTGAGTGCGCTGCATATTATGCAAAAGGGGCCCTTGGGCCCCTTTTCTCATGCTGCTGGCAGCATATCCGGCATCCCATCAGACGGTGATGGCCGGCTCGGCGGCGGGCAGGCGCAGATCGGCGTCATCCCAGCCAAGCGGCAGGGTGAGCAGCTGATCGATGAGCTCCCGGCGATCGGATTTCTCCAGATAGGCGAGGTAGAGCGGGCGGCTCAGGGCCTGTCCTCCCTCCACCAGATGCAGCTTCCCCTGCTCCAGGAAGGGGCTCACCATGCGCCTTGGCAGGTAGGCGGCCCCGCCGTTGGCCAGCACGAACTGCAGCGCCATGCTGGCGGAGCTCGAGTGCAGCACCGGGGTCTTCTGCAGGCTCTGCAGCCGGCTCGACGGTGGCTCGAAGCTGGTGCCCCAGTCGAGGTGGATATGGGGCATCTGCATCAGGCTGTCGGCGCTGGCGGCCTGCTCCCGGCTCACCAGCTCGAACACCAGCTCGCCGATGGGGTGCAGGGCGATCTCGTCGATCTTGGTCGGCTCGGAGAGCAGGGCGAGATCGAGGGAGCGCTCCAGCAACTGGCGGCACAGGTGTTCGCGGGAGGCGGTCTCGAGGCGCACCGCGAGGCCGGGGGCCAGGGCATAGACATGGTTGAGCCAGTCGTTGAAATCGAGCTCCCAGAAGATGGCGGGGGCACCGATGGCGAGCTGCTGGCTGAAACCGGGGGAGAGGGCCACGTCCTGCTTGGCGCGGCCCAGGGTATGCAAGATGGCGTCTGCATAGGGCAGCAGACGCTCACCGGAGGCGGTCAGGCGAATGTTGTTGCGGTGACGGGCAAACAGACTGACCCCGAGTTGCTGCTCGAGCTGGCGGATCCGAAAGCTCACCGCCGACTGGGTCAGGTAGAGATTCTCAGCCGCCCGGCCGAAGTGGCGGGTTTTGCTGACCTCGATGAAGGTCCGAAGCAGCTCGGTATCCATTAATCGAGGGACTCGTCGCTGCCGCCACCACCGCCCTCAAAGCTGCCGCCCGCATCTTCATTGGCGCCACCTGCGACTGTGCACAGACGGTGCACGCGCTTGGGACCAATAACCTTCAGGTACTTGAACCACACCTTGGCGTGGGGATTGCTTCCGGCCGCGCCGGACTTGACCTGTTCGATGAAGGCACTTTCTACGTCATCACGCGGGGCCTGGTTGCCCTGATAGAGCGCCAGCATCACGGTGCCATATTTTTCCAGGCTGTCCGCTTCGGCCACGGTGAATTCGCCACTGCGACGCAGGCCACGGGGAAAATGTTTGAAGTCGTTGAAACGCTTGTCTGATTCGAAGCTCATAGTGCTCTTGTTCTGGTTAGTTTGACCTTTGCGGGCAAGTATCATCAGGCCGTCGCAGAGTGCAAAATCAATTTTCTTACTATGTTAATAAATATCTTTTATCGAAAAGGGTTTGTCGCATCCCGAGTGGGCATTTTGCGGTGCGCTGCACAAAAAATCCTGAAAAATAGTGGAGTTATGTCAGTTTTTATACAGGAAAAAGCGGTTCTGACAGGGTAAAAACAGAAAAAATAAGGCGCCATACGGCGCCTTTTGTCTCTTCATGACGGAGCTGAACCTGAGTGCCCTGAACTCACTCAATCATGGCTGGCTGGGCCAGGTTGTCGGCACGCCACAGACGATAGCGCACCTCATACTCCTGGGGCACATAGATGACGAAGGGCAGTTTGGAATTGTAGTTCACGAAGAAGCCCTGACCGTAGATCTGGACGAAGCTCTCCTTCTTCTGACCATCCGGGCAGGCCATCAGGGTGCTGACGGGGCCGGAGACCTGGCCCAGGGTCAGGTAGTTGTAGCCCCAGCCCTTGACGCTGTGCTGTTCCAGGTTGCCGGCAAAGCGCGGCAGGTTGCAGTCGACCAGCATCTTCTTGCCGACTTGCAGTTCGACCATCATGTCGGCTTCGTTCTCGACTTCCGGCAGACGGATCACGACACGTTCCTGGTTCACTTCGGCGGCGGGGAACATGCTGATATCAAATTTTTTCGGTTCGGCGGCGAAGGCATGGCCACCCAACAACAAGGCGCCCAGCAGGCTAAAACGCAACACGGTTTTCATCTGTACCTCATGGGATTGGTTCAACGCCGCTAGACTAACCGCTCTGTGGGTTTCATGCCAGCGCTCCGGGGTGCAAAACCTGTCTGAACCGGCATGCAGTGACGCAATTTGATGCTTTTTTGACGGCCAGGGTCACACCGTCGCCATCCGCCACCTATCTACTGAGGTGCCAAAAGAGACTCTATTGTGGACATTCACCTCATCAGCAGGACTTGCTTCGCCCAAGCGCCGAGGGTGCGCAGGCCGACGGAGGCGCTAGTGATGTCGAGATAGGCCACCGTCTTGCCGGCGGGGAAGGGGGCATACGACCCGAGATAAACGTAGCCGTCGTTCACCGCCTTGCCGTCCCCGGCCATGGCCGCGGGGGAAGATGGTCTCGTTCAATGCGGGTTGTTAGCAGGTTGCCTTCGTCGCCACCGCGTGCTGGCAATAAAAAGCCCGCCAAAGGGGCGGGCTCGCTCAGGTGGCTTGCGCCGGTCAGGGGGCGCGATAGAAGCGGTTCAGCTCGTTCATCACCTGGATCAGGGTGCCCATGTCCGGGGTACCGTGCTTGATGGGACGATAGGTGTCGCGGTCCAGCAGCTCGAAATCCCCCTGCTTGTTGAACTGGGTGATGGTGTTGCCCTGATAGATGGCGAAATCGTTCTGATCCCCCGCCAGCAGCCAGTTGCGCGGGCTGGCATCGAACAGGCTGCGCCCCGTGCTGTAGTCGCGGGGCGGATTGCGTACCCCCAGCATGCCCTTCATCAGGGTTGGCACCAGATCCAGGTGGCTGCTCGCCTGCTCCTGTGGCTGGCTCTCGGTGCCCGGCCAGGCCAGCACCATGGGCACCTGCACCTGATAGGGGGAGTAGTTGCTGCCATAGCCCCAGCTGTTGCTCTGGGTCTCGTTGAACTCCTGACCGTGGTTGGAGGTGACGACGACTATGGTCTGCTCGCCGAGCCCCTGTTGCTGCAGTTGCGAGAGCATCTGTTCGAGCAGCTGGTCGGTGTAGAACACCGCGTTCTTGTAGCGATTCTCCAGCTTCTGCAGATTCTCTGGCCTGTAGGCGGTGGCCGGGTTGAACCGGGTCAGCTCGGGCTGGAAGGGGCCCTTGATGCTGGCGGGCACCTGATAGTCCCCCGGGCTCGACAGATAGACCAGGGAGAACCAGGGTCTGTCCGCCGTGCGGTTGTGGAGCCACTGCTGCCAGTCGTCGATCAGCAGGCGGTCGTCGGTCTGGCGCGAGACGAAGACCTGCTTGCGCAGGCCGGCGAGCAGGCTCTGCTGATACTGCTTGGCATCTTCCAGCGCGCCGAACAGGCCGAACTGGTAGTCCTGGCGCAGCATCTCGTCGAACAGCACGGGCGGACGCTTGTCGGTGCGGATGTCGCCGTAATAGTGGCCGGGCAGGCCGTAGAAGAGGCTGAACATCCCCATGGCCTCATCGTTGCCGCCGCTCATGTGGTTGCGGAAACTGATGTGCTGATCCGCATAGCGCTGCAGATTGGGCATGTTGATGTTGTTGAGCATGTCCGCCCGCAGGGAGTCGACCACCACCACCAGCAGGTTCTTGTGATCGCCCGGGGCGTTCACGCTGAGGGGGCGCAACGGATAGAGCAGCCGGTGCTCCGCACTGCCCTGATCCTCGGCCTTTTTCTCATACTGTTCGAGATCCAGCCAGCCATGCTTGGCCAGGAAGCTTCTGGCGGTCATGGGGTAGGAGAGGGGGAAGTTGGCCCGCTGCATGGTGATGGGCTGATACAGGGTGGCATCCGCCCAGCTGTTGACCAGGTGGGTCAGGATGAAGCAGACCAGCAGGGCCAGCCCCACCTGATTGCCGTACTGACGGCGCTTGCGCTTGTTGATCTTGCGCCATACATAGGCCGACAGCAGCAGTTGCAGCAGGAAGATGGTGGGCACGGCGACGAAGATGATGCTCCAGATAGAGCCCTCTTCGGTCTGCGCCTGATCCAGCAGCAGTTGCCACACCTGGCCGTTCAAGTGGAACTTGAACAGCTGGAACACCTGAGTGTCGATGAGCAGCAGCACCAGCGCCAGGGTGGCGATGATGGCCGAGATGAAGCGCAGCGGCTTCTCTCTTGGCAGGATGAAGCTCAAGGGGAAGATGGTCAGCAGATAGGTGACGAAGCTCAGGAACGAGAAATGGCCTATCCAGCTGATGATGAGATAGGTCACGCCGAGCGTGGTCGACGGCCAGCTGATGGAGCCCAGGTAGCGGGTCGCGATCAGCATGGCCAGGATGATGTTGAAGAAGGAGAACCAATGCCCCCAGGTGATCAGGCGAGAGACATTATCACGATAGGGGTTGCCGGTTTCGACCATAATGATCCATCTGCTTGAAAAACATCAAAGAATGCGAAGAAACTCAATGCGCATCGTGGCGATGGTCCACCGAGGCGGTGAGCGCCTGAACGAACTTCTCGGTGATCGCCTGGCGCTGGGCCGGAGCCATGCCGTTGATGATGTTGGTGGTCAGGTTGCCAAGCACCATCAGACTGAGATCCACCGGCGCCTTGTGTTTCTCCAGGGCGGTGATCAGGTCGTTCATCAGGGCGTCAAACTGCTCGTTATTGTACTTTGATACGATGGGCATAATCTTGGGTTCATCTCGGTTCAAAGCGCCTTATAATACTTCACCCTTTCGGCTAACACTATGGCTTTGTGACATGAGTCTCGATATCGACAAGATCATTCTTCACTCCCTGCGGCCCGGCAACGATGGCCAGCCCCACGCCGATACCCGCAGCCAGACCCTGCCTGCCGACGAGGCGGTGCAGGGGCTGATGGCTGAACTGCATCGCATCTACAACGGCAAGGGGGGCAAGGGCTTTGGCTTCTTCGTCGACCCCGAGGCCGCCGTCGCCGAGCTGGCCGAGGGCATCGATGCCCCCAAGCAGCCCTCTCCCGCCTTTCGCATCGCCCTGGAGCAGCTGCTGGCCGAGCAGACCGAGTTCGTTCCCTTCTCCGTCAACCTGACCCAGATGCTGGTCAAACAGCTGGTGGAGCACGCCCTGGACGAGCAGGGGGTGTTGCTCATCGCCAAATACAACTATGTGGGGGTCGACTATCTGATGGTGGCCCTGCTGGAGGGCAAGGAGAGCGTCACCGTCAGCGAGGCGCTGGAGCTGCGCCATATCCAGTATCTGGACATCGGCAAGCTCAACCTGGTGGCTCGCATCGACTTGACCGAATGGAAGACCCAGCCGGAGTCGCGTCGCTACATCACCTTCAGCAAGGGGCGGGTTGGCCGCAAACTGGGGGATTTCTTCATGGATCTGCTGGGTGCCCGAGAGGGCATGGATGCCAAGGTGCAGAATAAGGGCCTGCTGCAGGCGGTGGACGACTATTGCGACAGCCGCCAGCTCGAGCCGGCCGAGCGCAACGACTACAAGAAGCAGGTCTTCAAATATTGCACCGAGCAGGCCAGCGCCGGCGAAGAGATCGAGATCAGGGAGTTGTCGGCGGAGCTCTCCTCAAAAGAGGCGGGAGAGGGCGACCTCGATTTCTACAGCTTCATCGGCCAGGAATACGAGCTGGAGGAGCGCTTCCCGGCGGACAGGTCCACCCTGCGCGGGTTGACCAAGTTCGTCGGCTCGGGTGGCGGCCTGACCCTGAGCTTCGAGCAGAAATTGCTGAACAGCCGGATCTTCTACGATCCCCAGACAGATACCCTGACCATCAGGGGGGTACCGCCCAACCTCAAGGATCAGCTGCTGCGCCAGTCGTAATGTGATCCACCCATCATTTTTTGCAAAAAGGCACCGGAGTCCGCTCCGGTGCCTTTTTATTTAAGGGGGTGATGAAGCTGGAAACCGTTGCAGTACTTTTGTTAACACATTAAACAAAATAATCGGGGTGAAAGGGTTTTCAGTGGGATGAAATCCCTTTCATTGATGTAAATTTATTTCTTTTCGGTAATTTTATTTCCGTATCTTGGCAAAAATATGGGGGGAACTCTCGTTAAGTCGCTGAAATAAGAAAATGTTTTCATAACTTTCTGGAAGAAAATACGTAATTGCATTTCAAAAATGCGAGGCGTGTCATGTGAGGCATTGAACGCTTGGGATAATATTCATCTCGCACACAATGCTCTTACAGCGCGGAACTAATACAAGGAAAGGCTCATGAAAAAGAAATTGCTGTCATCCCTGATCGGTCTGGCTACCCTGGGCGTGGCTTGCTCTGCCACTGCTGCGATTGATGAAGGTCAGCTGACCATCTGGATCAACGGTGACAAGGGCTACAACGGCCTGGCCGAAGTCGGCAAGAAGTTCGAAGCCGAGACCGGCATCAAGGTGACCGTGGCTCACCCGGATCAGGTTGAAGTGAAATTCCAGCAAGCCGCCGCTACCGGCAACGGCCCGGACATCTTCTTCTGGGCTCACGACCGTTACGGTGAGTGGGTCAAGTCCGGTCTGCTGGTGCCCGTGACCCCGAACGCCGCCACCAAGGCCAAGTTCGAGCAGTTCGCCTGGGATGCCATGACCGTCGATGGCAAGACTTACGGCTATCCGGTCGCGGTCGAAGCCGTCAGCCTGATTTACAACAAGGATCTGTTGCCCAACCCGCCGAAGACCTTCGAAGAGATCGCCAAGATCGACGAAGAGCTGAAGAAAAATGGCAAGCGCGCCATCATGTGGGCCTATGATACCCCCTACTTCAGCTATCCCCTGGTGGCTGCCAACGGTGGTTATGCCTTCAAGAAGACCGCTACCGGTTATGACGTGAAAGACACCGGCGTGGCCAACGCGGGTGCCAAGGCCGGTGTCGGCTACATCTCCGAGATGATCAAGTCCGGTCACCTGGAGAAGGGTATCGACTACGGTGTCATGGATGCCAAGTTCAACAAGGGCGAAGTGGCCATGATGATCAACGGTCCCTGGGCCTGGAGCAACCTGGACAAGAGCGGCATCAAGTACGGCGTAGCGCCGCTGCCGACCCTGAAGGGTAACCCGGCCAAGGCCTTCGTCGGCGTCCTCGGTGCCACCATCAACGCCGCCAGCCCGAACAAGGATCTGGCCATCGAGTTCCTGGAAAACTACCTGCTGACCGATGCCGGTCTGGCGCCGGTCAACGCCGACAAGCCGCTGGGTGCCGTGGCCCTGAAGTCCTTCCAGAAGACCCTGGAAGCGGACCCCAACATCAAGGCCACCATGCAGAACGCCCAGAACGGTGAGCCGATGCCGTCCGTGCCCGAGATGAGCCGTTTCTGGTCCTCCTTCGAAACAGCCCTCAAGAACGTCACCTCTGGTCGTCAGAGCGTTGACGAAGCCCTGGATACCGCTGCCAAGCGTATCGTCCAGTAAGCACGTATCAGGGAGGCCTTCGGGCCTCCCACTCTCTCCAATCTCTCTTGGCGCAATAAAGGTTAATTGGCATGGAAGTAGTACCTTCTATCGAATCCTATGCCGGTCCGAAGAAAGACAAGTACGTCTGGCTGAAGTGGACCATGGCGGCACTGATCGCAGTGCTTAATGGTTATGCGGCCGTGATGATGTATGCCAGCGGCGAGTGGGTCTTTGCCCTGCTCGATCTGGTGGTCGTTTCCGTCGGTCTCTATGTCTTCATGAACAAGAAGACCTATGCCCACCGCTATATTTTCCCCGGTGTGGCAGGCATGGTTGTTTTTATCATCTTCCCTCTTGCCTACACGATCGGCATCGCCTTCACCAACTATTCGGGATCCAACCTGCTCTCCCTCGAACAGGCTCGGGATTACCATCTGAAAAAGACCTATAAGGTGGCGGGCGGTGAATTCGATTTCACCCTCTTGGGTGGTGAGAACAATCAGTTTCAGCTGCTGCTGCAACAGGACGACCAATCCTTTATCAGTCAACCCCTTACTCTGTCGAACAACAAGGCACGTGAACTGGCTGTCCGCGAGGGCCGGGTTCATGACGAGCCACAGGTTGTTCAGTTGCAGCCCTTCAACGGGGAGGCCATCGACCAGGTGGCGCCCATCCGGGCCATCGTCGATCACCGCACTCACCTGAGTGCCCTGGATCTGGTGCTGCCCGATGGTAACATCCACCTGACCCTGAGCAGCCTGCGCAAGTTTGCCGCCCAGAAGCAGCTCTATACCCAGCTGGTGGACGGCGTCGTGCTCAAGTCCGGCGTCATGATCAAGGACAGCAACCTGCTGCGTGACAACCAGAGCGGCGAGCTGATGCTGCCCAACGGCGACACCGGCTTCTACCAGTACATAGACGCGGAAGGCCACTTCGTCGGCAAGGGCATAGCCCCGGGTTTCGTGGTGAGCGTGGGTTGGAAGAACTTCATGCGCATCATGACGGATCCGGGCATCCAGGGTCCCTTCATGCAGATCTTCGTCTGGACCGTGATCTTCTCCGCCTGCTCGGTCGCCTTCACCCTGGCCATCGGCATGGTGCTGGCGTGTCTGGTGCAGTGGGAGCAGCTCAAGGGCCGTGGCTTCTACCGGGTCATGCTGATCCTGCCCTATGCGATACCGGCGTTCATCTCCATCCTGGTGTTCAAGGGCCTGTTCAACCAGAACTTCGGCGAGATCAACCTGTTCCTGGAAGCGGCGTTCGGCATCAAGCCCGACTGGTACACCAACCCCTTCCTGGCCAAGGTGATGATCCTCATCGTCAACACCTGGCTCGGCTACCCCTACATGATGATCCTCTGCATGGGCCTGCTCAAGGCCATCCCGGAAGATCTCTATGAGGCGTCCGCCATGGACGGTGCAGGTCCGGTACAGAACTTCTTCAAGATCACGGTACCGCTGTTGATGAAGCCGCTGACGCCCCTGCTGATCGCATCCTTTGCCTTCAACTTCAACAACTTCGTGCTTATCCAGTTGTTGACGAACGGGGCGCCGGACATCATCGGGGCCACCACGCCGGCCGGGACCACCGACCTGCTGGTGAGCTACACCTACCGGATCGCGTTCCAGGGCTCGGGTGGTCAGGACTACGGTCTGGCCAGTGCCATCGCCACCGCCATCTTCCTCATCGTGGGTGCGCTGGCCTTGCTCAACCTGAAATTGTCCAAAGCCGACAAGCAACTGTAAGGAGGCTTCAACATGGCAATCGTACAACCCAAATCAGTGAAATACCGGGTGTGGGCAACCCACCTGGTGATGTGGGGCTTCCTGGCACTGATCATCTTCCCGCTGATCATGGTCATCGCCATCTCGTTCCGTAACGGCAACTTCTCGGTGGGGGAGATCATCCCCACCAATCCGACCCTGGATCACTGGAAGCTGGCGCTCGGCATGTCCATCACCAACGCCGACGGCAGCATCACGCCGCCGCCGTTCCCGGTGCTGACCTGGCTGTGGAACTCCATCAAGGTCGCAGGCATCACCGCCCTGATGATAGTGGTGCTCTCCACCACCTGTGCCTACGCCTTCGCCCGCCTGCGGTTCCGTGGCAAGTCCACCATCCTGCAGGGCATGCTGATCTTCCAGATGTTCCCGGCGGTGCTGGCCCTGGTGGCCATCTATGCCCTGTTCAACAAGATCGGTGACTACATTCCCTGGCTCGGGCTCAACACCCATGGCGGCCTGATCCTGGCCTACATGGGGGGCATCGCCCTCCACGTCTGGACCATCAAGGGCTACTTCGAGACCATCGACTCCTCCCTGGAGGAAGCGGCGGCCATCGACGGTGCCACCCCGTGGCAGGCGTTCAGGCTGATCCTGCTGCCCCTGTCGGTGCCCATCCTGGCGGTGGTGTTCATCCTGGCCTTCATCGGTTCCATTACCGAGGTGCCCATGGCCTCCATCCTGCTGCAGGATGTGAACAATCTGACCCTGGCGGTCGGTGCCCAGCAGTACCTCTATCCGCAGAACTACCTGTGGGGCGACTTCGCGGCGGCCGCCGTTCTGTCCGGCTTCCCCATCACAGTCGTGTTCCTGCTGGCGCAGCGCTGGTTAGTCGGTGGCCTCACCGCCGGTGGTGTGAAAGGTTAAGTGGCGCCACGCTGCCTGTACCAAGGTGTTCCTGCTGGTCTACCTCAGGGCTGGCTGGTGGGCGGTCTGACCGCAGGCGGTGTGAAAGGTTAACGGTTAATGGCCGGGGGAGCCGACTCCCCCCGCCATCACGATTTGCAAAGATTCAAGAGCGGAGCTCGACATGGCTGAAGTAGTACTCAACAACGTTCGCAAAAATTACGACCCGGCTGTCCACAAGGACACCCTGCGCAGCATCAACCTCGACATCAAGGAAGGGGAGTTCATCGTCTTCGTCGGCCCGTCCGGCTGCGGCAAGTCCACCCTGCTGCGGATGATCGCGGGTCTGGAAGACATCACCAGCGGCGAGCTGACCATAGGCGGTCGCTACATGAACGACGTGCCGCCGGTGGAGCGCAACGTGGGCATGGTGTTCCAGTCTTACGCCCTCTACCCGCACATGAACATCTACGAGAACATGGCCTTCGGCCTCAAGCTCAAGAAGATGGACAAGGAGAGCATCCACAAGCGGGTGATGCGCGCCGCCGAGATCCTGGGGTTGGAGCCGCTCTTGGAGCGCAAGCCCAAGGCCCTCTCCGGCGGTCAGCGCCAGCGGGTCGCCATCGGCCGCAGCATAGTGCAGCAGCCCCAGGTGTTCCTGTTTGACGAACCGCTCTCCAACCTGGATGCGGCCCTGCGGGTCAAGATGCGCATCGAGATCGCCAAGCTGCACAAGGAGCTCAACTCCACCATCATCTACGTGACCCACGACCAGGTGGAGGCCATGACCCTGGCCAACCGCATCGTGGTGCTGAGCCCGCTCAAGGGCGAGGCGGCCACCAACCTGGAGCAGTTCGGCACCCCCCTTGAGCTCTACCACAATCCGGACAACAAGTTCGTGGCGGGCTTCATCGGCTCCCCCAAGATGAACTTCTTGGCGGGCGAGCTGGTGGAGATCGGCGAGCGGGAAGCCGTGGTCAAGCTGACCACGGGCGACAGCGTGCGGGTGCGGGTGGATGCCCGCCGCGGCGCCGTGGGCGACAAGGTGGAGCTGGGCATTCGTCCCGAGCACCTGGTGCCGCTGGGCCATGCCCATGCCGACAGCCGGGTGAGCGGCGTGGTGCAGGTGGCCGAGCACCTGGGAGCGGAGTCCTTCGTCTACATGGACGTGGGTGGCCACGACTTCACCGTCAAGGCGAGTTCCGACGTGGACGTAGCCACCGGCCAGGAGTACAGCGTCGGCATTCCGGCCGAGGCCTGTTACCTGTTCGATGCCAGGGAACAGGCGTTCCCGCGCACCGCCAAATATATCCGCACCTGATCGCGGTCAGGATGCCGAGGTTTTCCTTTCTTCATGTTCAATGCCTTTTGCCGGTCGCAAGACCGGCTTTTTATTGCCTGCCGTTCGGGACTGGTGGGGGCAGGTCAGCGGGTTTGGCTGGCCTGGGCTGGAGAGAGGAGGGCGTTGATGCCCCTGATCTTGATGGGAAATGCCCAGGGGCTCGCCCGGCGGACCGGGCGGCACCTGGTCACGCCTCCTTTCTCGCCTCTTTCCCGGCGTCGAACCCGGCGGTGACGTCAGGTACGAAGTGCTGGCTGGAGAGAGGGGGGCGTTCATAACCCTCGGTCTTGATGGGGGGCAGCTTGATGGGCTCGTAGTGGATCGCCTCGTAGGGCACCTTGCCGAGCAGGTGGGAGATGCAGTTGAGGCGGGCACGGCGCTTGTCGTCCGCCTCCACCACGAACCAGGGACTGTCTTGCGTGTCCGTGTAGGTGAACATGTCGTCCTTGGCGCGGGAGTATTCCACCCAGCGGGAGCGGGACTGCAGGTCCATGGGGCTGAACTTCCAGCGCTTGATGGGGGTGTTGATCCGCTCCTTGAAGCGCTTCTCCTGCTCTTCGTCGCTGACCGAGAACCAGTACTTGATGAGGGTGATGCCGGCTCGGATCAGCATCCGCTCGAATTCGGGGCAGGCGCGCAGGAATTCACGGTACTCGTCGTCGCTGCAAAAGCCCATCACCCGCTCGACCCCGGCCCGGTTGTACCAGGAGCGGTCGAACAGCACCATCTCGCCGGCGGCGGGCAGGTGGGCCACGTAGCGCTGGAAATACCACTGGGTGCGCTCCCGATCCGATGGCGCGGGCAGGGCGGTGACCCGGCAGACCCGGGGGTTGAGGGGCTCGGTGATCGCCTTGATGACGCCCCCCTTGCCGGCGGCATCCCGCCCCTCGAACAGCACCACGACTTTCAGCCCCTCCTGCTTGACCCACTCCTGCAGCTTGACCAGCTCCTCCTGCAGGTGGGCGAGGTGGTGCTCGTAGCTCTTCTTGTCCAGACGGGGGCGCTTCTTGCTCTTCTCCTTGGCCATCGGCCTCTCCTTGATGAGTCCTCTTGTGAGTCACTCCAGCTTGCACCAGGCCGGCCCCTCTGCCAAGGGAGGCGTGATACACTGCCGCTCCGTCAGCCGCTGACAATAGAAAAACATGACGCCATTGATGGCGATTTGCACAGCCGTCTCATCATCACAGTTGGCAACAGGAGAAAACATGAAGCAGTTTATGGAGGTAGCGGGTCGCCGGATGGCCTATCTGGACGAGGGGCAGGGCCCGGTGCTGCTGCTGGGCCACAGCTACCTGTGGGACAGCGCCATGTGGGCGCCGCAAGTGGAGGCCCTCAAGGGGCAGTATCGCTGCATCGTGCCCGAGCTCTGGGGCCATGGGGATTCCGATGCCACGCCGGACGGCCCCTGCACCCTGGCAACCCTGGCCCGGGATCATCTGGCCTTGCTCGACGCCCTCGGTGTCGACGACTTCGTGCTGGTAGGGCTCTCCATCGGCGGCATGTGGGGGGTGGAGCTGGCGCGCATGGCGCCCGGGCGCATCAAGGGGCTGGTGCTGATGGACAGCTTCGTCGGCCTCGAGCCCCAGATCACCTGCGAGCGCTACCTCGCCATGCTGGCCGCCATCGAGCAGTTGGGGAGCATACCCGCCCCCATCGTCGAGCAGGTGGCGCCGCTCTTCTTTGCCCATCAACCCGATGCCGCCCTGATGGACGGCTTCAAGGGGCGGCTCGCCGCCTGGCCGGTCGACAAGGTGGCGAGCCTGGTGGCGGTGGGGCGCGCCTTCGTGACCCGGGAGGATCGCATCGACTGGCTGGAGGAGATGGCGCTGCCCGCGCTGGTGATGACAGGCTGCGAGGACAAGGCCCGCCCTGTGCTGGAGGGTTACCTGATGGCCGAGGTGCTGGGCTGTTCCTTCAGGGAGATCCCGGCCGCCGGCCATATCTCGACCTTGGAGAACCCGGCGTTCGTCAACCGGGCGCTGGCCGAGTTTCTGGCCGCGATCGGAACGTGGTGACGGCCCGTCAATGACAAAGAAGGGAGCCTTGGGCTCCCTTCTTGTTGGTTGGCTTCGCCAGCAGATCCGGGTTACCAGATATAGCCGATGCCGAAGCCCGCGTAGAGCTCGCCATCGTGCTGGACTATGGGGCTGTTGGCGATGTCCTTGTCGTAGCGCTCGTAGTTGGCGGCAAACATGCCGATCCAGTGGGGGCTGAAACGGTAGCTGGTGATGATGGCGGCCATGGGGGAGAGGGTGGTGCCCGTGTCCCACTCGGCGCGCTGGGCCCTGGCCTCGCTGCCCGAGACGCCGCCGAAGTAGTAGTTCGCCATCTTGTCGCTGCGGATCATCACCCCCATGCCGGGCATGATGAGCAGCTTGTCGCGAATGATGGGAAAGTCGGCCCACAGCAGCCACTCCTGGCCGTTGCTGGTCCCGGTCACGTCCGTGCTGATGCGGGTGCTGAGCAGGGCGTAGGGGGTGATGAGGCTGGCGCCGACGCCCCCCTCCAGCTCCCACTCGCGCTCCTCCATGCCCGCGAGCTCGGGGGCATCGTCGGGATCCAGGTTGCCGAATCGCACCCGGCCATAGCCGTAGGCGGCGAAGTTCTCCTCCTTGTGGAAGTAGTAGCGGGCCCTGTCCCCGAGGAACATGAACCGATCGCCGAAGTAGACGGCGCCCGGCACCGCGAGGGCGGTGTCGTCCTGCCCCTGGTAGCGGGCATCCCCGCCGATGACGGCGCCGCCCAGCACCAGCCCCTTGGGCACAGGGCTGGTGGGGCTGTCCTGCACGAAGATGTCGAGGGAGCCGAGATCGATCTCGGCCCGGACGGGGACGGTGAACAGCAGGGCCAGCAGACAGCCGAGGGGCGCGTGGCGCAGGGCGCGAACAGGGGGCATGGAGAGATCCTTTGAATCTGGGCTGGAACGGGGCAGAGAATACTGCCGCGGATGCCGTCAGTGAAGCCTGTTTCCATTGTCAATTCAAGTTGATAGCAAAAAAATGACGCGGAGGTCCTGGGATGGCGCGAGGAGGCGCCCATTGACCCCGAGAGTCGTCCTGCGTGGCGGCAACCAAGGTGGCGAAGGGGAATAGAGAGGGGCCTGGATAAGAAAGAGAGGCTTGCGCCTCCCTCTGCATCAGGGGGTGGGACGGGGCTGATCGTCCCGCTTGGGCCAGGCGTTGAGCACGGCTTTCACCAGGGTGGCCAGGGGGATGGCGAAGAAGACTCCCCAGAAGCCCCACAGGCCGCCAAACACCAGCACGGCAACGATGATGGCCACCGGGTGCAGGTTGACCGCCTCGGAGAAGAGCAGGGGCACCAGCAGGTTGCCGTCCAGGGCCTGAATGACCAGATAGGCCACCATCAGCCAGGCGAAGTCGGGGGTCAGGCCCCACTGGAACAGGGCCACCATGGCGACGGGCACGGTCACCGCCACCGCCCCTATGTAGGGGATGAGCACGGAGAAGCCGACCGCCACCGCCAGCAGCACCGAGTAGCGCAGCCCCATCAGGGCGAAGGGGATGTAAGTGGCCACCCCGACGATGAGGATCTCTATCACCTTGCCGCGAATGTAGTTGATGATCTGGTCATTCATCTCCACCCAGACCCGGTTGACCAGGGTGCGGTTGCGGGGCAGGAAGCGGCGCAGGCCGCCCATCAGCACCTGCTTGTCCTTGAGCATGAAGAACACCATCAGCGGCACCAGGATGGCGTAGATGAGGATGGCCACCACGTTGATGAGGGAGCTGAGGGAGGCGCTCACCAACTGCTCGCCCCCGGTCAGGATGCGCTGGCGGATGTTGTCGATGATGGTCTCGACCAGGCTGACGTCGATGATCTCGGGGTATTTTTCCGGCAGGGTGCGCACATAGTCCTGGGCATGGGCCAGCATGGACGGCGCCTCCTTGGCCAGGTTGACGCCCTGGCTCACCAGCGTGGGGATGAGGCCCAGCAGCATCATGGTGGTCACCGTGATGAACAGCAGCAGCACCAGACTGGTGGCCAGGGGGCGGGAGAGCCCGGTGCGCTGCAGGCGGCTGACCGGCCACTCCAGCAGGTAGGCCATCACCAGCGCCACCAGGAGCGGTGCCAGCAGATCGCCGAACAGCCAGAGCACCGCGAAGCAGAACACCAGCAGCAGGAAGAGGGTGACGGCATCCGGGTCGGAAAAACGGGTCTGATACCAGCGCTTCAATACATCTAACATCGAGGCTTCCTTGAATGACGGGTCATGGCAGGGAGGCGTCGCCCGATGCCGATGGCGGCATCCCGGCGACCACGAGCAGCAGGGAGAGGCGGGTGGCGGACTCCTCCAGTGGCTGGACGTCGTGACCCTGGCGGCGCAGATAGGCAGGAATGTCTTGCCTTGAGCCGGGATCTCCCAGAAGAATGAGCAGGGATTGACCGGGCCGAGCCTGGCGCAGCCAGAGCTTGAGCCGAATGAGGGGCTCGGGACAACGCCAGGGGGTCAGGTCGAGCTGTTCCATGGGAATTCCATCGCGTGCGTGGCCGTCATTATGGCCGTGATGGCAGGATGAAACAACGCTTGTGGGCCTTGAATGGCAAGGGTATTCTGCCGATGCCCGGTAGGGTCTGATTGGAGATAGAGATAACGTGGCACGTTTTTCCCCCCTGATAGCATCGCTTCCCCTGCTGGTCTCCCTGATGGGAGCGACCTTCCACGCCCAGGGGAGCAACCAGTTGCCCGACATCGGGACCGCCGGGGTCGCCGCCCTGCCCATCGAGCAGGAGGTGCGCTATGGCAACGCCTTCATGCGCTTCGCCCGGGCGGGCCTGCCCATCATCGACGATCCCGTGCTGAACGAATACATCGACGATCTGGGTCAGCGACTGCTCACCAACGCCGACGGGGTGCGTTTCCCCTTTACCTTCTTCCTCGTCAACGATCCCAGCATCAACGCGGCCGCCTTCCTCGGTGGCCGGGTCAAGGTGCACACCGGCCTCTTCCTCTACGCGGAGAGCGAGAGCGAGCTGGCCTCTGTCCTGGCCCACGAAATCACCCACGTGACCCAGCGCCACATCGCCCGCTACATGGAGGCCCAGGCGAGCAGCTCCGCCATGACCCTGGCCGGTCTGGTGGGCTCCATCGCGCTCGCGGTGATCAACCCCACCGCCGGCATCGCCGCCTTGCAGACCACCTTGGGCCTGTCGATGCAGTCGGCCATCAACTACACCCGGGACAACGAATACGAGGCGGATCGCATCGGCATGAAGACGCTGTATGACGCCGGGTTCGATCCCATGGGTATGGCGAACTTCTTCCAGAAGCTGGCGGCGGAGTACCGCTTCGCCAGCAAGCCGCCCGAGATGCTGCTGACCCACCCCCTGCCCGAGACCCGGATCAGCGAGGCCCGTGCCCGTGCCGGCAGCTATGGCCGCCGCGCCCTCGCCCCCAGCCTCGACTTCTGGCTGGCCAAGGTGCGCATCCAGGTGCGCTATGGCACCGAGACCCCCCAGGGGTTGCTCACCTACTTCGACAGCCGCCTGCAGAAGGGGGATTACCCCGTCAAAGACGCCGCCCTCTATGGCAAGGCGCTGGCCCTGCTGCAGCTCAAACGCACCGACGAGGCCGACGCCCTGATGCAGGAGCTGGCCACCCGCCATCCGGAGGATCTCTTCGTGGTGGACGCCCTGACCGACATCGATCTCGCCAAGGGGCGCAGCGCCCAGGCCATCGCCAGGCTGGAGCGCTTCCGCACCCGGATGCCGGACAACGAGGTGGTGGTGGTCAACCTCGGCAACGCCTATCTGGAGGGGGGGAACTATCAGAAGTCCATCGCCATCCTGGACCCCTATGCCCGGGAGCACGACGAGAACAGCCTGGCCTGGAGCCTGCTGTCGGATGCCTACCGCAAGGCGGGGAGGATGACGGACCTGCACATGGCGCGGGCGGAGACCCTCTCCCTACGCGGGGACTACCAGGCGGCCATCGACGAGCTGATCGTGGCCCGCGGCACCACCAGCGACAAGTTGACCCTGGCCCGCATCGAGGCGCGCATCACCCAGCTGGAGCGGGCCAAGAAGGATCTGGACAGCCTCAAGGGGTAAATGCTCGTCCGCCATCCGTGAAACGGGGTGCCCCAGAGATGGGGCACCCCGTTTCGTTGCCGGGCTCGGCGCGCCGCTCAGGGAAGCGCCGCGACCCGCGTGGTGAGGGTGGCCAGCCTGGCCTCATCGAGTTCTCCCACCAGGGTCTCCAGCAGGCGCCCCTCGCCATCGAGCAGGTAGCTGGTGGGCAGTGCCCCCGGCCTTGGGAAGGGGAGGCGGGACTCGTCCTCGGGGATCAGCAGGGGCACGGCTATCCCGTGGCGCCGGGCCAGCGCGGTCAGCTCGGCGGGGGAGGCGGGATCATAGTTGATGGCGATCACCCCAATTTGCCCCTCCCGGTGCAAGGCCGCGAGCAGGGGCATCTCCCGCAGGCAGGGGGCGCACCAGGGGGCGAAGTAGTTGACCAGCAGCGGCTTGCCGGCAAAGTCGGACAGGCTCACGGCCTGCCCGGTGGCATCGGTGAAGCGCGGCGCCGGCGAGCAGGCCCCCAGCAAGGCCGCCACAATCAGCCAACAGATCCGTTTCATTTCCATATCCTTCCCGCTTACCCTGCCCATCGGTTTCCCCTACAATAGCGCCACTTGTCGTCCCATCTTGCAATATCAGGGAGTTACCATGAGCGAGACCCAAATCTATCACAATCCGCGCTGCTCCAAGAGCCGTGAAACCCTGGCGCTGCTGGAACAGCACGGGGTTGCCCCCGAGGTGGTGCTCTATCTGGAGCAGGCGCCGAGCGAGGATGAGATCCGCACCCTGCTGAGCCAGCTGGGCTTCGCCGATCCCCGCCAGCTGATGCGCACCAAGGAAGATCTCTACAAGGAGCTGGGGCTCGGCGAGGTGAGCGGCGATGACCTCATTCGTGCCATGCACCAGCACCCCAAGCTCATCGAGCGCCCCATCGTCATCAGGAACGGCCAGGCCCGCATCGGCCGCCCGCCCGAGCAGGTGCTGGAGATCCTCAAGTGAGCACCCGCTTCGCCCGCCTGCTGACTCTGGTCGGTTACTTTGGCCTGCTGGCCTGGGTCCTGCTCTGGCACCTGTGGCTCTCGCCTCACCCTGGGCTCGCCCCCTGGCTGCTGCCGGTGATCTGGACGGTGCCGCTGCTCTTCCCCTTGAAGGGCATAGTGCAGGGCAACCCTTACACCCATGCCTGGGGCAACTTCGTGCTGATGCCCTACTTCCTCCACGCCCTGACGCTCATCACCACGGACGAGGGGGAGCGCTGGCTCGCGGTGGTGGAGCTGATCTTCACCACCCTGGCCTTCGTGGGCACCATCTATTACGCCCGGCTGCGGGGCCGGGAGCTGGGCCTCAGCATTCGCAAGAAGAAGGAGGAGCGCTGAGCCGCTCTACCGCTGGCCGTTCGGCAGCAAAAAAAGGCCCCTGATGGGGCCTTTTCTGTCAAGAGGGGTCAGAGCGTATTCTTGTAGATCTTGCCGTCCTTCATGATCACCTTGAAGCGGTTGGCCGGATCGGCCACCAGGGCGAGATCCTTGAGCGGGTCACCGTCGATCAGCAGCAGATCGGCCAGCGCCCCGGTCTCCACTACCCCCAGCCTGCCCGGGTAGGGATTGCGCGGGCCCGAGAGGGCCAGCAGCTCGGCGTTGTCATGGGTGGCCATCTTCAACACCTCGGCCGGGGTATACCAGGTGCCCATCTTGGCCAGCATGGTGCCCTGATCGGCCGTGGCCTGGGCGCTGAACAGGGCGTCGGTACCGAATGCGGTCTTGATGCCGAACTTCTTGGCCATGGCATAGGCGTGGTCGGTGCCCTTGTACATCTCAAGCTGCTTCAGACGGTTGGCCGAGCCCTCCGGGAAGGGGGACTTGCGATCGTCGGTGAAGGGCTGCAGGCTCCACCAGACCCCCTTCTCGGCCATCAGCCTGGCGGTATCCTCGTCGAGCATCTGACCGTGGTCGATGCACTTGACGCCAGCCTCGATGGCCTGGCGCACCGCCTTCGGGGTATAGGCGTGCACGGTCACATAGGTGCCCCAGTTGTCGGCGGCCTCCACGGCGGCACGGATCTCCGGCACCGTGTACTGGGTCACGTCGATGGGATCATAGTTGGAGGCCACACCACCACCTGCCATCACCTTGATCTGGGAGGCGCCGAGGGCCAGCTGCTCGCGGGTGCGCTGGCGCACCGCATCCGGGCTGTCGGCGACCATGGCCGCGTTGGCCCGCTCGCCGAAGGAGTATTGTCCCGCCAGCGCCGGCAGCTCGTTGGGCAGACGGAAGTCGCCGTGGCCCCCCGACTGGGAGATCATGGCGCCGGCGGGCCAGATACGGGGGCCGTCGATGAGCCCCATGTCGATCCCCTTCTTGAGGCCGAACACGGGGCCGCCGAGATCACGGGCACTGGTGAAGCCGCGCATCAGCATGTCATGGGCGGCCCTGGTCGCCGCCACCGTGGTGAAGGTGACGTCGTTGGTCAGCACGGCGATCTGCGGCAGGGTGGCGAACATCAGGTGGGTATGGGCATCGATGAGGCCCGGCATCAGGGTCTTGCCCTGGCCATCGATGCGCTGCACCTCTCCCCCCACCTTGATGCCGCCCCGGCTGATCTGGGTGATCAGGTTGCCTTCCACCAAGACGGAGGAGGGGGCGCTGAGGGCGCCTCCCTTGCCATCGAAGATGCGTACGTTGTCGAACAAGATGGCGGGGCGAGCCGCTTCGGCGGCGTGAACGGCGCCGCCGATCAGGAGGGCGCCGCACAGGGCGCTACGGAATAATCGCGATGACATGAAGAGGTCTCCTTGGGTCTTGAGGGCGCTGAGCCTGGCCCAGCCGTGCCCGCTCGGTCTGAGTCCGGGCGAAGCGGTATCGCCAGTCTCCTCCCTTTTGGGGTGCCATAAAAGACCCAATCTGATCCATCACCCGTTTCACTCCTCGTCCCGCCCGCGTTTTCGGCCACGGGGGCCGGGCTGCAACCTAGGGAACCTGGTGCTCCCCGGTGGTGCGGTGCGCGGCGATCTGCTCCTCGCAAAAGCGCATCAATTCGGGATAGAAGCGCAGGAAGGCGTGCTCCGCCTCGGCCCAGCGCGCCTGGTCCAGGGTCAGCAGCGCGTCCCCGAGCGGCATGGGGCGCCGCAGGCGGCGGCCTATGCCGTCGAGGGCCTGACCCAGCCCCGCCCTGTGCTGGTAGGAGGCGATCCAGTCCTGCTCGGCCATGCGTCTGAGGGCCGGCGGCAGTCCCTGTGGCAGGCGATGATGGTCCGCCAGAAGTTGACCATAGCTCTGGTGCAGGAAGCGGGGCAGGGGTTGCGGGCTGAATTGCCGCCAGTGCAGGCTGAGCCAGTGGTCGTAGAGCATGTCCACCAGGATGCCGCCGAAACGGCGCCAGGGGGCCTCGAAGCCGGTGACCGCCGCCCGGTGGGCGGGGTGGGTGTCGGTGAAGGCATCTATCTTGCGGTGCAGCCAGATCCCCTCGTCGAAGGGGGCCGGCAGGCCCGATGGCAGCGGCCCCTTGACGAAGTCCCCCAGCAGGTTGCCGGTGAGGGAGCTCTGGGTATGGGACGCCAGATGAAGATGGGCCAGAAAGTTCATGGGCTGCGGCTCGCGTGCCAGGGTGGAGTGGGTGATCCGAGCCTAACGGATGCCGGCCGGATTGACCATGGGCAGGATTTTTCATTGCGCCGTCAGCGCCCCCTTGCGGGGCAAATTTGGGGCGTGGTAAGGTGCATGTCATCTTTGTCACAGGACGCGACAAATCACCATGATGCGCAAAGCCAGAGGCTTTTTTCTGGCCTTCTACTTCAAGCCTTTCTATCTCTCCGAGTGGTTCGACGAATAAGTCGAGGCCCCGGAGCAGTTCATTGACGCCAGCCAATCGAATGATGCCCATGGCGGCGTAATCCTGCTCATCTGCAATTTGCCGTTTTTTGGCCATCGCTTGCCCGCGCTTGCGATGCCTTGACCGCGCCTGTGCGCTTTCTATGTAATGGAGTACTCATGATGAAGACCACACTGACCCTGTCAGCCCTGTTTGCTGCCTGCCTGCTGGCCACCCCCGTCACCGCCAAGGAGTGGAAGACGGTGCGCTTCGGCGTGGAGGGGGCCTATCCTCCCTTCTCCTGGACCGACGCGTCGGGGGAGATAAAAGGCTTCGACATCGATCTGGCCAACGCCCTGTGCCAGCAGATGGCCGTCAAGTGCGAGCTGGTGGCCCAGGACTGGGACGGCATGATCCCGGCGCTGCTGTCGCGCAAATACGACGGGATCATCGCCGCCATGTCGATCACCGACGAGCGGCGCAAGAAGGTCGACTTCACCGAGAAATATGCCCGCATCCCGAACCGCTTCGTGGCGGCCAAGGGCACCGAGCTGACGCTGACGCCGGAGGGCATGGCGGGCAAGCGCATCGGGGTGCAGCGTGCCACCACCCACGACAAGTACCTGACCGACAACTTTGGCTCCAACGTCACCATAGTGCGCTATGGCAGTGCCGATGAGGCCTATCTCGATCTGAAGGCGGGTCGGGTGCTGGCCCTGCTGGCCGATGCCTCGGCCATCGATCAGGGGCTGCTCAGCAAGGAGGGGGGCGACAAGTTCGAGTATGTGGGGCCGGCCCTGACCGATCGCCAGTGGTTTGGCGACGGCATGGGGATCGCGGTGCGCAAGGGGGATCAGGATCTCAGGGCCAAGCTGAACGAGGCGATCAAGGCCCTGCGCGCCAACGGCAAGTATCAGGAGATCAACCAGAAGTACTTCAAGTACGACATCTATGGCGGTTGATGGGTAACAGGCAGAGGGAGCTTGCTCCCTCTTTTTTCATGCAGCAAGGAGATACCCCATGTTGACACTGATCGAGGGGGCCGAGGTCTTCACTCCAGCCCCCCTCGGCCAGCAGGATCTGCTGGTGGCCGATGGCCGCATCGCCTGGATGGGCAAGGGGCTGACGGCCCCGGCCGACTGGCCGCTGGTGCGGGTCGACGGCCGTGGCCGCTATCTGGTGCCGGGGCTGGTGGACCCGCTCGCCCACATCACGGGGGGTGGCGGGGAGGGGGGCTTTGCCTTTCGCACCCGGGAGCTTGCCGCCGACGAGGCCCTGGCAGCCGGGGTCACAACCCTGGTGGCGGCGCTCGGTACCGACAGTCTGACCCGCACCCCGGCCCAGGTGCTCGGCAAGGTGCGCGAGTTTCGCGCCGCCGGGGTGAGCGCCTACATGTATACCGGCTCCTACCACCTGCCGGTCAAGACCCTCACCGGATCGGTGGAATCGGACATCATGCTGATCCCCGAGGTGCTGGGGGTGGGGGAGGTGGCCATCAGCGACCACAGATCCAGCGCCCCCACCCATGATGAGCTGGCGCGGCTGGCGAGCGAGGCGCGGGTGGCCGGGTTGCTCTCGGGCAAGAGCGGAGTGAGCTTCTTCCATCTGGGGGATGGCCGGGGTGCGCTGGCGCCGCTGCGGGCCCTGCGGGACGCCACCGACATCCCGCTGCGCCAGCTCTACCCCACCCACTGCAACCGCAACCCCTGGCTCTTTGCCGAGGCCATCGACTGGGGTCGGGCCGGGGGCTGGGTGGATCTCACTGCCTCCAGCTTCCCCGACCTGCTGGACGATGGCGAGCAGCTGGCGGCGGATGCCCTGGTGGGGCTTCTGACGGCCGGCGTGCCCTGGGATCGCATCAGTTTCAGCTCGGATGCCAACGCCAGCCTGCCGCGTTTCGACGGCGAGGGGCGCCTCATCGAGCTGCGCAGCGGCCAGATAGGGAGCCTGTGGCAGCAATGCATCCGGGCCTGTGCCCTCGGCGTGCCCCTTGCCAGCGCGCTGGCGGTGGTGACGGCCAACCCGGCCAGGGCGCTGGGGCTGACTGGCAAGGGCTCCCTGGGGGTGGGGCAGGACGCGGATCTGCTGCTCATCGACCCCGAGACCCTCGCCATAGAAAGGGTCATGAGCGGCGGCCAGTGGCGAGCCTGAGTGGCGCATCAGCCGGATCTCTTCATCCCCGTTCACATACGAAAAACCCGGCATGGGGGCCGGGCTTCGTTTTTTGCGGTGTGTGTCCCGGTCAGATGGCCAGGAACCCCAGGATCAGGATGGGGCCGAGCAGGCTCAGAAGGAAGCCGG
This sequence comes from Aeromonas sp. R7-4, assembly GCF_040908055.1. Lineage (NCBI taxonomy): Bacteria > Pseudomonadati > Pseudomonadota > Gammaproteobacteria > Aeromonadales > Aeromonadaceae > Aeromonas > Aeromonas sp. R7-4. Next base: position 39,417 of record NZ_JBFODA010000013.1, read on the forward strand.
AGACGATGGCCACCGGCACCACCTGGATGCCGCCGGACTTCTGGATGACCGGCAGGGTGAAGTCCAGCGCCGTGGCGCCACCGTAGCCGATGGCGGCGGAGGGGTGGCGGCGCATCAGGATGGGAATGATCAGGATGGCGATCAGCTCGCGCCCCAGATCGTTGATGAAGGCGGCCGAACCCAGCACGGGGCCCAGCTTGTCCGCCACCAGGATGCCGGAGAGCGAGTACCAGCCGAAGCTGGAGCTCATGGCCAGCCCGTGGGCAAAGGGCATACCCAGCAGTTGTGAGGCCAGCAGGCTGCCGAGCCAGCTACTGACGATGACGGTGGCGGCGATCTTCATGCCCCAGGGGTTGAGCAGGATCTGGCGCAGGTGCATGCCGGAGTTGCGCATCTGGATGCCGATGAGCAGCAGCAGCAGCATCAGGGCCCATTCGCTCAAGCGGTCGATGGGCAGGGCGCGCAGGTCCACCAGCAGCCCCAGCAGGACGCCCCCCAGCACCACGAAACAGAGCTGGAGGGATTCCCACAGGAGGTGCAGCTTGCTCGGCATCTTGCCGTCGCTCGCCTCGTGGGTGGGCGGGCTGCGCCTGTCCAGCCACCAGAGGGCCAGCAGGTTGCACAGGGTAATGGCGGTCAGCATGATGCCGGCCACCTTGAAGATCACCGCCAGGTTGCTGCCCAGGTTCTCCACGTAGGCGAGCCCCAGCCCCATCAGGAACAGGATGAGATAGACCATCTTGCCCAGCGACTGGTTGACCAGCTTGACCAGCCGGGTGGAGGAGAGGGGGATCAGATAGCCGATCACGAGCGGCAGCAGGATCAGCAACACATTGAGCAACATCGGGGCCTCGGTCACAAAACTGGGAGAAACGGCACCTTATCACGACTTGTTGCGTCTGTGTCACATATCCCGGTGTTTGAGTGCCCCATACGGGCCTTTTTTATAACATTGTTATGTTTTTTTGAGGAGGGAGGGGAGGGGCAAGGTCCCGGGATGGGGGGCACATCGCCAGTAAAATCAATTCCATCCTCGTAAAATTGTGCGACGGTGGTGACTATGTCGGATGAATAAAGTCATTTTGGGTGACATCCGGCGTGGATGGTGGAATATTCTTGCCACCAGTGCGTTGCGGGTATAAAAGGTCGGTATGGCACCGGTGACAAAAAATGCATTTTATGCAGACAAAGTGCTGAAAAATACCGGTCAGGCCAATAAAAATACAGATAAACCACCAAATACCTCGGTTCTGTATTGTTTTTTAACTACCTGAATGATATTTTCGCTGAAGGTTGCCATCGGTTAACGTTTTGTTAAATGTTCCGGTGGTGGTGTCACGCCGAAGCGGCGTCTAGGGACAGACAAGGTTGTAATGGATGAGCGACGTTGCCGCACTGGAAGTTCGTGATCTGCACAAGTATTTTGGCACCCACGAAGTGCTCAAGGGCATCGATATGACGGCCCACAAGGGGGATGTGATCTCCCTCATCGGCTCCTCGGGTTCGGGGAAGTCGACCTTTCTACGCTGTATCAATCTGCTTGAAACCCCTTCGTCGGGCAGCGTCTCCCTGCATGGGGAACTGATCCGGATGAAGACCAGTCGTTCCGGCGAGCGGCTGCCGGAGGACATGCGCCAGGTGGAGCGTATCCGCAGCCGGCTGGCCATGGTGTTTCAGAGCTTCAATCTCTGGTCGCACATGACCATCATGCAGAACATCATCGAAGTGCCCATCCAGGTGCTCAAGGTGCCCCGTGCCGAGGCCATCGCCAAGGCGGAGCATCTGCTGAACCGGGTCGGGCTCTGGGAGCGACGCGACTACTACCCCGGGCACCTCTCGGGTGGCCAGCAGCAGCGGGCGGCCATCGCCCGTGCGCTGGCGGTGGAGCCGGAAGTGATGCTGTTCGACGAGCCGACCTCGGCCCTCGACCCCGAGCTGGTGGGCGAGGTCCTCGGCCTGATGCGCGAGCTGGCGGAAGAGGGGCGCACCATGATGGTGGTGACCCACGAGATGTCGTTTGCCCGCGACGTGTCGAACAAGGTGATGTTCCTGCATCAGGGGCGGGTGGAGGAGGAGGGCAATCCCAAGGAGATCTTCGCTCATCCCAAGTCGGAGCGATTCAAGCAATTCATCTCCTCCATCTATTGATGGACGGGATGCTATTTCCGTACTTTCAACGATCGACGTGTTTATCAAGGAGAGATACATGAACAAGCTGATGCTGGCGACTGCCGTGATGACGGCCCTGTGTTCCGGTAGCCTGATGGCCAAGGAGTGGAAAGAGGTGCGGATCGGGGTGGAAGGGGCCTATCCTCCCTTCTCCTGGACCGAGCCGAGCGGCGAGGTGAAAGGCTTCGACATCGACATCGCCAACGCCCTGTGCGAGGAGATGAAGGTGAAGTGCACCCTGATCAAGCAGGACTGGGACGGCATCATTCCGGCGCTGCTGTCGCGCAAGTATGACGCCATCATCGCCACCATGGACATCACCGAAGAACGCAAGAAGAAGGTGGACTTCACCCAGAAGTACCAGCACATTCCGGCCCGCTTCGCCGCCAAGAAGGGCACCGAGATCCAGCTGGACAAGGCCTTCATGGATGGCAAGACCATCGCCGTGCAGCGTGCCACCTCCATGGACACCTACATCACCGACAACTTCCCCAATGCCACCATCAAGCGCTACGGCACCGCGGATGAGGCCTATCTCGACCTGAAGTCCGGCCGCGTCGATTACGTGATGGCCGACTCCGCCGCCATCAGCGATGGCCTGCTGAAGAAAGAGGGCGGTGATGCCTTCGAGTTCATCGGCCCGAAACTGACCGATCCCAAGTGGTTTGGCGAGGGTGCCGGCATCGCTGTGCGCAAGGCAGACAAGGATCTGAAAGAGAAATTCAATGCCGCCATCCTGGCCCTGCGCGCCAACGGCAAGTACAAGGAAATCAACGACAAGTACTTCGACTTCGACGTGTACGGCGAGTAAGTCAACGTCAGGCGAACAACGACAGGTTGATCCCGTCAGTAGTCATCGGGCCCGTTGCCTTCCGCTGGGAGTGACGGGCCCGATTGCGATGGAGCTGCATTGCATATGTTTGATTTGAAAGGATACGAAACCTCCCTGCTGGAGGGGGCCTGGATCACCCTGGAGGTGGCGATCGCCTCCCTGCTGCTGGCCCTGGTGCTCGGCATGCTGGGGGCCCTGGCCAAGCTTTCCCCCTACAAGTGGGCGCGCGGCATCGCGGCGGCCTACACCACCGTCATTCGCGGCATCCCGGATCTGGTGCTGATGATGCTGCTGTTCTTCGGCGGTCAGGTCCTCATCAACGGGATCTGCACCTGGGTCAACGAGGCGTACAACAACTACCTGCTCGAGAGCAATCCGAACCAGGAGTGGGTCTCGTTGCTGCCGGATTACATCGACATCAGCCCGTTTGCGGCCGGGGTGGCCACCATCGGCTTCATCTTCGGCGCCTACATGACCGAGACCTTCCGCGGTGCCATCCTGGCGGTGGACAAGGGAGAGCTCGAGGCCGCGCGCGCCTTTGGCATGCGGGCGAGCCAGGTGTTTGTGCGGATCCTCTTCCCCCAGATGATGCGCCACGCCCTGCCGGGGTTTGGCAACAACTGGCTGGTACTGCTCAAGACCACGGCCCTGGTCTCCATCATCGGGCTCGATGACATGGTGCGCAAGGCGTCGCTCGCGGCGGGCTCGACCCAGCAGCCGTTCACCTTCTACATGGCGGTGGCGCTGATCTTCCTGATCTTCACCGCAGTCTCTACCTCGGCGCTCAAGTGGGCCGAGCGTCACTACGCGATCAAGACGAGGTAAGCCATGCCGTATTCAATGCAGTCATTCGTTTACTGTGATCGTTGCGGTGTCAGTGCCGAGCGTATCTACATCACGATCAAGACGAGGTAAGCCATGGATTTCTCGATCATTCTCACGGAGTGGCCCACCTACTGGGAGGGCTTCTACACCACCATCTGGCTGGTGGCGGCCTCCCTCATGCTGGGGCTCCTGCTGGCGGTGCCCATGGGCATACTGCGTAACAGCCGCAACTGGCTGATCAAGGGACCGATCTGGGCCTATATCTACTTCTTCCGCGGCACCCCGCTGCTGGTGCAGCTCTTCATCATCTACTACGGCGCCGCCCAGTGGGAGTGGCTGAAGAACAGCGCGGCCTGGTCCCTCTTCTCCGAGGCCTGGTTCTGCGCCCTGCTGGCGTTCACCCTCAACACCGGTGCCTACACCGCCGAGATAGTGCGGGGCGCCGTGATGAACATGCCCAAGGGGCAGATAGAGGCGGCGAGCGCCTTCGGCATGACCCGCTGGCAGACCCTCACCCGCATCATACTGCCCAACTCGTTTCGCCGTGCGCTGCCCGCCTACAGCAACGAGGTGATCTTCATGCTGCAGGGTTCGGCGGTGGCGGGCATCATCACCATAGTCGACCTGACGGGGGCCGCGCGGATCATCAACTCCCGCTACTACAGCCCGTTCGAGGCGTTCCTGACCGCCGGCCTGCTCTACATGCTGCTCACCTTCGCCATCGTCTGGCTGTTCAAGAAGTGGGAGGCCCGCTGGCACGCCCACCTGCGCCCCCGCAGCGTGTAACCGCCACCTGCAAAAAAGCCCGCATCCGCGGGCTTTTTCCTGCTCGGTATGAGTCAGAGCATGGTCATCGGTGTCAGCATCTCCTCGGTCAAAAGGCAAAATGCGCTCAGGATGGTCATGCTCAAGGCCCCGACAACGCCGGAAGAGAGGGTTTGGCGTTTGCTCTTCTGGACAGAAGCCGATTGCTCATTGTGTTGGCCTATCTTGTTCACCACGGCCATGGCACCCATGTCCAGATGACGGTAGAAGCTGGCATTGAGCTGGGTCAGATGCAGCAATGACTGACGCATCCGTTCGAAGGTCTCGCTGCAAACCGGGCTCTGCTTGTGCCAGAACTTCGCCAGCGTGCCCCGGGTGGTGAGCCCTGGCAGGTCGTAGAGGGCCCTCCCCATGCAGTAGGTGGGTACCTGGTGCAGCAGCGCGGAGAGGCCAACCGTGCTGTTGATGGTGATGACCCCCTTGAGCAGCGGATAGAGGGTGGGCAGTGGCAGTTCATAACCATAGAACACCCGTCCTTCCAGCCCGAGCAGCGTGATAAGCCGGTTGATCTGGGGTTGATAGCTGACATAGCCCCGATCCATGGGGTGGTGTTTGAACAGCAGTACATCCTCGCGGCGGGCGTGCTCGGCGAAGGAGTTCATCACCTGGGCGATCATCTCTTCCACCCCGCTCAAATCCGAATGTTCACGGATCTGAAAGTCTTCGGTGACCTGCAGGGGCACGAAGAAGATGTGCCCCTGATGCCGGGGCAGGGCCTTGAGCAGGGAGTGGTCGCTCCATCTGTGCTTCCACTTCACCAGGCCCCCCGCCACCCAGCCCCTGGCCTCCTGATAGAGGCTCCAGGGTCTGTGATTGACGAAATGGGGATAGCGCCAGCGTAAAAGACTCTTGTTGATGTGGTAGCGGCTGGCATACCAGGCCCGGCGGGCGAAGGTTTTGCCCACCTTCAGCCGCGCCTCGTAAGGGGTTGGCCAGGTCATCTCGGCCAGGGAGTCACGTTTGGCATAGAGAGGGCTGAAGGCGTTGACGCCTCCTTGCTCCAGCGTCACAAAGTCGGGACGCAGATAGCCCTCCTCCATGGCCCAGACGCGGATTTTTTTCAGCTTGCAAATACGGATGGCCTGCTGGTGGTAATAACGGCAATCACCGTAACAGATGAGGCTGTCGATGCCATGGCGCTTGATAAAGCGGCGAAAGAAGGTGTTCCAGGTCTCCGGCTTGCCGGTGAAGCGTTCGTTATGGCCTACGCAGCGCCAGCACTCATCCCCCCCGTTGAAATGGATCTTGTAGACCTCGTGACCGGCGTCGGAAAGCGCCTGGCTGAGGCTCTGAAAGAAGGGGCCCAGCGGTCCTTGCAGCAGCAAAATCTTCATGTACGACTCATCTCATCAACTGGGGAAAGGAAGGGCGTTGCAGTAGGGCTTGCGCCAGATAGCTCAGCTTGACTTGCCAGCGTTGCCAGCGGCTCGACTTGTGGCCGGAGGATTGACCTTGCGCGGCCAGTTGGCGGATCAACTGCTCCGGGCTTATCCAGAGTCCGCTCTGCCAATCGATATAGAGCGGATAGGCCACCAGCGTCAGATAGACCAGTGCCGCCAGGGGGAGCTTGCGCTGGCGCCGGGCCGGGGGATGGGCATCCGTGGTCAACCCCCAGCCACTGTAGAAGGGCTGACCCCAGGTCGTCACCTTGACCCCTTGTACCAGCGCCTCGAAGCCGCTCAGGGAGGTCATGGTGTGCAGTTCATCCACGTGGGGGTAGAGGCTGGTGAGGCCGATATCCAGCACCTGGCTGTCCACGCACTCCGCCAGACAGGCTGCAGAAATGGCGCCGGCCCGATTGCCCGCCACCACATCCGGGTGGGGTTTGTAGAGGATGTGGGCCTCTGGCTTGGCGGCGCGCACCGCCCAGAGCAACTGCTCGTTGCTGCGAATGGTCGGGCTACCGGTCAGGATGGAGGCATCCCCATCCACCTGACCCACCACCAGCACCAGGGGACGGCCATCGGCGGGGGGCGTGAAGTGCGTCGGCGCGCCGACATTATACTTGCTCACCTTGTTTTGGCGCAGCAGAGTGAGCAGTTGCTCACCCCGGTCGAGCTGTGACTGGGTCAGCTCCTGGTAATTGAGCAACTGTTCAAGCCCGCTGGGGCTGCGGCTGTCGAAATAGATCCCGACCGGATCCAGCGACAGGGAAGAGGGGCGACACAGGTTGGAGCCCAGCCCCTTGGAACGGATAAAGCCATCCTCCACCCGGATGGCCGAGGTGAGCTCTGGGTAACGACTGCCCCATACCAGCACCTGCTCGTCACCGGTCAGCCGTTTTGGCGGCTTGCGCACAAAGCAGAGCTCTTCGGCCAAGGGCTGGCAGAAGGCCTGCATAAAGGCGCGCTTCCACAAAGAGAACCCCACCAGATAGAGCCTGCGCCAACGGGGGGCTGTCTTCTGCTGGCGGGCGATGATGGCGATCACCTCTTCCACCTCGCAGCGTTGGCCAATCACGGGATCCAGATAGCGGGGATAGCAGATCAGCGCCGCCGCCACTAGCTGGGGCAGTGACACCTGAACGGTGCGGCGTTCACACTGTTTGCTGTCCTGGGTCAGACCCCACCCCGCATAAAACGGCATGCCGAAGCAATACACGGGTTTGCCCAGCAGGAGCGCCTCGAAGCCGAGCTGGGATGACACTGTGTATACGGCGTCCACCAGATTGAGCAGGGCATGGGGATGACAATGGTCGGCAACGATCTCTACATCGCTCGGTCTCAGTCTGGCCAGCACGCCACTCTTCTTGCCAAAGCGGGTGTCCGGGTGGGTGCGCAGCAAGAGGCGAGCATCGGGATGATTGCGCCGTGCCGTTTCCACCATGGCGATAAAGTCCGCCTCGCTGGCCAGGGCGCCGGGAATGGAGAGGTCCCCGGCCACCTGATCCACCAGCAAGACTCTGGGCCTGCCGTCTTGCCGCAGGCGCTGGGCCAGCGCCGCGGGCAGCCCGGCGACATCCTTCACCATCAGGCTGGGTGACGAATAACTTGAGAGAGAGGTGGGTCGCTCGGCATAGCAGTTGTATTTGGTGACCCCAAGGCGCACCAGCTCGTGGACAAGCCGTTCGGCTCGCGCCAGCATGGCGGCGTCATTGGGGGTGGCGATCAGCTGTTCGAGCCGGCTGGGCTGGCGGGCATCGTAATAGATGCCGACCGGATCGGCGATAAGGGATACCGCCTTGCCGCCATTGGCAGGATGGCCGATATAGCCGATAAAGCCATCTTCCAGGTGCCAATAGGGCAGGCCCAGATCTTGCGCCTGCTGCTTGATCTGGCGGGCATTGGCCTTCTGGCCCCAGCCAATCAGCGCATCCCCCGGCTGGGGGGAATCAGGGGAAACAAGGCGCGCCAACGGCTGGTCAAGGCAGGCGCTGATCTGGGCGCTGCGGGCCATAATGCCGCCAGATTGAGTCCATAGAGTCATGCAAAATACTCAGATAAAAAGAGTTCAGCGAGACGCGGGCTTGAACATGTCTTTGAAAAAAGCCCGTGGGTTGAGGTACAGCTTGCGAACTTTGCGCCACAGCGGGCGCTTGAGCGTGATCCCATCCTGCCAACGTAACAGTCCCGGGTAATCACTGACGGGATACCCCGCCTCTTCCTGCAGGTGGATCATCCACTCCCGAAAGTCCGGCAGCTCGCCATTGAGGTCATTGCAGGGCACCACGGGCCCCTTAAGAGGGCCTCGCTCAGCCTCGCTGCGTGACAACATCTGTTCCAGCATGGCGTCGTTGCCTGCACGGCGACGATGATAGGGATGGGTCAATGGACGCGGGTGCCACTGATGCACCAGGAAGCGACCGGCAAACAGGTGGGGGAGGGCATAGTAGCTGAAATAGCGACGAAAGCCCTGATAGTCCCCTGGATGCTGCGCCTTGATATTGAGGGCATAGTCATCCGGCCGCGGCCCAATGGGATAGTGACGGGTAAGCCGGTCGATAAGCTCCAGATCCTCGCCCCCATGGCCCACAAAGCGCTCGTCAAAGCCGCCCAGTTGCAAGAACCACTCGCGGTTCATCAGCAGGCAGCTGCTGGCCAGGGCGATCCCCTCCACCCTGTGATTCTCCCCGCGCAAGAAGGACTCCAGACAGCCCTGAAAATCGCCGTCAAAGCGCTCGGTCTCTTCCTTGGTCAGATAGAGGCAGGGGTACATCTCAAAGGCGGGTTGCCCTTCGTAAGCACACAATCGGCTGCGAGCGGGAAGCTGCTCGGCCAATTGCTGTGAGCAGAGAAGGTCCGCATCCAGGATGAAGAGCGAACGTGTGGTACTGCGCTCAATGCCATGACAGCGAGCCAGCCCCGGCGAGTAGATAGGAAGGGGCTGTGAGTCTTCCAATATCCGGGCATCAAGCCGCCCTGTTAGCAGATGGTGTTGGTTGGTCGGAATCAAAATATCCAGATCACCTGCGATAAAAAGAGACTGGAGGCATGCCTCCAGTCTCTTTACCGCGGAATCCAGACTACCCCGCCCATTCTGCTGAAAGTGGAACGGTGTAATAACGCTGAGATCTCGCGACATGGTGCCCTACGTTCAGTGTGCCAGCAGTTCTTCGAGATAGGCTCGCAGCGTGTCCGACAACTCGGGATGGCGCAGGCCATATTCAATGTTGGCTTTCATATGGCCCAGTTTGCTGCCGCAGTCGTAGCGGATACCGTCAAACTCGTAAGCCATGACCTCTTGCTTCTTGAGCAAATCGGCAATGGCATCGGTCAACTGGATCTCACCACCGGCCCCGCGCTGGGTCTGCTCAAGCAGCTCAAAAATGCGTGGCTGCAGTACATAACGTCCGACGATGGAGAGGTTGGATGGCGCCTCCTCACGGGGCGGTTTCTCCACGACGCCATTGAGTTTATACAGGCGTTCGCTCACCGCTTGCGGCGCAATGACACCATACTGGCTGACTTTTTCCATCGGTACGGCTTCTACAGCCACGGCCGAGCAATGGCTCTCGCCAGCAAGGCCAATCATGGTGTCGAGGCAGGGAGTCTTGTCACAGTGGATCATGTCGTCAGCCAGCAACACGGCAAACGGCTCGTTACCGACGATCTGCTTGGCACACAGTACGGCGTGGCCCAGCCCCAGGGCTTCAGTTTGACGAACATAGAAGCAGTTGACGCCGGCGGGAATGATGTTCTTGACGGTATCGAGCAACGCCTTTTTACCGGCTTGCTCGAGCTTGTACTCAAGCTCGAAGTTGCTATCGAAGTGATCCTCGATGGCACGCTTGGTCCAGGATGTAACAAAGATCAGGTCGGTTATACCGGCGGCAATGGCCTCCTCAACTGCATACTGGATCAGTGGTTTATCCACGACGGGTAGCATTTCTTTCGGACATGCCTTGGTCGCGGGCAGGAAGCGGGTACCCATACCCGCGACAGGAAATACCGCTTTTTTTATTTTCATACCACGCCCTGAAATAGGTGTTAAGTTAACAGTAGGTAATAGCTATCAATTAAATGCTTAGTGATCTAAATATATGTTGGCTAATTGTCGGCTTGACATGCCGCGCTCAATAAATAATCACCCGCATGGAAAGGTAATAATTTTTGATATATATTAATGTAACTCGTGTTTTTACTAAGGTACTAAGTTATTTTAAATTAACGTTTAAAATAGATATTATTCGTCGATTTTTAAATCTTTTTTTAAACTTAGACATATTATCTCACTTATTTTAAGAAGTTGTTCTTTCGATAATCCAGAGAGGCTTTTTTCAATAAAGTTGGAATGCGTACCATTTCTAAGGGCTGGCTCGAATCTTGACTGAAACTTTGCCAGATAGTCCTCCCATGGTAGAAATGGATGGTAGATATGATTGGCTTTTTTAATGGCTGTGTTGATCAACGGGATGGTGGTACTGAAGCAAGAAAAGTTCAATCCTGAGATTGCAGATAAATCAAAGCATTTTAATTTGCTTTTAATAGCAATGGTGGAGACAAATGTTTCATCGTTTGGACATTGTGTTTGTGATTTGGAACTAAAAGACTTAATTCGATAATCTTCACAAATTAAAATTGCTGCTTTGCTCATCCTAGTAATGGGGAACGAACATGAGTATACATCATCTGATATAGATAAACCTGTCTTAGTCCAATACCCGCTTGGATTGGCAGGGCCAAATCTTGGTGCTAAAAAGTCCATATCATTATTATTTAGGTCTAAAAAAAAGTTTTTACAATTGTTCCCGAAATCGATATCTGGCTCCAATAGCCAATACATCGCTCTATCCACGTGCTCCTTGAATGCATAGTAAAATAAATCACCACATAACCAGCCGAATCTATTAGGTAAGATTAGGTTTTTTTTATTGGTGTAGTCACTTAATGACACAATGTTTTCGTAATTTTCATAGCACTTGTCTGAGGTGGAGTCGTCAACTATAAAAAAGATGTCATCTTCATTTATGCCGAAGTCATTCTGTAAGCAATTATATACTCTCAATTCTTCACTTGAAATCTTATGGCACCTGATCCCAATTGCAAATTTTTTATTTAACATCGCTTCCCATCTCAATAAGTAATTTATATGCAGCGTGTGAATCACCAATTATAGACTTCATGCTAACTTCTTTAAGTTTACTTAATTCACTATTTTCTTCACATAAGGCCCAAACCTTTGCACCAGAGCCAATGTAATCGCTGATTTTTGATGGCAGATAGGGATTTATCCCTTTTTCTTTAGAGACTTCAGCATCATTGACTATCAAGCAATCAAACTCCTTGATTACTTTAAGGAAGTCAAGATAGTCAAGATAGCCATTGATCTTAATCATGTCAGAAAGGCCATTAGCATTTACGAAATGAGATGCATCATCTTTTTGTTCTGTGAAAACATGTAGAAGAATATTATCATGACCATGTTCTTTGTATTTTTTTAAAGCATGGACAATATCATCAAGATTTCGCTTTGAATAAAATGCGCCAAAGTAGCCAATATTTTTTATCTTTTTATTTAGTGGGTACGTTGAATTCCCTAGGTTATAGTAAAAATTTTCTAGTGTAGGATGTTGAGAGATTCTTGATTTATTGAGTGCAAGGTTCTTGATTTCCAAGTCTTTTATCATTGAAAGCATGTAATCACGTTGATTAGCGCAAGTAAAAATTATTTCGTCAGCAAAAAGGTAGGGGAGAAGTTCACACCACAAGTAGAGATTATCATTATCTTTATATTTAAATAGAAGGGTGTCAATTATTATTGACTTACCAAGCACATTCTCCTTGATGAAGTTGAGGTCGAGCTTGGAATATCTTTCTTGCGATTTTATATCCCACAAAATTGGGTCGGAAAACTCGGCTATCCATTTAATCGCAGGATCTTCTTTTTTTACAAGGAATGCAGCAAAATGGGATGCGGGCCACATAGCTCGACTGTAAACATCTTCATAGCTAGATTGTTTTCTTGTTGCCCACTTCAGTGTTTCAATCGCAAAACCGTAAATGCCTGACCAGTTAGCAAAAGTGGATGGGGTGTTAACTACCTTACGCTGCTCTATCAAATCGTTAACAAGGAGGTTGAGATCGTTAGAAGTATTTCTCACCTTGCTCATATTGTTATGCACAACATCGACAATTTTCCCATCAGCTCTAAGTCGCTTGGCCATAACGCAAGCACTTGTATCGACATAGGGTGGAAAACAATAAGAGATGATGAGAGACTTAGCCTTCCCTCTATTGATTACTTCATATGAGAAGTCTTCGAGCGATAAAGATTTGAGCTCAAGGATTAACTCTTCCTTATACTCTGGCGACTCATTTATAAAATCCCTTATGAAAGTAGACTGTGCATTTATTTTAGATTGAATAAATCCAAACTGCTCTTTATCGTCAGATTTGTCCTGTAATGACTTCAGCTCCTTTATTACCTGTAGTCGTTGGCGGATACAAAAATCAAAAGTCGATTTCTGTCTTGAAACAGAGTTTTGCGTAATCCTTCTAATATAGAATGCATTATCTGATTCTGGTACTGCAGTGATTTTTGGTTTGAATTTAGATATGTAGTCACAGAAGAATACAACGTCTTCACCACTGCGTAGATGTGGTACAAAACTAATTTTCTTAAGGTTATGAGTCGGAAGAAGTTTGCATGCAATCATAGTCGTGATTGCCGTCACGTCATTATATGAAATCGATGTTTTTATTGACGCTAGTAAATACTGGTTATTGGCACTGTTATCTTTGATTATATCGCCACGTTCATTGATGTCATGAATTCCACTGATAGTAATACTATTTGGTGATCTTTTATCATACAGAGACTGGATATAGTTCTCTGTGATCATGTCATCATTATCTAAGAACAATGTGTATTTGCGATTTGCATAGCCAATAGCAACATTTCTCGCATTAGATGCGCTAGGCATTACATCATGATATATAACTACATCTATATCATTATTTTTTATTTTGAAATCTTCATATAAAGGAATCGAACTTGTGTCATCGCCATTAACAATAATCACAAGTTGTATCAGTGACTTCGGAAATGTTTGCTGGAGAATTGAATGAAGCATATCCGGAATTGTGTTATTGCCTTTGTAACTTGGAATGATAATGCTTACACCATCCAGCAAAGACATGAAATCTGTATCATCATGAAGTAAGTCGATTTCTTTTTCGACACCGCGATGATTAAAGCTGTTTGTAATCCTAATACTGTCTTTGGAATTCCATATTTGGAGTCCAACTAGAATCGATACAGCTGAAGATGGAGGAGTGAATTTTAGCTCAACAAAATCTTCATTCTTGAATATATCAAGGTAAATATATCTACCGACGGTAGACGAAATATATGTTCCAGGAATAGAGCCATTAATTTCATTGCCGTCATCATTTAGGTAAATGATTCTAGCAAGAAGATCTTTATAATTTATTTTTTCAGGTGAGTGTGGGTAAAAACGAAAAATTAATTCGGTGGTTCCTATTGGTGTGAAGCTAAACCAAGTAGGTGTCTTATCAAGGGGTATGTATTCATTCTCACCGAGATTTGTAAATAATTTCAGCTTTGATTGGTAGTATTCCTGAGTGAAATTTTTCTGCGCTTTAAAGGGCCGAGAGGATTGAGTTATGACTTTGTTAGTATTGCGCCGTTCTTTTGCTATTTTATTGATTTTAGTTAATTTTATGAACAATGAAAGCAAACTCTCGTTATTCTTGCGATACATTATCAATGTATTTCCTAGCAAGAAGGAAAGAGAGTTTTTTGCTTTGAAAGTACGTTCCTTTTCTTTCTCAATCTCTACCTGTAATTCATGATTTTTTATTTCTAATGTATACACATGCTCTTTTAGAGCATTAAAGATAGTTTTGTTTATTCCATCCCTTTCAGCCGAAATAGCAAGTTGTTGATTTTCGGCAATAAGAGGTTTCAAATAATCATGTTGCTTTTTTTGCAATATTTTAGAAATTAGGAGAAAATGCTCTTTCTGACTCATTATCTCATTATGTAGCTGCGCTAGTTCTTCTTTGAATAGTATTAAGTTTTTTTCGTCTGATACCTTAGGCTGTTGAACTAATAAATCACTTTCGCTAGAAAGTTGCTGGTTATTTACAGGTGCTACAATGTTCTTTTTTATAAATTTCTTTTTTTGCCGTGCTTTCATAGTAAAATAGTGGACATTAATGCCCACTTTTCCTTATAAAGTTGTTTTTATGCGTTAACAAAATTCAGTTGCTTTGCATTTTTTATATCGGATGCATTGATGCCAATGAATTGTTTGTGCTTGACAAGAATAAGGACTAAATCTGCATTGTTTAACGCATCAGAAATCGATACCAACGTGACATTATTACGATTTTCCAGCACCGGCGGCAGGGTCTCGATATTGGGTTCAACGGCCAGGATCTGGTAGGCCGGGTTGCTCGCCAGGGTCTTGGTGATATCCAGTGCCGGGCTCTCGCGCAGATCGTCGATGTCCGGCTTGAAGGCCAGGCCGAGGCAGGCGATCTTCGGGTTGGCCAGACCGGCGATGGCTTGCTCGACCTTTTCGACCACATAGTGGGGCTTGTAGTCGTTGATCAGGCGCGCCTGATGGATGATCTTGGCGGTATCCGGGTTCTGGTTGACGATAAACCAGGGGTCGACCGCGATGCAGTGACCGCCTACGCCGCAGCCCGGCTGCAGAATGTTGACACGCGGGTGGCGGTTGGCCAGCGAGATCAGCTCCCACACATCGATGCCCTGCTTATCACAGATCAGCGACAGTTCGTTGGCAAAGGCGATGTTGACGTCGCGGAAGGCGTTCTCGGTCAGCTTGCTCATCTCGGCGGTGCGCGCTTCGGTAGCGATGCACTCACCCTTCTTCACAAACATCTTGTACACCTGGGTGGCCGCCTGGGTACTGGCTGCATCCATGCCACCGATGATGCGATCGTTCTCGACCAGCTCACGGATCACCTGACCAGGCAGCACGCGCTCGGGGCAGTGCGCCACAAAGATGTCAGGGGTCTGACCTTTCGCGACGGTGTGCGGGAAGGTCAGATCGCTGCGTTCTTCCGCCAGCCACTTGGCCATCTGTTCGGTGGCGCCAACCGGCGAGGTGGATTCCAGCACTACCAGGTTTCCCTTCTCGAGGATCGGGGCCAGGGCACGCGAGGCGCTCTCGATGTATTTAAGATCCGGCTCGTGTTGGTCGCCTTTAAACGGGGTGGGCACGGCGATCAGGAATGCATCGGCCTTCTGCGGGGCGGAGTGTGCGCTCAGGTGACCATCGGCGACCGCTTGCTTGACCAGCTCTTCCAGACCTGGCTCAACGATATGGATCTTGCCCTGGTTGATGGTATCTACCGCATGCTGGTTGACATCGACCCCGATGACGCGAATGCCGTTGCTGGCGATGACGGCGGCTGTCGGCAGGCCGATATAACCCAGACCGATGACGGAGATAGTCTCAAATTTCATGATGTATGTGCTCTCAACATATTGGAGGGGCTACCCACCCCTCGTGTGGTTTTTAATATTGTTTATCAGGCAACTTGCAGGCTGCTGTCGATCTGCTGACCCAGGGCGCCACCCAGACCAAGCACGGCATCCACAATACGTTGGCTGGTCTTGCCATCCCCGTAAGGGTTATTGGCATGACTCATGACTTGATAGGCCAGTTCGTCATCGAGCAGGCGAGTGGTCTCTGCCACTATGGTCGCATCGCAGGTGCCCACCAGACGCACCGTACCGGCCTTGACGGCCGCCGGTCGCTCTGTGGTGTCGCGCATGCACAACACCGGCTTGCCCAGGGTTGGCGCCTCTTCCTGAATACCGCCCGAGTCGGTCAGGATGAGGTAGCTGCGCTTCATCAGGTAGACGAATGGCAGGTAGTCCTGAGGCTCAATCAGGTGCACGTTGTCAAATCCGGTCAGGTTGCGCTTGACCGGCTCCTGCACGTTGGGGTTGAGGTGCACCGGATAGACGATCTGCACATCATCGCGCTTGGCCAGTTCAGCCAGCGCCCTGCAGATGCGCTCGAAGCCTTCGCCGTGGTTCTCACGGCGGTGACCGGTGACCAGTACCATCTTCTTGCTGGCGTCGAGGAAGGGGAAGCGGGCGGCCAAGTCGCCGTTGAGAGCGGCGTCGCCATCGATCTTCGCCGAGACATCCAGCAGGGCATCGATCACCGAGTTGCCGGTGATAAAGATGGTCTCGGGGGCGATGTTCTCCATGATGAGGTTCTTCAGGGAGCTGACGGTCGGGGTGTAGTGTTGGTCGGCGATGCCGCCGGTGAGACGGCGCATTCCCTCTTCGGGCCAGGGGGAGTAGATATTGCCGGTGCGAAGACCAGCCTCGACGTGGCCAACGGCAACCCTGTGGTAGTAGGCAGACTGGGTGGCGGCGAAGGAGGTGGCGGTGTCGCCGTGAACCAGGATGCGATCCGGCTTGAACTCGGCAAATACCGGTTTCAATCCCTGCAAGATGGCCGTAGTGACATCGGTCAGATCCTGGCCTGGCTTCATGATGTTGAGGTCATAGTCAGGCTTGATTTCAAACAGATTGAGTACCTGATCCAGCATCTCTCTGTGTTGTCCGGTGACACAGACCCGCACGTCAATCTTGCGATTGGCCTGGAAGGCCTTGACGATCGGGGCCATCTTGATGGCTTCGGGTCTGGTCCCGAACACCATCAATACCCGCAGCATTTTCGTTGGCATAATATTCACTCCCGTGTGAAATAATTAAGTTTCGTTTTGTTCCAAACTACTTAATAAAGGCTGAGCTCATGATTGAGCTGTGTCAGCCGGTGCTGCCAGGTGTGCTGTGCCAGCACTATATCCCTGGCTTGCTTGCCGAGTTCGCTTCTCTGTCGAACATCGTTCTGCAATCGTACACTCCACTCTCGCGCCGCTTCTCCATCCGGCACCGCGATAATGCTCTTGCCAAAAATATTATCCATGGCCAGCGAAGGGGTGCTGATCACAGAGCAACCCGCCGCCGCCAACTCGAATACCCGACGTGACAACATCGTCGGCGACTGGCTGATGGTATTGATATTCAAATAAAGCTGGTATTGCCGATAAGCCTTGGCTACCAAGGCTGGTGAAATAGCCTGTTTGCAGTAGGGCTGCAATGTATTCGGATAACTGCAACCATTATTTTTCTGCCAGAAGCGATCGAAAATAATCAGCCCTTGGTCTCGCAGCGCATACAGTAATTCTTCCTGAGCCCGACTGCGCTCGGCCAGCTCATTGCCATAATAGCCACCCAAAAAGGCGATACCCGGTCCTCGCTCTCCTGCACCGGCTGGTTGATACCAGTGCGGTTGGGCGGCAAACATCAGCACGCCGATATGTTGAAAGCTCTGATGAGGCAAAGCCCGGTAACGATCCAGTGAGTCGGCATCCGTGGTGTAGACCACATCAAACAGGGCTGCGGCATCAGCAAAACGTTCGAAATGGAAGGGGTCTTCCTTGTTCCAGAATATGGTGATGATCTTTCGCTTGCGACAAAACTCTACCAACCTGCTCAGCTCCGGTTTATTGGGGGAACTGTGAGCATAACTGGCTATTTTCCCTTTCCAGCTGTCTTTGTAGCCTCGCCAGGCAGATTCAACAAATAAAAAATCGGGCTTATAGAACCTTAATTTCCATTGCCAATCCAATGGCGTGATATGAATCAGGTCTGCATCGGGTGTCAGGCTGAATGTCGTGAATTGGTCCGCCACTAGCGCAATGCGCGGACGTTTATTTTTATACAAAATAGTTGACTCACAGCTTAAATAACGTTGGGCTCACGACATTCACACGCAGATATGACAGGGGCATGAATTCTTTTGCCAATATGGCGCCTTGATCAGGCGCCTCGGTAATATTTTTGCTAGTTTCCGGCCATCAGAGATGAAGGCGATGCTCGAAAACCGGTGGTGATTCAGTCGCACTATCAGTCTTGGTGCTCACGCAGGGTGGCGAGGCCCATTACGATCAACCCATAGAAGAGGAACAACAGTACACCGACGGTGGCCAGGTTGTAGAGACGGCGAGGGTATTCCGCATCTTGGGCCAGGCTCGGGTGACTGATGACCAGCAGGTGTTTGAGCTTGCGATATGCCTCGACCCTGGCCTGCTCCAGGCTGATAAGACCCGTCTTGTAGAGGTCTGCCGCCAGAGTTGCCTGGGTCTGTACATCCAGATAGCCGGCGGTGACTTCATTCATGGCGTTCTTGTCCTGGCCGGTCAGCTTGGCCCGCTCCTGCTCAAGTTGTCTGGTTAGGGCATCGACCCGGCTCTGCACAGAGATGACTGCAGGGGCGCTCTCTTTCATATAGCTGCGCAGTTGTTTGAGCTGTGCCTGCTGGTTTACCAGCTCGGCTTCGATCTGGCTGACTACTCCGAGACGTGCGCTGCTGGTGGATTCGGGGCTGATAAGCTGGTGGCTGTTTTGAAACGCCAGTACCTTGGCCTTTTCATCCTGTAGCCGTTGATAGGCGCGATTGACCTCTTTCTCGACGAAGGCCAACTGATCCAGTGCCACCTGGTGCCCCAGCTTGTTGATAAAACGCTCGGACTCCTTGAGCATCATCCCCACCACCTGCTGGCCATATTCGGGATCAAACGCCTGCAACTCGATGGTGAGCACACCCGATAGTTCGTCCAGGCGCAGCGTCAGGTGATCGCGGTAATATTCGATAAAATCTTCCCGGCTGACATCCTGGGGGAGACGGGAGAAATAGTCGGCTTGGCCGCTCTGGTAATGGGCCTTGAGATCAAGTTCTTTGTCCAGTTTGGCCAGCAGATCCCATGAGTTCAGGTAATCCTGGATCAGCAGCACATCCTGATGATTGCTGCCACCTATACCCAGCATCGACAGGGCATCGGGCAGCATCTTGATCTGGTCCGCCTGCTTGATGATGATCTCCGCCCGGCTCACATAACGGTCAGAGGCGATCACCCCGAGATAGAGTGCCGCGATGGTAAAACAGGCCAGCACCCAGAGAAAACTGCCGAGCTTGAGGCTCTGCTGCCAGGAGCGGTGGGCAATTTGGAAGCCGCTGGAGTCGATAAAGAACTGCTTAGGCTCATTGCCGAGCTTGCGCAGTTTGCGCATCAGGCGTGAGGGTCTTTCCGGTCTGATTGGTTGAGTCATGTTAGTTGTTGCTTGTTATAGATTCTGGTAGATGCGGATGGCGTCATCGATATTGTCGAAGATTTCCAATGTGCTGTTGCGCAGCAAGATGCCCATGTCACACTGTTGACGCAGGTTTTTCATATCGTGGGACACCATGATCAGGCTCGCCGTCTCGCGCTTTTGATTGAAGGTATCGATGCATTTTTGCTTGAAGCGAGCATCCCCCACCGAGGTGATTTCATCGGTCAGATAAATATCAAAATCGAAGGCCATGCTGACGGCAAAGGAAAACTTGGACTTCATGCCGCTGGAGTAGGTTTTGATCGGCAGTTCGAAGTGCTGGCCTATTTCGGAGAACTCCTTGACCCACTCCTCCACTGACTGGGTGTCGCGCACGCCGTGGATACGGCAGACGAAACGGGTGTTCTCCCGTCCCGTCATGCTGCCTTGAAAGCCACCGCTGAGTGCCAGGGGCCAGGAGACACGACACAAGCGGGTGACTTTGCCCTGATTGGGCGTATCCATCCCTCCCAGCAGACGCAAGAGGGTGGATTTTCCTGCCCCGTTAACCCCCAGAATGCCGATATTGCGATCTCGCGGCAGCTCGATGCTCACATCCCGCAACACATAGTTGCGACCAAATTTGGTGGGGTAGTACTTGGATACATTGTCAAGAATGATCATGTAATTTCACTTTAGCTGGCGATCAGCCGGCGATGGCTCAGGCGATAGCAGCTCATGGCAAAGGTCAGCAGCAGCAAGGTCATGCCGGACAAATATGCCCAACTAACGTTGGGGCTGGCGTAGCCTGCAATCCAGCCACTGCGTATGAGCTCGAGGGCATGCACCAGCGGGTTCCACAAAAACCAGTGTTGGTACTGAGCGGGTATGGCCGCCAGCGGATACATCACGCAGGAGATAAACATCAGCGGCATCATCAACAGATCGAGGAATTTATTCGCCTCTTGAAACAGATTACAGAGCACGCAAAAGACGATACCGAGGGAAAACGAGAAGATCATCAGCAGGAAATAACCGAGAATAACCTGCAAGGGATCGGCCGGTATGGCATCGAACCCGAACCAGAGCAGCCCGAGGATCAGGATGATGCCCACTATCATGCCTACCATCATCTCGAGCATAAAACGGGCAACAAAGGTGGCAAAGGGGGTGACTTGGCGGTAGCAGAACAACCCCATGTTGGCACTGACTGCCGATTGCAGTTTGCTCACGACATTCTTGAAAAAAATAAAAGGCAGATAGCCGGCGGTGATAAACAAGGGGGCCGGCGCCCCACCAAATCCACTGTGACCGCGCAGCCCGAAGATCAGGCTAAATGCACCGATGATCAGCAAGGGATCGAGCAAGGCCCAGGCATAACCGAGTCGATAGCTGCCGAAGCGGGTCTTCAGCTCGCGGATAAGCAGACCAAAGGTCACATCGCGCAGCACCTGCAAGGGTGTGCGAGGTGTTTGATTGAGAATGGGTTTATGCATTGGGTCATTTACCCTATGACAGACTCGCCATCGGACGAGTCTGTTGTTTATCCGGGAGGTTAGTTACCCAGTACGACGTCCGCCGCCACGGCGATCTGATAGATGATCTGGGTGATGTCTTTGACGGATTGCATGGTTTTGCTATCAACCTTGGGCAAGACCAAGATCTGGTCTCCAGGCTGGACACTACCCTGGCCCTTGAACTCCACCAATCCGTTGGCATGGACCACGGCGATGCGCTTGTCGTTGGCACGCTCGGTAAATCCACCTGCCCACGCGACATAGTCGTCGAGGTCTGCATTGGCGTTATAGACCACGGCTTGCGGCATCAGCACCTCTCCACCCACCTGGATAAGGTCTGTCTTGTTCGGGATGACGATTTGGTCGCCCTGCTCCAGCTGGATATTGGCGATGATGCCTTTATCCGATACCACGACCTTGCCGAGTGGCTGGATCTTGCGGGCCTTGTCCACAAACTGCATGACCAGTTCGGCCTCTTTGGCGCGGATGGCAGCCTCCCCGTCCGAACTGGCGGGAGCGGTGAACACGCTGCGTTCCAGTCGGTTGAGCGACTCATCCAGCATCTCTTTTTGTCTGGCTGCCACGCTCTTTCGCATCAGGTAGATGGATTGGTAGTCCGCCAGTTTGGGGTCGATGGGAATGTGGTTAAGCAGGTCGTGCAGCTTGGTCTCTTTGCGGACGGTGAAATAAGAGGGGCCCATATAACTGCCAGTGACCTGCACATCGTACACTTGCGCATGCATGTCATCGTTGAACAGGACTTTGTCCCCATCTTTAAGCTGCACCTGTGCAAAATCTTTGTAAGGAAGATAAATGGAGAAAGGGCCGTTTGGACGATCACCTATGATCCCGACGTGACTCACCTTGGCGAGGGGGAGGGCATAATTGACCAGCTCGGAGCCCAAGGTGTTGCGCTCTTTCAACTCGAAGCGGAACGGATTGCGTACCTTGCCAGCCACATTGATCATCGGTCCCTGGGGTTCCACTAGGATCACATCCTGATCCTTCAGCGAAAACTTGGGCATTCTGCCTTGCTGCATGAATTCATACAGATCGATCTGCTGGATGACTTGATTTTGGCGTAACACCTTGATCTGACGATAGCTGCCCCGTTCAGAGTCGATGCCACCCGCACGCTTGAGGAAGTAGAGCACGCTGTCGGAAGATTGCCCGGCATATTGGCCTGGGCGGATCACCGGACCGGTGACGAAGACGCTGACGGGAGTAGTGGTCAATAAGTTGACATAGATATTGACGTTGTTGGTAAACACATCCCCAATCTTGCTGGTGACCAGGTTATTCACTTGGTTGGCGGGCACGTTCTTGACGTTGATAGGCCCTACATCGGGAATAAAGATATTGCCCTGATTATCGACAGTCACGACGTTGGAGAAGTTGACGGCACCCCAGATCCAGATATTCAGTTTGTCACCCGGCGCTATCAGGTAATTGTCGTTCAGGCCGTCACTGCGCTCTGTTTCATATCCGCCCGCAAAGAGATTGGCGCCGTAGGGGGGAGGGAGTCCAGCCTCGGCCTGTGGCAGCAGTTTGCGCACATCAGATTCGCCCGGCAATAACATTCCTTGTCGGTTTTGCTGGGTGAAGCTGCCTGTCGTCGAGTTAGTGTTGGCCTGGGCGCTCAAGGCCGATTGGCCACCGAGTTGGGGGCCTGTGCTCCCCGAGAGGCTATAGCCAAATGACTGTCCGCTGAGTTGTGCCTGGTCAGGTGCTGCGGCAGACATGGTAGGGCAAGAAGTGCTGATGAGAAACAGGAGGGTACTCAGTTGACGAATGTTCATTGTCTTCAAAACGTTTACCTTCAAGTTTATTAGTCAGCCAACAGGTTGCCGATAGATGCCTGTTCCAATTGGGGCACCAAGTACCATAGATCTTCTTCACTCTTGCATACGGCACTTCTCTGTGAGTGACCTTGAATGTTGTTGAGAAATAGCTCAGCACACTCACGTCCCAGAGCAGATACATAGCGTTGACCAAGGGTGAATGTAGTGCTGTTTGTGTTGAGCGTCGCCCCTTGAGGCAAGGTGTTGAGGGCCTGCTGCATCTCTGCTGCCATAGGCTGATGCTCGTTGGAAGCCGATGAATTAACAAGGGGTCGAGACGCTTGGACTTGCTTTGGCTCATATGCGCAGCCAGCTATTTGCAGTGCCAGCGTTAACGCTAGGAAATGGGTCGTATAACTCATATGTCAATATTTTCCACGAAGTAGAAATCTGAAGCCTGAGGGATAAACTGGGGCGCCGTTATGTTGTAAGAGTGCTTTGTCATTATCTTGGTGAGGATGGCGCCGTTGAGCTGAAAAATGGTAAAGCTACCGCACGGAAATGTCATAGCTCCGGACGAAAAGCAGAAAAATACAGACGTAACGATGCGGCAGGTAATTAATGATTACCCGCGCTATCGATATATATTATTTCGCACCTATGATGTGACATGGTGGCCAAATATGCGTCGCGCATACTACCATTGAGGTTTCGTATG
Organism: Aeromonas sp. R7-4; assembly: GCF_040908055.1. Lineage (NCBI taxonomy): Bacteria > Pseudomonadati > Pseudomonadota > Gammaproteobacteria > Aeromonadales > Aeromonadaceae > Aeromonas > Aeromonas sp. R7-4. Next base: position 62,634 of record NZ_JBFODA010000013.1, read on the forward strand.
GGTCAACACAAACATGTATCTCTTTGAGACCCCATGACCATAACACATTGTATTGCCATGGCAGAGAGTCCTAGTTGTCTAATACAATGTATTTGATTTTTATTAAGTTTTGGTTCAGCTTCTCCTCAGGGATTGGGGGGCATGATAGCCATCTACCTGTACATTAACTGTACTGTTTCGTTCTGGAAGTTATCCTGACTACCACTCTTGTCATCATCTTCCATCGATGAAGATGGTAATGGTTGAGCCACCTTATTCAGGGGGCTGTCCCCGAGACGTTTTGGTCGGCCCTATTATGCTTATTTCAGGTATTGAGGGTGGGGGGCACCATGGACAACGGCACCTTCTTCGCACTGCTTCGCTCTTTTGCACAGCTCAGCCCCATGCAACTGGTGCGGGCTCAAGAGCAACTTCATGACCACCTAAAACGTAACCTGCTGCACTAGGCCCTCGCTGACCACTACAATGCGTTCTTTATCAGATTATCTTGGTTGCGCTTGATGGATAAATGAAACTGAAACAGTGAATTAATCTGTATTTTTCTTTCAGGTACTACATATGTAGACCAGTCTACTTAAACGGTGTGATTTTTTAGTTTTAATATCCATTGGACAACCCCCCTTCTGACTGACTATGCCTGAAGTGTGCTTGGGCGCTTAAGCATAAAAACAGGATAGGAGGGGAACATGGACGTGAAGGCTCTCTTAGTTGTTGGATGGATTGGTTTGTGGGCGAACTATTCGAGTGTTCATGCCGATGACAACATCATGGCTTTGCAGCTGGGAACACCAGCCGAAAGCGAGAAACTCGACATATTTACTGTCGATGTGAAATATCATCATATGTTCTGGCAATGGGATGAAACGGATTGCCAGCTTGGTTTGGGGGGGCGTGGCGGCCTGTTGGATGTGGGTCATGAAGAAGGGGCAAGACTGGGGGTTGGGGCTCGCGCCGAATGTCTATTGGGCAATTGGGTCGTATGGATGCCGTTTGAAGTGCTGTGGCTAAGCAAATATGAGTTTGGGCACAGGGGAAATGGCTTCAAGGACTATGGGGGGCCTGTCCAGCTATCGACAGGGTTGGGACTGGGTTATGCCTTTCATAAGAACTGGATGGTAGGCTACCAATATGAGCACATGTCCAACGGCAAAATGTATGATTCTAACCCCTCGCTTGATAGTCATACTCTTCATATAGAATATAGATTCTAGGTTGACAGGCTTGGTACGGTATGGCGGTGGTTATTACTCCCTATGCCGCTTATGTGAAGCAATTTATCAGCGCCCCAGATACTCCCGATCGAAGAAGGTGTTGACCCAGTGGGGGCGATAGACGGCGAGCAGTGTCATGGTCATGCCGTTGAGCAGGGCCTCGGGGAAGAGCAGCAGGGGCCAGATGGAGAGGTAGTCGGCGCCGATGGTGTGCCAGGGGTAGGTGCCGCTCATCCCCATCAGCAGGGCGCTGGCGATCACCTTGACCGAGATGCTGAGTGCGCCGCCGAGAAAGGCGGCCACGAACAGGTAGACGAAGAGGTGGCGGGGCAGCCAGGCCCAGCTCGCCAGAAACAGCAGCCAGCTGGTGGCCACCGGCAGGGCGACGCCGATCAGGGCCTGCCAGCCGATGTCCGCGAGTTCGGTGACATCGAAGGCCGCGAGGATCAGCAGGGTGAGGCAGGGGGCGAGCAGGGCGAGGCGCCAGCCCAGCAGCAGGGTCAGGCTGGTGAGGCCGAGAAAGTGGATCTCCAGCCCCTCGTGCAGCCCGGCCCGCAGGGCCCAGAGCGGTATCAGGACGATGGCGCTCCCCAGGCAGAGGTGCTGGTAGAGCGGGTTGGCGTGGAGGGTGCGCAGCAGGGAGGCGTTCAGGCTGAAGGCGAGCAGCACCAGCCAGAGCAGGAGGGCGGAGACTTGTCCTTCACTCATGACCTGTTCCCTCGGATGTCACTGCCCGGTGATGAGCCCGGGCGCTGGCGGCACAATGAAAAGAGGCCGCCCTCTGCCGGGCGGCCTCCTGTCTCAATACTTCACGTTGGGGTGATACTTGCCGAGGATGCCCTGGATCCTGTCCATGGTCTCCTTGCTGGGGGGCTTGATCCCGACCAGATCGTAAGTGTCCCCCAGCACGTCCCACTTGTGCTTGCCGAGCTCATGGTAGGGCAGCAGCTCCACCTTCTCGACGCACTCCCCCAGCTCGGCGATGAACTGGCCGAGCCCTTCGGCACTCTCGTCATCATCGGACCAGGTGGGCACCACCACGTAGCGGATCCACATGGTCTGGCCGCGGGACGCCAGATAGCGCGCGAACTCCAGGGTGTACTTGTTGCTGACGTGGGTAAGCGGAATGTGCTTCTCGTCGTTGATCTGCTTGATGTCGAGCAGCACCAGATCGGTGTTGTCGAGCACCCGATCGAGCAGCTCGTCGTAGTGGCGCACGAAACCGTTGGTATCCAGGCAGGTGTGGATCCCTTGCGCCTTGCAGGCGGTGAACAGCTCGGCGATGAACTCCTGCTGCAGCATGGCCTCGCCACCGGAGGCGGTGACGCCGCCGCCCGAGGCATTCATGAAGTGGCGATAGCTGGTGAGATCCTTCATCAGCTCGGGCACGGTGACCTCGCGGCCGCCCTGGGTGTCCCAGGTATCCCGGTTGTGGCAGTACTTGCAGCGCATCAGGCAGCCCTGCATGAACACGATGAAGCGAATGCCGGGGCCATCGACGGTGCCGCAGGTCTCGACGGAGTGGATCCTGCCAATCACTTCGGTACTGCTGGCGTCGCCGGCTTCAACGGCGGGGATCCGCTGTGCGCCGTGGTCGGCAGGCCCCTTGGTTTCAACGACAGGGTTCCGGTTAATGACTGACATAGACGACTCCAATGGTTCGGACAGGGTACTAGCGGTCGTTATTTTATGACAGAAAGCCCTATAAATCCTACATGTTTAGCCTGGCCGGGCACCGCCAAGCAGACGCTCCAGCGCCTTGACGGGGAGCGGCCTGCTGGTGAGGAAGCCCTGATAATGCTGGCATCCCAGGGCCTTGAGCACGGCGAGCTGCTCCTCTTCCTCCACCCCTTCGGCGGTCACGGTGAAGCGAAAGACCTTGGCCAAGTCCAGGATGGCCTTGACGATGGCCTTGTCCTGCTCGCTGTGCACCAGCGTCTGGATGAAGCTTCTATCCAGTTTGACCTCATCGGCGGGCAGATCGCGCAGATAGGCCAGTGAGGAGTAGCCGGTGCCGAAATCGTCGATGGAGATGAGCAGGCCCAGGGCCTTGAGCTGGCGGATCCTGGCGATGCTTTCCAGCCGGTTTTCCAGCACCACGGACTCGGTGACCTCCAGCAGCAGGCGCGACGGGGGCACGCCGGTGTCCCGCAGTATGTACTCCACCTGCTGTACGAAGCCGGCGGTGTGGAACTGGCGGGCGCTGACGTTGACCGACAGGTGGGGGATGACCAGGCCGTTGTTGAGCCAGAAGCTGTACTGGGCGCAGGCGGTCTTCATCACCCAGTAACCTATCTCCTGGATGAGGGTGGTCTCTTCGGCGATGGGGATGAACTCGCCGGGGGGCACCATGGTGCCATCGGCCTTCTGCCAGCGCAGCAGCGCCTCCACGCCGGAGAGGCTGCCGTTGTCGACCCTGTACTGGGGCTGGTAGTGCAACACCAGCTCGTTGTTGCGCAGGGCATCGCGCAACTGGTTATTGAGGGAGAGCTTGCTCTTCTCCCTCTCCGCCATGGCCTCGCTGAAGAAGATGTGGTTGCCCTGACCGGCGCGCTTGGCCATGTGGACGGCGGTATCGGCCTGCTGCATCAGGATCAGGTGATCCTTGTCGTCATCGCTGAACAGGCTGATCCCCACCGAGGCGCTGCAGTGCAGCTTGTGATCGCCGATGTCGAAGGGGTGGCGGAAGATCGCCATCAGCTCCCGGGCGAAGTGCTCCGCCAGGATCTTGGCGGTGACATAGCCCTGGCCCAGGGCGGTAAACAGCAGGGCGAACTCGTCCCCCGAGGTGCGGGCCAGCACCAGGTTTTCCTGGGGCAGGGACTTGAGGCGCACCACCACGGCCTGGAGCAGCAGGTCGCCGCAGGCGTGGCCGAGGGAGTCGTTGATCGACTTGAAGTTGTCCAGATCCAGCAGCAGCAGGGCCCCCCACTGACCGCTCGGGGTCTGCAGAGTGCGCTGCATGATGTCGTTCAGGCTGCGCCTGTTGTAGAGATCGCACAGGTCGTCGTAATAGGCGAGGCGCTCGATGTGGCGGGCCGTCTCCTTCTCCTGGGTGATGTCGTGGAAGCTGCTGACGAAGTGGCTGAGCTCCCCCAGATCATCCCTGACGCCGCTCACCATGAGCCGCACCGGGAAGAGATGCCCCGCCTTGTGCAGGCACTGCTCCTCCCCGCTCCAGTACCCCTGCCGGTTGACGGCGGCGACCACCTCCTCTTTCAGGCTGTCGCCGTAGTAGGTGGGCCTCAGGGTGTCGATGTGCTGGCCGATCATCTCCTCGCCCGCAAAGCCGGTGATGCGGCTGAAGGAGGCGTTGACCTTGAGGATGATGCCGCCGTGATCCATCACCAGCAGGCCGTCGTGGGTGTTGAAGGCCACCTCGGCCAGGCGCAGGGCATCGTCATTGGCGATGCGCTGCAGCTCGACGGCGGCCCGCTCACGCTGCTCGTAGAGGGCGTCGAGCAGGGGCATGGGGTCGGCAAGCGGCCCGGCGAGCAGCAGGGTGAGCTGACCCAGGGGGAGGCCGTTTGCGCCCTGGAAGGGGATGCCGATGTAGCTCCTGGCATTGAGGGCCAGCAGCTGGCTGGCCTGGGGGTAGCGCAGGGGCAGGTCTTCCACGTAAAGGCTCTGGCCGTGCTGGTAGATCTCCCGGCACGGGCCCATCTCCATGCGCATGGGCTTGACGGCGGAGAAGGTATCCCCTTCCAGCACGCAGCGCGGAATGAGCCAGAGATCCTGGCCGCGGGGCTGAAACTCGCCGATCCAGCCGATGGTGGCGCCGCTGGCGTCCATGGCCCATCGCACCAGGGCGCGGCAGTAATCGCTGCCGGTCTTGTTGGCCAGTCCGTCGGGAGAGGGGATGAGCGGAGACTCCGTCGCCACGGGCTCCGGTTGCCAGTGGCCCAGCAACTGGGCGCAGTGACGCACCAGTTGCAGCGTCTCGTCGCCGATCAGGGTGGTTTCGGCATACTCGAGGCTGAGCACGCCGACGAGCTTCTCCTGCTCCAGCAGGGCGCCGTCCAGTCGGGAGCTGACGCTGGCATCGGCCAGGTAATAGTGCTGGCTCAGCATGGGCTGGTGCGCCGCCTCCGAGAAGCTCAGGGCGCCCCGGGTGCGCAGGGCGCGGATATAGCGGCTGTCGCCGCGGATGGCGCCAACGGATTCCACCCCCAGGGTGAACACCGGGGTCAGCTGTTCGCTACCGAGGGGGCCATTGGCCTGGTAGTGCCAGAGGATCAGGCGGTCAGCGCCCAGGCACTCCTTGAGGCTCTCCAGCATGGGGGCGTACTGCCGCTGGCTGGCCATCTGGCTCAGGCGCGGCAGTTGCAGCGACAGGTTGGCCGCACTCTCCTGAGGCTGGGTCTGCAGGCAGATGAGCCAGAAGGCGTCCTGCTCGCGAGAGAGGGAGACATGCCACAGCAGGGAGTCAAAGCGCAGCAGGAGCTTGCCCCCCTTGCCGCTGGCGAGGCGCTGCTCGATGGGCTGGCGCAGGGCGTCCGGCAACTGGGCCGGCCAGGCGCTGCGGGGTTCGTCAAGCCAGTGGAGCGGGGTCTGCATCACATCGGTCAGGGCGACCAGCCGTTGACTACGGGTATCCAGGCGAAAGAACAGCGGGGCCTGGCTGGCGGTCGGGAGATGGCTGAGCGCGGTAGACGACATGAACTGACACTATCCTGTTGAGCAATTGTCGGAGGCCAAGAATACTGCAAAACCGTGGCAAACAAAATTTCATTGATATCTAAATTAGAAATGCCTAATTTATTGGTCATCTCATGTTGAGCGGAGTCTTGCAGATGAAACGGATCCTGATTGTGGGTGGTGTGGCCGGGGGGGCGTCGGCGGCGGCCCGCGCCCGTCGTTTGAACGAAGAGGCCGAGATAGTGGTGTTCGAGCGGGGCGAGTTCGTCAGCTTCGCCAACTGTGGGCTGCCCTATCACATTGGGGGGGACATTCCCGACCGGGATGCCTTGCTGCTGCAGACGCCGCAAAGCTTCAAGCGCCGCTTCAACGTGGATGTGCGGGTCTTTCACGACGTCATCGAGATAGACAAGGCCGGCAAGACCCTGCTGGTGCGCAACCTGCAGACCGGTGAGGAGCGGCGCGAGCCCTATGACAGACTGCTGCTGAGCCCGGGCGCCGCCCCCATACGGCCGCCTTTCCCCGGCATCGACAGCCCGGGAGTGCATACCCTGCGGAGCATTCCCGACATGGACCGCATCCTGGCGGCGCTGGCGCACGACAAGCCGCGCCATGTCACCGTGGTGGGGGGCGGCTTCATCGGGCTGGAGATGATGGAGGCGCTGCACCAGCGCAAGCTCGAAGTCACCCTGCTGGAGCTCTCCGATCAGGTGATGGCGCCCGTGGACAGGGAGATGGCCAACCTGCTGCACGTCCGCATCCGGGAGGAGGGGATCGATCTTCGCCTGCGCACCGGCCTCAGTGCCATCGAGAGCCTGGCGGTGCCGGCAGAGAAGACCTCGGCGGTGGCGAGCGCCCAAGGGGGCGGCCTGCGGCTGACCCTGAGCGATGGCAGCCGGCTCGACACCGGCCTGCTGATCCTCGCCATCGGCGTCAAGCCGGAGACCCTGCTGGCGTCCAAGGCCGGGCTGGAGCTGGGACCCCGTGGCGGCATCAAGGTGGACGCCGGGATGCGCACCTCGGATCCCTTCATCTATGCGGTGGGGGACGCAGTGGAGGAGACCGACTTCGTCACCGGCGAGCCGGTGCTGATCCCGCTGGCGGGGCCCGCCAACCGCCAGGGACGCATCGCCGCCGACAACATGCTGGGTCGAAGCGAGACCTACAAGAAGACGCAAGGCACCGCCATCTGCAAGCTGTTCGATCTGGCGGTGGCGAGCACGGGGCTGAACGAGAAGCGGCTGGTGCAGCTGGGCTTGCCGTTCGAGAAGGCCTATGTGCACCCGGGCAGCCACGCCGGCTACTACCCCGGCGCCCACCCGATCAGCCTCAAGCTGCTGTTTGCGCCGGACGGCAAGATCTACGGTGCCCAGGCCATCGGCAAGGCCGGGGTCGACAAGCGCATCGACGTGCTGGCGGTGGCCCAGCGCGCCGGTCTCACCGTGTTCGATCTGCAGGATCTGGAGCTCACCTATGCGCCCCCCTTCGGCTCGGCCAAGGACGCGATCAACATGGCGGGCTTCGTGGCGAGCAACCATCTGAAGGGGGATACCCTGCTCTGTCACGCCGCCGAGGTGCAGGCCCGCCACCCTCATCAACAGGTGCTGGATGTGCGCAGCGGCCCCGAGCTCGACAAGCTGGGTCGCATTCCGGGGGCGTTGCACATCCCTCTGGATGAGCTGCGCAGTCGCCTCCATGAACTGCCCAAGGATAAAGAGCTGCTCATCAGCTGTCAGGTGGGGCTGCGCGGCCACGTGGCCTGCCGCCTGCTGAGCCAGCACGGCTTCAAGGTCAAGAACCTCTCCGGCGGCTTCAAGACCTGGCAGATGGCGTGCGCCGAGTAGGGATGGCTGGCGCTAAGGGGTCGGTGAGCCGACTCCTGAGAGAGAAGGGCCACTCCATGGAGTGGCCCTTCTCTCTCGCATCAAGGTCGCTCACCGTTCCGGTGAGGGGGCGTCGTCGAGCTGCTTGCGGATATGGTGCTGCAGTACCGCCAGCATGCAGGCGCCGGAGAGGCCTATCATCAGGGCGCCGTTGACCGCCTCCAGCGGGCCCAGCAGCTTCCACTGCGCACTCATGACGATGTCGCCATAGCCCAGGGTGGCGAAGTTGACGCCGGAGTGGTAGACGGCCTCCTGCAGGGTGTCGAACTCGCCGAGCCACAGGAAGAGCGCTCCCCAGACGCCAATCTGTGCCAGGTTGCCCAGCATCACCAGGGTGATGATGCCAAACAGGGCCAGCATGCCGGCCAGGGCCCCCTCGCGGCGATGGAACCGCTTGACGTAGAAGCGGATGCTCCAGACGGCAACCAGGGATTGCAGCAGCATGTTGACCAGGATCACCGGGATGCCGACCAGAAAAATCGTAAACATATCACTCTCCTAGCTTGGCTTCTGCCAGCGGGCGGCCGACCGGCCACCACTGTTCGAGCAGCAAGATACAGAGCCAGCCGTAGCCGGCCACCAAGAGGTAGAGGCCGCAGCGCATGGCGGCCGCCAGCCACACATCCTTGCCGGTGGCGCTGTCCTCGATGGCGGGCCCGAGCAGGATGAGGGCCGTGATCCAGGCGTTGCTCCAGAACGAGGGCGGGAAGCGGCTGGCCACTAGTGGCACCAGCCGCCGCGCCAGCCAGAGGGTCATCAGCATTAGCATCAGCACCAGCATCAGCAGGGAGGGCCAGAGGCTGAGCCCCATCCAGAGCGCGAACGCCAGCAGGGCGCCCGCCAGGGTCGAGAGCACCAGCTCCTGGCCCGCCTGCCTGGCATTGAGGGAGGTGCTCTGCTGGGCCAGGGCCACCGTCTTCATGACGGCGGGGATGTAGAACGCCGGATTGCCGAGGGCCAGCAGCCACACCGGCAATACGATGGCCACGGCCCGCAGCGCCAGCCGCTCGGGATGCTCGGGGGGCGGTGGGGCCGGTCTGGCGGCCGTGCCCGTCGCAGGCGGGGGAGGGAAGAGGGCGTGCGCCAGCCGGTTGACCAGGGTACCTATCAGGATCCCCAGCCCCATCATCTGGGCGATGGCGATGGCAAGGCGCTGCTCGATGAGACCGGCCACCGGGATCACCGTGATGGCCATGATGAGCAGCATGGCGGCCCCCCCCTTGCCGGCCATCCCCAGCTGCATCAACAGATGGAGCGACAGGGCGACCAGCAGCACGCCGGCCAGGGCATAGTGGGTCAGCAGTGGCACCAGCAGCACGCCGGAGACCATGATCCCCAGCAACAGGAGCCCGCCGACCAGCCCCTTCTTCAGCGCCAGGGGCTCGCCGGGTCGGCACAGCACCACCCAGGCCATGATGACGCCGAGGTGGGGCATGGGCAGGGCCAGGCCGTAACAGATCCCCGTCGCGAGCCCGATGCCCGTGCCAATGCGCAGTACCGCCTGGTCAGCCTGTTCCATGAGGTGCCTCAATAGAGGAAGGAGAAGAGGCTCATCAGCCGGATGTAGAGCCCCCCCAGCCAGTGCATCGGCCCGCGCTCGCCGGTGTAGACCAGCACGTCGGCCTGACCGCCGACCCGCAGCGCCTCGACAGGGGGGAAGTCGTCGGCCTTGAAGGCGATCTTGACCGGGAAGCGCTGGGCCTGGCGCAGCCAGTCGCGGTTGTTGTCCACCGTCGGCAGCGTGCCGGCGGGCTGGCTCTTGCCGTCGCCCACCCCGTAGCCGATGCTGCGCACCTCGCCTTCGTACAGACGGCCCGGCAGGCTGTCCAGCAGGATGGAAACCCTGTCTCCCGACCGGATGTTGCCGAGGTTGTTCTCCGTCAGATCGGCCGATACCCAGACGTCGTGGATGGCGATCAGGGTCATGGCCGGGGCGCCAGCCCCGATAAACTGACCCGCATCCGTGCTCAAGTCGGTGACAAGGCCGCGGCCCGGCGCCACCACGCGGGTGTTCTGGCGATCCAGCTCGGCCTTGTGCACCGCCGAGCGGGCGCTGAGCAGCTGGGAGTTGTCCTCGCCGCTCGCCCCGGCCGCCTCGATGGCGCGCCGGACGTCGGCCTCGGCCGCCGCCACCTGGCTTTTGGCCGTCTCGCGGCTGGCCTGGGCCACCTCGAGGCGGCGCACCGAGATGGCCCCCGGATCCTCGCGATAGAGCCGCTCCTGGCGTTCGGCATCCTTGGCCGCGTTGTCATAGGCGGCGCGCATGGCCATCAGGGCCGCCTCGGCCGCCTTGACCCCTTCGTTGTTCGCCTTGACGCCGCTCAGTACCGTCTGGTAGTCGGATCTGGCCTTGGCCAGGGCGATGTCATAGGGTTCGGGATCGATCTCGAACAGGGGGGCGCCGCCCTCCACGTCCTGATTGTCGCGCACATGGACCTTCTGGATCTGGCCGGACACCTCGGCGGCGATAGGGACCACGAAGGCCTGCACGCGGGCCTGGGAGCTGTAGGGGGTCAGCCGGTCGGCCAGCAGATACCAGCCGAGCAGCAGGAGAATGAGTCCCAGCAGTCCTAGGGTGGCACGGCGGCTGGCCTGGCCGGGAGAGGCGGTGTTGTCAGTCATGGGCACTTGCCTTCTGTGTCATGGGGCGGGCGGCGTCGAGCAGGGGAGCCCAGTCGGCGCGTTGACGCAGCTGGGCCTCCACCTCCGGGGTAACCAGGGGGCGGGAGCGCCCCTGTTCCCAGCCGCCGCCGAGAGCCTTGTAGAGCGTGATGAGGTCGCGCATCCGGGCGCCGCGGCTGTTGACCAGTCGCTCCTGCTGGCTGAACAGGGCGCGCTGGGAGTCGAGGACCCGCTGAAAATCCGCCATCCCCTCGCGATACTGGGTGTTGGCGATCGCCAGGGCGCGGCGGGCGGCCTCGCCGGTCTGGGTCAGCAGGGCGATCTCCTCCTGGCCGTTGGCATAGGCCACGGCCGCGTCATCCACCTCGCGGGCGGCCTTGAACACGCTGTCGCGGTAGCGTTCGTGAAGCTGCTGGAAGCGGGCGTCCTGCACCAGGATCTGGTTGCCGAGCCGTCCCTGATCCAGCAGGTTCCAGCTGAGCGACGGTCCGACGGCCCAGGAGAAGGTGCCACTCTCCCCGCCGCTGGCATTGACTCCCAGGGTGCCGAGCAGGGTGATGGAGGGGTAGAGCTCGCTCTCGGCCACCCCGATGAGGGCCGACTGGGCGGCCAGCTGATGCTCCGCCACCCGCACGTCGGGACGACGGCGCAGCAGATCCGCGGGCATCTCGGTAACCAGGGCCAGCTCCCCTTCGGGAATGGCCCCCGTGCCCTGCGCCATCTCGGGCAGGGGACCCGGGGATCGGGCGAGCAGGGTGGAGAGGGCGTTCTGGCTCTGGCGCAGGCTGGTCTCGAGCTGGGGAATGCCGGACAGGGTGCCCAGGTACTGGGTCCTGGCCTGCTGCACGTCCAGCTCGGCGCTGTTGCCGCTCTTGAACAGCCGCTCGGTGATCTCGAGGCTGCGCCGCTGGATGCGGGCATTCTCCCGGGCGATGTGCAGCCTGGCCTCCAGGGTACGGATGCTCACATAGAGCTGGGCCACCTGGGCCGCCATCAACACCTGGATGTCGTCATACTGGGCCAGGGTCGCGAAATAGCTGGCATCCGCCGCCTCGACTCCGCGCTGGAACTTGCCCCAGAAGTCGAGCTCCCAGCCGAGGTTGAAGCCGGCGCCGTAGCTGCTGCCCGCGCTGCTGTGGCCGTTGCGGGTCTGACCTGCCTGGAGGAATTCCGCCGTCCCCACCGTCGCCTGGGGGCCGAGCAGGCTCTCGGCAATGCCGAGCTGGGCCTGGGCCTCGAGGATCCGCAGGCCGGCGATCCGCACGTCCGGGTTCTTGAGGAAGGCCTCCTCCACCAGAGCGCTCAGCACGGGATCGTGCAAGCTGTCCCACCATCGGCGGTAGTCGGTCACCGTCACTGCCTGCTGACCCTCGCTGGCGCTGTGCCAGTTGGCCATCTCCTCGACGCCGGGGGCCTGATAGTTGGGCCCGAGCAGGGTACAGGCGCCAAGCAGCAGGCAGGCGCCCCCTGCAAGCAGGGGGCGAAGGAGAGGAAATGCGTCGGCCATGGGGTTATTTTTCCGCGTTGGCCAGACCGTCGTTGACCCAGGCCATGAAGATGCGATAGCCGATGGAGAGCAGGGTGGCACCGATGAACATGCCGAGGATGCCATTGGTGGCCATGCCGCCCAGGGCCCCCAGCAGCACTACCGGCATGGGCGCATCGACGCCACGCCCCAGCAGCAGCGGCTTGAGCACGTTGTCGGCCATACCGGCCACGACCAGCAGCACTGAGTAGATGACGTTGAGCAGGGTGCCGTGCTCCCCCGACATCCACATGTAGGCGATGGCCGGACCCGTGACCAGGATGACGGGGACCTGGGCAATCCCCAGGATCAGCGCCAGGACGAAGAAGATGCCGACCGCCGGGATCCCGGCGAGCGACATGATGACGCCGGCCAGCAGGGCCTGGATGAAGGCCACCCCGATGACCCCCTGTGCCACGGCCCGGATGGTGCTGGTGCACAGCTTGGTCAGGGCGAGGCCCTTGCGCTCATCGGTGATGCGCATGGCGATGCGCTCGGCGCTGATGGCACCCGGCGCCCCCCAGGCCATGATGATGCCGGCCACGATGAAGGAGGCGACGAAGCCCAGCAGGCCGCCGCCCATGCTGGCGAGCATGCCGACGACCTGTTTAGCTATCTCCCCGAGCTGCGGCTTGTAGCTGATGAGGAGGCTCGGCAGATCCACCGAGGCCTTGGTCCAGAAGGCGTGCAGCTTGGCACCGATCAGCGGGATGCTGGCGACCTCGGCGGAAGGCGCCGGGATCACCAGGGTGTTGTTGTTCACCTTGTCGACCAGGGCGCTGACGCTGTCACCCAGGGAGCCGAGCATGGCGACGGTGGGGGCCACGATCAGCAGGATGCCCAGCAGGACCAGCAGGGTGGACGCCTTGCCCTGTTTTCCCCCCAGTCGGGAGGCGAAGCGCTGGTGGAGGGGATAGAGGGTGACCGCCAGGATCAGGGCCCACAGCATCATGTTCATGAAGGGGGAGAACACGGTAAAGCAGAACGAGCCCAGCGCCAGGATCAGGCCGAACTTGATGAACATATCCAGGAATCTGGCAACCAATCTCTTTTCGACAATGGACAGATCGTTATTTTCCATTCTGGTATGACTCCAACGGGGGATGGATGCACGACCATGCTGACCCGGCATGAACCCAGGGTCAGCAAGCATGGAGTGCGCAGTAATAAATAAAACCATTGCCAACGTGTGGGGGACACATTGAACTCATCTGCACGATATTTACGGCACAGATGTTGAATGTTTAAAAAATACTTAACTACTTGATATTTGGTTGATTGGCGCGCCGAGAGTGGCTAGGCCAGAGAATAATTTATGTCCCCGAGACGCACAAGCTAACAATGGTTACCAGTTTAGCCTGCGTTCAGAAAACCAGGACGAGTTCGCATATATAAAATATCAATCAGAATCCTAACCCCGAATGAATCTGATGGCCATCCTGCCGGCGAACAATATATGTGCCGGGAGGGAAGGCATCCGCCAGCAGGTTCGGCGTGACAAGGCATTTGGTGTTCCCGGGAGTGACGCTTTATCCTATTGGCTCCTGCGCCGCACTGGCGGCGATTCAACCCGGGATGGAACCTATGCGCCCCTTCAAGCCCTGCCCTGTCACTCGTTTCGCTTGGTTGTTGGCCGGGTTGGTCGCTCTGCTGCTGGCCGGTTGCGGTCCCGACAAGCCTGCCAGCCAGGTGCCGACGACAGAACCGATGGCCCGGCAGGAGGCGGGGGCGCCCGCCTCCGTGGTGCAGGCCAATGCTCGCCAATACCGCGATGCCCCGGCGTTGGCCCTGGTCTTCTCCGGCCCCCTGACCCCCAAGGCGAACTGGCAGAGCTGGCTCTCTGTCAGTGAAGGGGGCAAGCAGGTGCAGGGGGAGTGGATCCTGGCCGACGATGGTCGCACCCTCTATTTCCCGAACGTCCAGCCCGACAAGAGCTACGAGGTGAGCCTCAAGACGGGGCTGGGCCCATCCCCCCAGAGCTGGACTCTCAAGACCCGGCCGCTGGAGGCGGGGGCCTCCTTTACCGCCAGCGGCATGGTACTGCCGCTGCGCGACGAGCTGCGCCTGCCCATCAGCGCGGTCAACGTGGACGAGGTCAATATCGACTTCTTTCGGGTCGATGCGGAATATCTGCCCCGTTTCCTGGCGGAGTATCGCCCCGGTGCCGGCATGGGCAACTGGGAGCTTGAGCAGATCACCCAGCGGGCCAAGCGGGTATTCAGCGGCCGCTACGCGCTGGAGCTCGATGCCAACCGGCGCGAGACCCGCCTCATCAATGTGAAGGAGCCGCAGCTGGCCGAGGCTGGCGTCTACTTTGCGGTGATGTCGCCCCTTGGCAACTACGACTGGCGCAAGGAGACCACCTACTTCGCGGTGAGCGACATGGGGCTCAGTGCCCGCCGTTACCGCGATCAGCTGGAGGTGTTCGTGAGCTCCCTGGCCAGCGCCGACCCGCTCAAGGATGTGCAGCTCTCCCTGCTCGATGAGAAGGGCAACCGGCTACAGGTGCAAAACACGGATCCGCAAGGCCATCGCCGCTTCGATCAGGTGCAGGGGGCCCGCCTGTTGCTGGCCGAGCAGGGCACCCATCTGGCGGTGCTGCGCCTCGATGGGGCGGCGCTCGATCTCTCCACCTTCGATCTCGGCACCCAGCCCTGGCAGGCCCAGCAGCTTTATCTGTTCAGCGGGCGCGACCTCTATCGCCCCGGCGAGCGGCTCGACAGCGAGATCCTGCTCAAGGGGCAGGATGGCCAGCTGCTGCCGGGCATGGCGGTGGAGCTGGAGGTGAAACAGCCGGATGGCCAGCTGCTGGAGCAAAAACGGCTGCTGCCGGACAATTTGGGCGCGGCCCACTACGGCCTGCGTTTGCCGGATGATGCGCCGCTCGGGCGCTGGACCATCAACCTCAAGACCGCCGCCGGCAGCCGCTTCGAGTGGCCTTTTCTGGTGGAGGAGTTTCTGCCGGAACGGCTGAAACTGCAGCTTGGCAAGGGGCCGGATGGGGAAGTGACGAGTCTGGACGCCGCCCTCACCCTGCCGCTGCAGGGGGACTATCTCTACGGTGCGCCAGCGAGCGCCACCAAGGCCAAGGCGGAGGTGAAGATAAGCCGCGCCACCATGCCCTTTACCCAGTGGCAGGAGTTCACCCTGGGGGATGTGCTGCTCGCCGAGCAGGCCAAGGATCTCGAGGCGCGGAGTCTCACCCTCGATGCGCAGGGGCAGGGGACTTTTTCGTTAGCTGATGAGCTCGATGGAGTGCGCGCCCTCGGGCCGCTGGAGGTGGCCTATCGGGTGTCGCTCTCCGAGCCCGGTGGCCGCGCCGTCAATCGCAGCCGCACCCAGTATGGCTGGCCCGCGGGCAGCCAGTGGCCGGCACTCAAGGCCGACTTCGTGGCTGATCGGGTAGAGGGGGGCAAGCCGCTCCCCTTCCAGATCCTCAACCTCGATGAGCAAGGTCAGCCGGTGGCGGGGGCGGTGAAGGTGCGCCTCATCAACGAGTACCGCGACTACTACTGGCACTACGCCGATGGCGAGGGGTGGAAGTACGAGTTCAACAGCCAGCCCTATCTGGAGCAGGAGCAGACCCTGCAGCTGGACGGCAAGGGGCCGACCCCCCTTAGTTTGCAGCTGGCGGCGGGCTGGTATCGGTTGGAGGTGGAGAACAGTCAGGGCCATCAATCGAGCCTGCGGGTGGAGATCGGCAGTTACGCCTGGGGTGGCGGTGGCGAGCAGGCGCGGCCCGACAAGATTGCCATCACCCTCGACAAGCGCGCCTATCAGGCGGGCGATAAGGCCAAAGTGACCCTGGTGGCCCCGCGCCCCGGCAAGGGGTTGCTGCTGGTGGAAGATGGCGACAGCCTGCGCTGGTGGCAGCGCATCGAGCTCAAGGGTGCCGGTGGCGAGGCCAAGGATGCTCGCGGCGAGTTCGAGATCCCGGTCAGCCCCGAGTGGCAGCGCCATGACCTGCATATCTCGGCCCAGATCGCCGCGCCAGACAGCGCCTCCAAACCGGCTGGCAAGCCGCAGGGGCAGAGCCTGCGCTCGGTCGGTCTGGTGCCGCTCACGCTGGATCGGGAAGCGCGCCGTCTGCCGCTCACCCTGAGCGCGCCGGATAAAGCGGTGCCGCTCACTCGACTGGAGGTGACCGCCACCTCCACCCCCAACAGTCAGGGGCGGGTGGTATTGGCGGCGGTGGATCGGGGCGTGCTCAATATCAGCGATTATCAACCCCTCGACCCGTTCGAGATCTTCTTTGGCCGCAAGCGCTTCGCCCAGGATTTGTTCGACAACTATGGCCAGGTGATCCCGCCGCAAGATGGCAAGCTGGCCCGCCTCAACTATGGGGGTGACCGTGCGCCGCTGAAAAAGGGCGGCGCGCTGGAGAGCCGGGTCGAGATTGCTGCGCTGTGGAGCGGCGAGGTGAGCTTTGATGAGAGCGGCAAGGCGGTGATCCCGCTCGATCTGCCCAACTTCAACGGCGAGTTGGCACTGATGGCATTGGCCTGGAACGAACAACAGGTCGGTGAGGCCAAACGCGCCGTCAAAGTTGTGGCGCCCCTGGTGGCCGAAATTGGCTGGCCGCGCTTTGGCGCCAGAGGGGATGAGACCCGGGCGTTGGTGCAGCTGCGTAACATGAGTGGCGAGGATCAGGTCCTCTCCCTTGTCTGGACCCTCAATGGCGGGCTCAAGGCAAACGGCGAGCTGCCCGGCACCCTTTCCCTGAAAAATGGCGAAGAGCAGTGGCTGAGCCTGCCGCTCACCGTGACCGGGGCGAGCGGTGTGGCAAGCCTGCAGTTGGCTGCCAGCGGCAAGGATTTTGCGATAAGTCGCGACTGGGCTCTGCCGCTGCGCTCCCCCTGGCCGGCCGAGACTCGCCAACGCTATCAGATGCTGGCCCCCGGCCAGCAGATGAGCTTTGCGCCAGCTGAGCTGGCCGGGCTGGATCGCGCCAACCTGCAGGGGCTGCTCAGCCTCTCTGGCACCCCGCCCTGGGATCCGGCAGCCCAGTGGCAGGCGCTGGCCGACTATCCCTACGCCTGTCTGGAGCAGACCTTGTCCCGTGCGTGGCCTTACTTGCTGACCACGGCGGATGAGCGCATCGCCTGGAGCAAACCCGCAGAGGGCAAGAAAGCGGCGAGCGAGGCGGATGTGCAGCGCGCCCTGCTGCAACGGCTGCAGCGGTTGCAACTGCCAAGCGGCGGCTTTGGTCTGTGGGATGGTCGCTCCGACGAGGAGCAGTGGCTCACCGCCTATGCTGCCGACTACCTGCTGGCGCGCAAGGAGGCGGGTGACGCAGTGCCGGAGGCGATGCTCAATCAGGCGCTGAACCGGCTGCAGAGCTATCTCACCGACAGCCAGTACGGCGAGCGCTGGAGCAGTGCCCCCGAGCACAGCCGGCTGGCCTATCAGGCCTACAGTGCCTATGTGCTGGCCCGGGTGGGCAAGGCGCCGCTCGCTACCCTGCGCCTTGTCTGGGAGCAGCAGGCCGATCACGCCCGCTCCGGCTTGCCGCTCTTGCACCTCTCGCTGGCACTCTCAGCCATGGGGGATGAACAGAACGCGGCCAAGGCCCTCAGTCGGGCATTGGTGACCGAGCGTGGTGATGACTATCTCGGGGATTACGGCTCACCGCTGCGCGATCAGGCCCTTGAGCTCTCCTTGCTGCGCCAGCACAAGCTGGCTGCGGAGCGCTGGCCTGATCTCAGCGCCAAGGTGGCCGTCACCCTGGCTCACCGTCAGTGGCTCAGTACCCAGGAGCGGCTCGCCCTGCTGCGACTAGCCCGCTTCGATCCGGCCGTCGACTGGCAGGCCAGGGTGACCTCCTCTCTTGGCAGTGGATCCCTGAGCGGTTCGGCCCCGTTGCAGCTGGGTGCCCCCGAGGCACTGGCCGCGAGCACTATCAGCAACGAGGGCAAGGGCTCCCTCTATGTGCAGCGCACCTTGAGCGGTTACCCCGAGCAGGCTCCTACCAGGTTGAGTCAGGGGATAAGCGTGACCCGCAGCTGGTTCAACAGCGACGGTCAGCCGTTTGATCCCGCCAAGGTAAAGGTGGGCGATCTGGTGGTGGTGCGGCTCAATGTCAGCAGCGAGTCGGCGGTGCCCGATGCCCTGCTGGTGGAGATGGTGCCCGCCGGCTTCGAGCTGGAGAACCCGGCCCTTGGCAACAGCATCAAGCTCGAAGAGCTCTCCATCGAGGGGAAACCGGCGTGGCAGAGCGAGTGGAACGACTACCTCAAGCATCAGGAGTTTCGCGACGACCGCTACACGGCGGCGCTGGATCTGAGCGAGGGGATCAACCAGCAGCTGGTCTACCTGATGCGGGCGGTGACGCCGGGTCGCTATCAGGTGCCGCCGACCCAGGTGGAGGATATGTACCGCCCCGAGCTCAGGGCTCTGGGTGAGGATATCCACGAGGTGCGTATCTCTGAGTAACAAACCCTCCCTTGAGCGGGTTCGCACGCTCACTTTCTGGCGGCGCGGCTGGCTGCGACTGTGTCACGGTGGCCGCATTTGCCGCCACCGACTGAGCCGTCTGCCACGCTGGCTGCGCTTCTCGGTGCTGGGGGCAGCCGCCCTGTTTCTGTCGCTGCTGGCGCTGGATCGGATTTTCCCGCCGCCACCGCTCGACCCCGCCTATGCGCGGGTGGTGCTCGACATGAAGGGGCGGCCGCTGCGCGCCTTTGCCGATACCAGCGGCGTGTGGCGCTACCCCGTGACCCTGGAGCAGGTCTCCCCACGCTATACCGAGGCGCTGCTGGGCTACGAGGATCGCCATTTCTGGCGTCATCCCGGGGTCAATCCGGTGGCCATGGTGCGCGGGGTCTGGCAGTGGCTGCGCTATGGGCGTGCCGTGTCGGGCGGCTCGACCCTCACCATGCAGGTGGCGCGCCTTATCGAGCCCTACCACAGGAGCGTGTCCGGCAAGCTGCGCCAGATGGCGCGCGCGCTGCAGCTGGAGTGGCACTATGACAAGCGCACCCTGCTCACCGTCTACCTCAACCGGGCGCCCTTTGGCGGCAATTTGGAGGGGGTGCAGGCGGCCAGTTTTGCCTATCTCGGCAAGAGCGCAGCCAAGCTGACTTATGCCGAGGCGGCGCTGTTGGCGGTGCTGCCGCAGGCCCCCAGCCGCAACCGGCCGGATCGCCACCCCGAGCGGGCCCGCGCAGCCCGCGACAAGGTGATGCAGCGACTGGTAGCGCAGGGTGTCTGGCCCGAGCCGGTGTGGTTGGAGGGACGCATCGAGCCGGTGCTGGCTCGCGGTCACTTCACGCCGATGGAGGCGCCGCTGTTTGCCCGCCTCGCCGCCGACCATCAGGCCGGGGAGCTGGTGCACACCACCATAGACGGGGATCTGCAGCGCTGGCTGGAGGGACGGGTGGCGAGCTATATCCGCCGCTTCCCGGAGCAGACCTCAGCGGCGTTGCTCTTGGTCGACAACCAAACCATGGCGGTGCGCGCCTATGTGGGCAGCTCCGAATATGGCAACCTGCGCCGCCACGGTTACCTCGACATGGTGCAGGCGATCCGCTCTCCCGGCTCCACCCTCAAGCCCTTTATCTACGGTCTGGCGATGGATGAGGGGCTGGTGCATTCGGCTTCTCTGCTCTCCGATGCGCCAAGGCTCGGCTCGGATTATAGACCCGCCAACTTTTCCGGTGCCTTTCAGGGGCCGGTGACGCTCGCTCAGGCGCTGCAGCAATCCCTCAACGTACCGGCGGTGCAGGTGCTGGAGGCGCTCGGGCCCGACAAGCTGGTCAGCCGCCTCGACAACGCCGGGGTGCGGCTGGCGCTCTCCGACAAACCCAATCCGGCCATCGCGCTCGGGGCGGCGGGTATTCGGCTCGAGCAGCTGGTGGCGCTCTACAGCGCGCTGACCCGGCAGGGGCAGGTGGCCATGCCGGTCTGGCTGGCGGGGCAGCGAGCGGTGTCGCGCCCCTTGCTGAGTCCGGGGGCGGCCTGGATCATCTGGCAGATATTGAGCGCGCAGGGGCGGGCTGATCAGCCCTTTGCCAGTGAAGCGACCGGCCGGGTTAACCGACTGGCCTGGAAGACCGGCACCAGCTACGGCTATCGCGACAGCTGGGCGATGGGGGTCTCCGGTCGCTGGACCATAGGCGTCTGGCTTGGGCGCCCCGACGGCACCCCCATGCCCGGTTTTTACGGCCAGAGCGCGGCGGTGCCGCTGCTGCTCTCGGTTTACTCGCGATTGGCGGATAACAGCCCTCTGCCGATGCAGCCCAACACGGTCAGCGAAGCGGAGATCTGCTGGCCGCTGGGGCGCAGGGTGAGCGCGACCCTGCCTGAGACCTGTTTGCAGCGCCAGAGCGCCTGGTTGCTGGAAGGGCGCGATCCCCCCACCTTGCCAGATCCCATGGACTGGCCCTCGCCGCTGCGCCAGGTCGCACTGACCGTTGCGGGCAAGCCGACGCTGACACGTTGCCAGGATGCGGCGCAATCCGGTTTTCGGGCCCTGTGGCCGCTGTCGCTGGAGCCGTGGCGTACGCCCGGCGAGCGGCGTCAGGCGCTGCTTGCCAGCGGCTGCGCGGGGGAGGGGCAGAGCGCCGAGCTGCAGGCCCCCATCCGCATCCTGGCGCTGGGGGAGGGCAATCTTATCCGCAGCCAGCGCTATCGGCTGCAGCCCAGGGTGCTGGGGGGCGTCGGCAAGCCGGCCTGGTTTCTCAACGGCCAGCGGCTGCGCTGGGACGGGGATCAGGTGTTGAGTGAGGCCGGTCGCTACCAGCTGGTGGTGGTGGACGAGGCGGGCAACAGCGATCGCATCGAGTTTCGGCTGGAAAATCCCTCCTGAGGGGGCTCCATGGCAGGCGCCAGAATATTGACGACATCGGGGATGGCTCCGATGCCAGGGGTTATCCACCTTCGGCTGGGCGCCGACCGGCTCAGGGCTTGACCTGGCCCAGTCGGGTGAAGAAGTGCTGACTCTTGCGCTGGTGGAAGTGGCTCTTTTTGATGGGGTGAAACACCAGGGGGCTGTCCGGGTGGCTCGCCTTGAGGCGGTGGATCATCGCCATGGCGGGCAGGCTGGTGCTGATCAGGGTGGTGAGCGGCAGGCTGACCGTCTCGGGCCCCAGCAGCGGGTTGAGCCCCTGCTGTGCCTGCTCGAAACGGGTCAGCACGGCGGGCTCGGCGTAGCCGCTGCCCAGCATGGCGAGCAGGGCGTCGAGGGCCTGATGGAACTCGGCCAGCTGTTGGCGAAAACCGCTGCGCCCGCGCAGGGCAATAAGCTCTGCAATGGGGATCTCGCTTAAGTTGGCGGGCACTCGCAGCGGGATCTCCAGATGGAAGCAATCCTGACCACCGCGGTTGTGATAGCGGGATTCAAGCAGGTGGAGCAGCCGATCCAGATAGTCGTGATCAGTGATGAGGGCGCCGTCATTGGCGAGTGCCCACTCGCGGGCGAGGCGCATTGAGAGCAGGTTGGCAAAGCGGCGCGCCATCCTGAACCCGCCCTCCTCCAGGCTGGCAAAACCGTGAGCCAGACAAAAGCCGTGCAGCCGCTCCAGCCCCGCCTGGGCCGGACAGAAGCAGTCGTGGTTGGCCGGCGTGCGCCAGCGACCGATCAACTCCTTGTTGCCAAACACCTTGTGGCGGACGAAGTCGGGGGCAACCAGGCCGGCAATCTGGTTCTCGATCTGGGGCGTGATGGCGGCGAAGAAGGCGGGTGCTGGCGGTTCGGCCAGCAGGTCGGTCTGCCGGCGCAGGGTCTCGAGCAGGGTGGTGAGGCCGCTCTTTTCACTGACGGTGAAGACGAAGGCGAGCCGCTCCAGATAGAGCAGGGCAAACTTGAGCCAGAGTTCATCCCGCACTTCCATGCCGGGGTAGTAGATATGGATTTTCATGGGTGCCGTGTTGCCGGGGCGCAGGCTGGGGAATATACGCAAGATGGCCAGGGTGCGGCAAACATTGCGTGGGGGAATGTGAGCGGCCGCTCATCCAGTAGGCGCTGGCCACAAAGTTCTGATATAATTCGCGCCCTTAAATCGAGGCCACCCGAGTCAATACCATGAAGTTCATTATCAAGCTGTTCCCGGAAATCACCATCAAGAGCAAGTCGGTTCGCCAGCGCTTCATCAAGATACTGCAGGGCAACATCCGCAATGTCCTGCGCCGCTTCGACGACGATGCCCGGGTGCGGATGGACTGGGACAAGCTGATCGTGAGCTCCCGTAACGACCAGTTCCGCGAGCAGGCCATCGAAGCGCTCGCCTGCATCCCCGGCATCCAAGCCTTCCTCGAGGTGCAGGCCAGCAAGTTTACCGACCTGCACGACATCTTCGAGCAGGTGAAAGCCGTCTGGGGTGACCAGCTAGAAGGCAAGACCTTCTGCGTGCGCGCCAAGCGCCACGGGAAGCACGAGTTCTCTTCGCTGGAGATCGAGCGCTACGTGGGTGGCGGCCTGAACCAGCACTGCGTGAGCAACGGCGTGCGCCTCAAGAACCCGGACGTGAAGATCAACCTCGAGATCGACGGCGAGGAGCTCTTCATCGTCAGCGCCATCCACCAGGGCCTGAGCGGCATGCCCATCGCCACCCAGGAAGATGTGCTGAGCCTGCTCTCCGGCGGCTTTGACTCCGGTGTCGCTTCATTCCAGTTCATCAAGCGCGGCTGCCGCGTGCACTACTGCTTCTTCAATCTGGGCGGGGCCGCCCACGAGATCGGCGTCAAGCAGGTGGCCTATCACCTGTGGAACCGCTTTGGCTCCTCCCATCGGGTGCGTTTCACCGCGGTGGACTTCGAGCCCGTGGTGGCCGAGATCCTCGAGAAGATCGACAACGGTCAGATGGGGGTGGTGCTCAAGCGGATGATGATGCGCGCCGCCGCCAAGGTGGCCGACGAGTTCCAGATCCCGGCCCTGGTGACCGGCGAGTGCGTGGGCCAGGTCTCCAGCCAGACCTTGACCAACCTGAACGTCATCGACCGGGTGACCGACAAGGTGATCCTGCGCCCCCTCATCACCTGGGACAAGCCGGACATCATCAGCGAAGCCCGTCGCATCGGCACCCTGGAGTTCGCCGAGACCATGCCGGAGTATTGCGGCGTCATCTCCAAGAAACCGACCGTGAAGGCCGAGCTCTCCCGCATCGAGGCGGAAGAGGCCAACTTCGACTTCGCCATTCTGGACAAGGTGGTGGCCGAGGCCCGTTACCTCGATATCCGCCGCATCGGTGAGGAGACCGCCGCCGAGGTGCAGGAGGTGGAGACCACGGCCGCGACCGGTGATGACGAGGTGATCCTGGATATCCGCTCCGTGGAGGAGCACGACGAGAAGCCGCTGGTGGTGGAAGGGCGCGAGGTGCTGCACATCCCCTTCTTCAAGCTGGCCACCGCCTTTGGCGATCTGCCGCAAGAGAAGACCTACCTGCTCTACTGCGATCGCGGCGTGATGAGCAAGTTGCAGGCGCTTTACCTCAAGGAGAAGGGCTTTGCCAACGTCAAGGTCTATCGTCCCTGAGCGGTCGACCCTCGCCCATAAAAAAATCCGGCCAAGGCGCCGGATTTTTTATTTCACTTCCATGGATGCAGAGGGTCAGGGACAGGGAACCGGGGTAAAGGTCTCCTGGCCCTGGCAGCGCCAGCCCATCTCCGCCTGACGCATCTGCCACAGGTTGTTGCTGCGAAACAGGGTCAGGATATAGAGCATGTCGTTCCTCTGGCCATCGAGAGCCACCGAAAGCACGAGATCGTTGTCCAGCTGCTGGGCATGGATGCGGGTGGGGACGTCTTCATGGCCCACGAAGCGGCGAGCCACCTCGCGATAGTCGTTGACCCAGCCTTGCTGATTGCTGCTCGCCTGACGGATCTGCTGGTTGAACTGCTGCACCGGGGTGGATGCCAGACGCCCGAACAGGGTCTGTGCCCCCGCATGAGCCGCCACCATCATCAGCGTCAGCGTGGTAATGAGCCCAAGTTTTTGCATGAGGTATTCCGGCTTGAAACGACCCCTGTATGACAACAGAAAAGCCGGCTTGGTTCAATCTTGTCCCTGTCGGGATGGGATCTCGCCCACTCCGGCGTCCCTCAGTTGCGCTGCAGCGAGAAGGTGGGCAGGGAGAGATGCCAGTAGATGGCCGCCACCCGAAGGCCGAATACCCCCAGCATGCTGATGAGCATGGCGCTCACCCTGTCCACTCCGACTTCCAGCGACAGGGTATAGAGGATGCCCCCCAGGATGCAGGCGGTGGCGTAGATCTCCTTTTGCAGCACCATGGGCACTTCCCGGGCCAGCACGTCCCGGATCATGCCGCCCGCAACCCCTGTCATGGTGCCCATGAGCACCGCAATCAGTCCCGAGGTGCCGAAGTTGAGCGCCTTCTGGGCACCTATCACGGTAAAGAGCGCGAGCCCAAAGGCGTCCGCCACCGGCAGCACATACCAGGGCATGCGGCGGGGCAGCTTGACCATCCACATGCCGACGAGGGCCGTGGCGATGATCACCCAGATATAGAGGGGGTCACGCACCCAGAAGACGGGGGTAGCCCCCAGGATCATGTCGCGGATGGTGCCACCGCCGATGGCGGTCACCGCCGCCAGCACCATGACGCCAAAGCCGTCCATTCGAAGGCGTCCTGCCACCAATACTCCCGAAAACGCGAATACCGCAGTACCAAACATGTCGCTGATGTAAACGATCTGCTCAACCAGAGTCTGCATGGAGAACAACTCACGTCCAATAGATGATGGGGCGGCGATTTTAGGGGCAAGCCGTGGGGATGAGCAATGCGGGAGTGCAAAAGTGGGAGCCAGCGCCGGTTTCTGGATAAGGGGTTGAGGTAGGCAAGCGGGCAGCATCAGGCCGCAATACGGTCATGGTGGGATTCAGTACAGATTTATCCTCCTTGAGGCGAAAAATGTTCTAAAGCATCGGGCGGTGGTGCCGTTACTAAGGGGGAAGCAAATGGAAGGGTGTCAGGAAGTCCAACTTTTTGCAGTGCTGCGGATCTGGTCATCACCACGTTGAATCAGGTCTGCCTCAGTCACCGGGAGCGGTTTGGCCCTGCGGACTGACGATGGATCTCAATCGCAACGCGCCCTGGGATCCGCAGTTTTAGACTCATCAGGAGAATTCAATATGTCCATGTACATCAACACCAACGTCTCGTCCCTCAACGCCCAGCGCAACTTGATAAACTCCAGCAAGTCGCTGGATACCTCCTACACCCGCCTTGCTTCCGGCCTGCGTATCAACAGCGCCAAGGACGATGCGGCCGGCCTGCAGATCTCCAACCGTCTGACCTCCCAGATCAACGGCCTGGATCAGGGCAACCGCAACGCCAACGACGGTATCTCCCTGGCGCAGACCGCGGAAGGGGCCATGGACGAAGTGACCGGCATGCTGCAGCGTATCCGCACCCTGGCCCAGCAGTCCGCCAACGGTTCCAACTCCGATGACGATCGCAAGGCCTTGCAAAAAGAGGTGGATCAACTGGGCGCGGAGATCGATCGTATCTCCAAGGACACCACCTTTGCTGGTACCAAGCTGCTTGATGGCTCTTATCAAGGTGACTTCCAGGTAGGAGCTAATGCCAATCAAACCATTAGCTTCTCGATGAAAAAAGCGGGCGCAAATAATATTGATATTTCGGGCACTGGTGATGGATTCACGATACAAGGGATCGCGAAGGCTGCTGAGAAGTATGATAGCAATGGAGATGGTACTGTAGATGGTACCGATGCCGATGTCGTGAGTGTCTTTAAAGGTGGTTCGGCGGGGCAAATCAATATTTCTAGTGCCGCTGAAGCTCAGAAGGTGTTAGGTGCAGTTGATTCCATGATTGGTGTGGTCGATGGCAAACGCGCCGAACTGGGGGCGGTGCAGAACCGGTTGGATTCGACTATTCGCAACCAGGCCAATATTTCGGAAAACGTCAGCGCCGCCCGCTCCCGTATCCGCGATGCGGACTTCGCCACCGAGACCGCCAATATGACCAAGCAGAATATCCTGCAGCAGGCGGCCTCCAGCATCCTGGCCCAGGCCAACCAGCGTCCGCAGTCGGCCCTGTCGCTGCTGGGTCGCTAAGACGGTCCAGGTTAACCTCTGAATAAGGAGCGGCAGATGGCCAATGAACCCATCGTCATGGCTTCTACCTCGACGCTCACTTCCCATGGCGGCCCTCGGGCCGCCATGCCTGTTTCTGCGCCATCGGCCTCTGCTGAGGAGCAAACCGTCGAGCAGGGAAGCGCCGACCTGGCAAACAAGACTGCGAAGGAAGAGCCTTCGAAGGCCACAGCGTCATCATCCAAGAATAATGATGAAACTGAAAAGCAGGCCCAAGAATTGCAAGAGAAATTGGCCAGCTTGGGCAAGCTGAAGGGGTGGGCCATCCATTTCAGCCTGGTGCCCGAGTTTGATCGACCGGTCATCAAGGTAATCGATGCCGAGACCAAGCAGGTGATCCGCCAGATCCCGAGCGAGGAGATCCTCCAGATGAACAAGCGTCTGCAGGAGATGGGGCAGCATCAGGGCGATGGTTCCGGCCTCTCCGGGTTGCTGTTCGACGGTCAGGTATAGGTTTTTAACGAGATAAGAGGAGCATATTATGGCGATTACCTCCGCCGGGGCGGGGTCTGGCATCGATCTCGAGAGCGTGATCTCGGCGAGCGTGGCCGCCAGGAAGGCGCAGTTGCAGCAGCCCATCACCATCAAGCAGAACAGCACCAATATCACCTTGTCTGGCATAGGCCAGCTCAAGTCCTCCCTCTCTGCCTTCACCGATATCCTGGATACCTTGAGCAAACCCGGCGCTTTCAACAAGCGAGCCATCAATATCACCCAGAGTAAAGATGACCCTGTGCTGGCAGTGGAGAGCAAGAGTGGCACCTCCAATGGTCAGTACAATATCACCGTCAATAAGTTGGCAACCACCAGCCGCCAGGAGGGCATCTTTGACAGTTCGACGGCGGTGCTTGCTACCCAGGACGGCCAGCTGACCTTCAAGGCGGGGGACAAGGAGTTCACGGTCGATGTCAAGGCGGGGGATACCCTGCAAACTATCCGCAAGCGCATCAACAATGATGGCGACAACTTCGGGCTCAGTGCCAACATCGTCAATACCGCCGATGGTAAGGCGAAGCTTGTCATCGATTCTGGGGTCTCTGGAGATGGCAAGGATCTGGTCATCTCGGGCAGCACGACCGAACTGCAAGATAAGTTCACAAGCAAATTGGCAGAGACGCAACAGGCGTCCAGCGCCGAGATCCTGGTAGATGGCAATGAGCTCAAGAGCGATACCAATGTCTTCGATGACGTCATCCAGGATCTGAAGATCACCGTGCTGCGGGTCTCCGATACCGACAGCAATGGCGATCTCAAGTCCAACAAGGTGGATATCACTACCGACAAGACCTCTGTTCAGGAGACGGTACAGAAGTTTATCGATGGCTATAACGCCCTGCAGAGCAAGTTAACAAGCCTTGGCAAACGCAACAGCATCGTCGGCGGTGTGCGTCAGGACGATGGCGGTGCGCTGGCGGGGGACTCCACCACGCGGGCCATCAGCAACTTCATGTCCAATTTAATTACCACCCCCTCTGACACCAGTACCATCTATTCCACCATCTTCGAGATGGGCATCAAAATGGATAACAAGGGTCAGCTCTCCCTGGACAAAGAGAAGTTTGGCGAGGTGGTCGACAAGAACTTCGACCAGGTGGCGGGCCTGTTTGGCGGTGAGAATGGTCTGGCGGCCAAACTGACGACTGGCTTGAAGGAATATACCAAGACCGGTGGCCTGCTGGCACAACGGACCGATACCCTTAATGCGGATCTGCGCAGTCTTAGCCAGAAGCAGGCCACTACCAACGAGCAGCTGGTGAAATATGAGGCAGCCCTGCGCGCTCAGTACGGCAGCCTGGATGCACTGCTTGTGAAGATGAACAACTCGGCGTCTGCCCTGACGGCATTACAGATAAAAAATGACTGAGTGTGATATTTCGAGGACCCATATATGTATCACCGTAATCTGAAAGCATATAAGGCAACCAGCATAGCGGCTGATCTGGCGGTTGCCGACCCCCATCGCGTCATTCAACTGATGATGCAAGGACTGCTGGAGAGCCTTGCACAGGCGAAGGGAGCCATAGAGCGCAAGGACATGGAGGAAAAGGCCAGGACCATCTCCAAGGCACAGGGGTTGGTGCATGGCCTTCAGGATGGGCTGGACATGACGCAGGGGCAGATCGCAGAGGATCTGTTTGCGCTCTATGCCTACATGGATGAGCGTATCTGGGAGGCCAGCGTGCGACGTGACATCCAGCCTCTCGACGAGGTCATGACACTGATGGTGACGATCAAATCGGCTTGGGATCAAATCACCGACGCGGATAAGCAGCAGGGCTTTCAGCTAAGACAAGCCTCAGGGAGTGTGTAGTGGATGAGCTTAATGCTTATGGTGATGCCCTGACCAATAATATCGCGACACTGCAGCGATTGTTGGCGGGCCATCAATATGAAGAGGCCTTAACTTGTATGGATGAGCGCCTGGCGATCATCGCGGCACTGACAGCATTGTCCCAGCAGAAGAAGCTGGCGCCAGCGGACATAGCTACCTTGATCAGAGATCAATTAGCAAAAGAGCAGGAGCTGAGAAGCCAGGTTGATATGTTCAAGAATGAGATCGCCATGCAGATAGTGGCCCTCGGCAGGGCCAACAAGGCAAAGTCTACCTATCATGGGAATAGGTAAGATCTAGATAGCCAAGGTTGTTTGTCGCTTGGTGTGATAGGCGTCACGAGCAGCAGTGATGGATTATCTCTCTCTTTTTACATTGTCGAGCGTTCACTTTGCTTTCCTGACATAAAGTGAACATGAGCCGTATGCAAGCGTTTAGGTCGTTATATGCCTTCATTTATCGTTGAGTTCTGGTCGAGTATTTTTGGCGTACTGGCAAAAGTTTCAGTATTTACCCTGGTAAGGAAACTGTTCCCTACAGCCATCACTGCTCGATTTGTCGATTGCTGGGTGCTGAGTCACCTTGTCCTTTCCATGGTGGCAGTAGTGGTCGCTGTTTACTCACCCTATCCTGTGATGGGATATTTTTTTATGGGCTATGGTTTTCTTCGAACCTTTGAGATCGTCGTATACCAGACGAATGTCTTGTTGTTCGATGAGTATCGGGTCGTAAAAGCAGGGAGGGAATACAGATTAGAGGGTTACCGTCGTATCGTATTGTTGCTACTGCACAATTACTTCGAAATCATACTTTGGTTGGCGTGCACCTATACGGTGATGGCCGCTGACTTTGATCACAAATGGCAGCCGGGAACGGGAACTGTCTTTGGTGGTATTTATAGCAGTTTTATCACGATGACATCATTTGGTGATTTCGACTTATTGCCAAAAAGCACTATGGCTGCCTCTGTACTGCTTTTTCACGCGACCGTCGGTCTCTTCATGACACTGCTAAGTCTGGCCAGATTTATTAGCCTGATACCTGCACCGAAGACACGCGATCTCGTAGAAATGAAACAAATGGAAAGTTCCAACGATAGCCAGTAACTAAGGGGGGAGTCAATAAGGATGTTAGCTCTTGCCTAATACCCATTAGGTGATGATTGCCTGTTATGTAGGCATGCACTTTGCGTCTTAATGAAACCTACGTTCTTGAAAGGGGTAGGTGAATCCGAATGATTTTCTTGAGGACACCGTCATGGCCCATACCCTGGTAACCCCCAGGTACTACACGGATTTTCACTGTATTGGCGATCAATGTGAGGACAATTGCTGCCATGGATGGACGATATCCATCGACAAGAAGACGTATCGTCATTATGTCAGTCACCCGGATCAGCTGATTCAAAGCACTGCCAGGCAACATATTGAGAAGGTGAAAAACTCAGACGCTCACTGGGGGACTATCCGTATGGACGAGTCTGGCGCCTGCCCTTTTCTGGACGGTGTCGGATTATGCAATGTACATAAGAAGATGGGGGCCGAGGCACTGAGTCACACTTGTAAGACCTACCCCAGGCAGTTGCGGCAATTTGGTACCCAGCACAGGCGAAGCCTGGTGCTCTCCTGCCCGGAAGTGAGCCGACAGGTACTCTTGAATCCAGATGCCATGATGGTTGACGTTACCCCATTCAAGGGGCAGGCCAAGACCTCCCCTGTTTCCAGTTCCCTCGACATGCTGCATTCATTGAGCATCGACGTGCTGCTTGCCAATGGTATGACGATTGAAGACAAGCTTTGGCTGATCGGTATGCTGGTACACAGGGACGAAAGCAAGGGGTCGCATCAGGCATTTATCGAACAATTGGCTCCCATGATCAATGATGGTCAGTTGAGCGCGGCTTTCTCTCAAATTCCTTTCATTGGTAAAGTTCAGTGGTGGGCCTTGCGTACTCTGACGCATCTGTTAATACAGAATCAGCAGCGTCGAGGGAGGGCTGTGATGATCCGTTGCCTAAATAAAATCAATCAGGTATTAGAAGGTGAATTTTATGAGGACAAGTTACTGCTGATACACCAGAGTTGGCACCAGAAAGTAGTGCCCTTTTTAACGGAACGCCCCCATATTCAACAGAACTATCTGCTTTATCATGTCTATCATAATCAGTTTCCATCAGAATCTGATACTCCTCAAATAGCGTATCAGCTTCTTATTGCAGATTATTTCCTGCTACGCAGTTATTTATCCTTGATTGCGATGGATGAGGCGCCACTCACCGAGCGGGATATCACGGATCTGTTTTATAGCTACCATACACTCCGCCAGCATAACGCAAAATTTGCGACTGTATTGGAGCAAGGGCTGCAGCAGTCGGGTCTGGCGAGTGATATCACCCTGTATGCCCTCTTAAAAACGGGCCATGAGCAAGGTTGACGCTACTGGATATATGGCCTGATACGGGTTTTTTCTGAGTAATCCGGTTGCGATTGTGTGCAAGGGGGATGTTACCCTCCGCTGCGGCTCTTGATCGCGCTAGCCAGGATCGCCTCGCATACCTGCTCCACCGCGTTGAGGGCGCGGGGGGTGAAGCGGTGCAGCTCATCGGCGTTGATGAGGGCGAGCCGCCGCTGCTTGACGGCGTCCAGCATGGGCCACTGTTGCCAGTGCGCCAGCACCTCAGGGTCCTGGCTGCCGGCCAGGATGAGATCAGGGTCGGCCTTGATCACCTGCTCCAGCCCGACCTGGGGATAGGGGGTCGCCGCCTTGGCCATGATGTTGCGGCCGCCGCACAGGGCGATGGCCTGGCCGGGCCAGGTCGAATCATTGACGCTGGTCAGCGGCGGATACCAGAGCTGGTAGAAGACCGAGACGGACTTGGGCTTGCCATAGCGCGCCGTCAGGGCATTGAGTCTGGCCAGATAGGCGTCGGCCCTGGCGTCTGCTTGTTGTTCGACGCCGAGCAGGCGCCCCAGGCTGCGCATCTCGGTGGCCAGCGAGGCAAAGTCGGTGGGCTCCGAGTAGAAGACGGGGATACCGAGCTTCTCGACGGGTGCCAGCATGCGGGCCTGGGCCGAGCGCCAGGCCACCACCAGATCCGGCTTCTGGGCCAGCAGGGCTTCGAGGTTGATGCTGCGATAGTTTGCGACCCGCGGCAGGGGAGCCACCTCGGGGGGATAATCGGAGGCGTCGTCGGTGGCGACGATGCGATCCCCGGCTCCGATGTCATACAACAGCTCGGTCAGATGGGGAGTGAGGGTGATGATGCGCTGTGGCGCCGGAGGCGTTGTGGCCAGCAGGGGGGCGCTCAGCAGGCACAGCAGCAGGCAGAGGGCCCGCCAGTGCAAGGGATTAGCCATGGTGCAGTACCAGCAGGGTCAGGAGTAACGCCACGGTCAGCCAGCCCCAGCCGATCAGCAGCAGGCGGTGCAGCAGGCGCCGGGGCAGGAGGGCATCGGGCTCTTCCCCCTCGCCCAGCACAGGGAAGCGCACCAGCTGGCCCCGATAGTAGCGCGGGCCGCCGAGCCGGCTGCCCGTGGTCAGGGCCAGCAGGGCGAGCAGGCAGCCCATGGCCGGATAGGGCCAGTGCAGGGCGGGACGCAGCCTGCCGCCGAGCCGGCGCAGCCGGGTCAGGCACAGGGGGAGCGCCAGCAGCAGGATGGCGGGGGCGCAGAGTCCCTGGTACAGCGTCGCGGCGGGGCGGCCGAAGTGGACGAACTCGGCCTGCTTCGGGCTCCATGCCTGGTTCATCAGCTGGGCGAGGCGCCAGAGCAGGGCACCCTGCACCCCGGCGAGGGCAAAGCCCAGCAGGGGGCCGGCCCACTGGCCCACGAGGCGCAGCACGCAGGTCTCGCTCACCGCCTTGTTCAGCCCCATCACCGACAGTTTCCCCGTCTCGCGCCTGAGCCAGGGCGCCGCCTGCAGCCTCGCCACCACCAGGGTTTCCTGGGTGGCCAGGGTGCGGCTCCCCTGGGCGAGTTCGCGCAGGGGCCAGGATTCCAGCATCAGCAACAGAAACAGCAGGTCGAACAGGGGCTCCGACAGGGTGAGATTGCGCACCGCCCAGAGGCCGGCGGCGCAGGGCACCCAGACCACCAGCAGGGCCAGGAGCCCGGCCTGGCCCTGCTGGCGGGGCGTACCGTCGGGGCGATAGACTTTCTGGCCGAGGCGGGTCAGCAGGGACACGACGGCGCCGGGCCGAAAGCGGGCCGGCCAGGGCAGCATGGCCTCCAGCAGGGCCGCACCCACCATGATGGCCGCCGTCGTCGAGGCGAGGGCGGTCATCAGGGCGTCCCAGGAGAGGGTATCGATCACAATTTACCGAGCAGCGCGATGATCACCTCGGCGGAGTGTTGACCCGCCACCTCGATGAAGGCATCGAAGGATTCCACCTGCTCCTTGCCGGCGATGTCCGACATGGCCCGTACCACCAGATAGGGCACCTTGAACATGTGGCACACCTGGCCGATGGCGGCCCCTTCCATCTCCACCGCCAGCATCTGCGGGAAGTCGGCACGGGCTTTCGCGATGGCGTCCGGCTTGCACATGAACTGATCGCCGGTGCAGATGAGCCCGACCTTGGTCTGGTGCTTGCCTTGCTCGGCAATGCAGGCTTGTGCCAGGGCGATGAGTTTTTCGTCGCAGGGGAAGGCGGCGGGCTGCTGGGCCATCTGGCCCATCTCGTAACCGAAGGCGGTCACGTCCACGTCGTGGAAGCGCATCTCGCTCGCGATGACCACGTCACCGATGTGCAGATCCTGGGCGAAGCCGCCGGCGGAACCGGTGTTGATGACGCAATCGGGAGCGAACTTCTCCAGCAGCAGGCTGGTGGCGACGCTGGCGGCGACCTTGCCGATGCCGGAGCGGGTCAGGATCACCTCTTTACCGGCCAGCTTGCCCTGATAGAACTCGCAGCCGCCCAGTTGCAGGGTGGTGGGCTCGCTCAGCTGGCTGCGCAGGAGGGCTACTTCCTGCTCCATGGCGCCGATAATACCTACTTTCATCATCTACCTCGTCTCGATGGCCGCTGGGCCGAAAAAGTTGGCGGGGATGATAG
The DNA here is from genome assembly GCF_040908055.1 of Aeromonas sp. R7-4. NCBI lineage: Bacteria > Pseudomonadati > Pseudomonadota > Gammaproteobacteria > Aeromonadales > Aeromonadaceae > Aeromonas > Aeromonas sp. R7-4. The sequence continues at coordinate 95,972 of NZ_JBFODA010000013.1, forward strand.
CAAAACTTGGCGGTGGCGCCGAGCATTGCGATGGCGCGGATGGGGGGTCAGGGGTAGCGTCTGGCCAGGGCGGCCAGTTCACCACTGTCTGCGAGCCGTTGCAGGGTGCTGGCGAACAGGGCCAGCCGCTCGGGAAGCGCTTTGTGGGAAACTACGGAGTGCACGGGGGCCGACGCGTTATCCCAGCGCGGTATCCAGCGTCATCATCAGGGCAAAGCCGATCATGAGGCCCAGGGTGGCGTGGGTCTGGTGGCCGTTGCGGTGGGTCTCGGGGATCACCTCGTGGGAGACCACGAACAGCATGGCGCCGGCCGCGAGCCCCAGGCCAATGGGGTAGGCGATGGCCATGCCGCTGGCGAGCCCCACCCCGAGCAGGGCCCCGAGCGGTTCCAGCAGACCGCTGGCGATGGCCACCAGCACGGCCAGCGGGGGACGAAAACCGGCGGCACACATGGCGAGCGCCACCGCCAGCCCCTCGGGAATGTCCTGCAGGGCGATGGCGGTGGTGAGCGGCAGACCGACGGCCATGTCACCCTGGGAGAAGCTGACCCCGATGGCCATGCCCTCCGGCAGGTTGTGCAGGGCGATGGCGAACACGAACAGCCAGACCCGGGAGCAGCTCTCGTGGCCGGGACCGCAGGGCCCCGTCTTGTCGTGCTCGTGGGGGGTGAACTGATCCAGCCCCAGCATCAGCAGGGCGCCGAGAGCCATGCCGGTCACCACCACGGCGGCGGCGAGAAAGCCGTCGCCTGTGATCCCCTCCGCGGCCTCGAGGCCCGGCAGCAACAGGGAGAAGGCGCTGGCGGCCAGCATCATGCCGGCGGCAAAACCCAGCATGGCGTCTTCCACCCGTTGGGGTACGGCCCGCAGGAACAGGGCCGGCAGGGCGCCGAGCGCCGTGGCGGCAAAGCCGGCGGCACCGCCGATGAGGCCATAGCGCATGCCGGCGGTGATGTCACCGGCCGCCAGCACGACCAGACTCTGCAACAGGAGCAGCAGGACGGCGGCCAGGGCGAGCAGCAGCCCCAGGGCGACGAGGGGGCGAGCCTGGATCTGCTCGCGCAGTTGGACGGACCAGGAGGGGGAGAGTGTCGACGCGTTTTCCATGGAGCCTCGGGCGCTGTGATCAAGAGACGAGGGTGCCATTACATAACCTGGCCCCCCGTTTGTCCATGGCGCCGGGGCGATTGCGACAATCGGTTCAAGTTTGGCTCTCGGGTGGTCGCTCTGTAGCGGGCTCCCGGGCCGAGCGACATAGGCCCGGGGTGGCGAGGGGAGGGGAAAGGCCCCGTCCTTGCTCGCGCGTCGTCATTTCCCGTCAGGAGTCTCGGGTCACCGCTTACATGGATGTGATCATTGTGTCACTGCGTCTTCGCAGTCGAGGATCACCAGCCAACATGTCTTACAAGCATCTCTCCATCGGCAAGAAGATTGCCGCCGTTTTCTCGGTCATCGCCGTCATCAACATCCTGTTCGGGCTGTTTCTCGCCAGCGAACTGCGCGGCGTGCGGGACCGGGTGCTGAATTTCACCGACTCCACCCTGCCGAGCGTCATCTCGGTGGAAAACCTGCTCTACGACGTCTCCTATGTGCGGCGCGCCCAGTTTGCCCTGCTGATGGTGGAGGATGTCGTCGACAGGCAGGTCCGCCGCGGTCGTATCCAGGAGAGCCTGGGCAAGGTGGAGCAGGCGCTCGGCGCCTATGAGGCCACAGTGGGGGCCGAGCACGAACGCCGGGCGTTCAACCGGGTCAGGCAGCACTGGCTGCAGTATCTGGGGGCGGCCAACCGGGTCGATCAGCTGTTCTCTCTGGGGGACAGGGAGCAGGCCAGGGACGTGCTGTTCGGCTCCAATGCCGCCTATAGCGAACTGGAGCAGTCGGTGAACGCCCTGGTGGAGGTGAACCTGGGCTTCGTGCGGGAGAACCGCGGCAGCCTGCTTGGCAGCGTCAACAGGGTGACGCTCTTCGCCTCGGCGAGCATAGGCGCCCTGCTGCTGTTCATGGGGGTCATGACCTGGTTCCTGACCCGCCAGATCTGCCTGCCGCTGCAGGCCGTGGTCGCCCAGGCCAACGCCATCGCCCAGGGGGATCTGACCCACGATCTGGATCGCCGGCACATCGGACAGGATGAGCTCGGGATGCTGGCCAGGGCCTCCCTCAAGATGCAGGACAACCTGAGGGGCCTCATCGAGGAGGTCATCGCCGCCGTGACCCAGCTGGGCGCCGCCATCGAGGAGGTGAGCACCGTCTCCGAGCAGTCGGCCCAGGGGATCCAGAGCCAGCAACAGGAGATCGCCCAGGTGGCGACCGCCATGGCCCAGATGAAGGCGACGGTGGCGGATGTGGCGGGCAACACCGAGGTCGCCTCCGAGTCCGCGAGCTCCGCCAATGCCCTGGCTCGTCGCGGCAATCAGGATGTGCAGGGCACCCTGGTGGCCATTACCCGGGTCGCCGAGGAGATGGAGCAGGCCGGGACCCTGGTAGCCGAGCTGGAGCGGGAATCGGCCCAGATCAACCTGGTGGTGGATGTGATCCGCGGCATCGCCGAGCAGACCAACCTGCTGGCACTCAACGCCGCCATCGAGGCGGCCCGCGCCGGGGAGCAGGGCCGCGGCTTCGCCGTGGTGGCCGACGAGGTGCGCACCCTGGCGGGCCGCACCCAGGCCTCCACCGGCGAGATCGTCGCCATCATCGAGACCCTGCAGGTTCGCGCCAACCAGGCGAAGGCGGTGACCGGCCAGAGCTGCGAGATGATCCGTCAGTGCGTGAGTCAGAGCGAGCGGACCGGCTCGGGCATCCAGCAGATCGAGGAGGCGGTCGCCCAGATCGCCGACATGGCGATCCAGATCGCCAGCGCCTGTGGCGAGCAGGATGCGGTCTCCGACGAGCTTGGCCGCAACGTGGCGCGGATCAACGATTCCGCCAACGAGGTGGCGGGCGGGGCGGATCACACCGCCCGCGCCTGTCTGGAGCTGAGTCAGCTGGCGGCGGGGCTGCGCCAGACCATGGGGCGCTTTCGCCTGGCCTGACGGCCTGCCAATGAAAACGGGGCCCAGGGCCCCGTTGTTTGTATCACCGCCAGCACGGATTCAGACGCTGGTACCGAGACCGGTGCCGGCATCCTTCTTGGCGATCAGCTCAATCTTGTAGCCGTCCGGATCTTCCACGAAGGCGATGACGGTGGTGCCCCCTTTGACCGGGCCCGGCTCGCGGGTGATCTTGGCGCCGGCGGCACGCAGCGCCTCGCAGGTACCATAGATGTCATCCGCTTCCAGGGCGATGTGGCCGTAGGCGGACCCCAGCTCGTACTCGCTCACGCCCCAGTTGTAGGTGAGCTCGATGACGGCTTCGTCCTTCTCGTCGCCGTAACCGACGAAGGCCAGGGTGTACTTGTACTCGCTGTTCTCGCTCTTGCGCAGCAGTTTCATGCCCAGCACTCGGGTGTAGAAGTCGATGGAGCGTTGCAGATCGCCGACGCGCAGCATGGTATGCAGAATTCTCATTGCTCAATTCTCCGGGTTGGTGATTGGTACTGCCTGATGGCCCGAGGCCCGGCTCCGCAGACGCCTGCATGTCAGGCCGCGCCCTGCGGATCAGCTTTCGGGATAGACCTTCTCTTTGTATTCGCACAAGTCTTCGATGATGCAGGAGCCACAGCGCGGCTTGCGGGCGAGACAGGTGTAGCGGCCGTGCAGGATGAGCCAGTGGTGCACGTCCAGCTTGAACTCGGCGGGCACCACCTTGAGCAGCTTCTCTTCCACCTGATCCACGTTCTTGCCCACCGCGAAGCCGGTGCGGTTCGACACCCGGAAGATGTGGGTGTCGACGGCGATGGTGGGCCAGCCGAAAGCGGTGTTGAGCACCACGTTGGCGGTCTTGCGACCCACCCCCGGCAAGGCCTCGAGGGCCTCGCGATCCTCCGGTACCTCGCCGCCGTGGCGCTCCAGCAGGATGGCGCAGGTCTTGATGACGTTCTCGGCCTTGGTGTTGAACAGGCCGATGGTCTTGATGTACTCCTTGAGCCCCTCCACCCCGAGGGCCAGCATGGCGGCCGGGGTGTTGGCCACCGGATAGAGCTTGTCGGTGGCCTTGTTGACGCTCACATCCGTGGCCTGGGCCGACAGCAGCACGGCGATGAGCAGCTCGAACGGCGTGGTGAAGTTGAGCTCTGTGGTGGGGTGCGGATTGTCGTCCCGCAGTCGCTCCAGGATCTGCCTGCGTTTCTGGTTGTTCATGGCTCTCTCTTGTCTCAGAGCTGGGTGGCGCGGGCGCCCGCCGCCGGCACGCTGCAGTGGGCCCTGTCGGCGGCCTGCTTGCGGCCCATCCTGTCGTTGATGGCATTCTTGCTGGCGATGAGGAGGCCAAGGCCGATGAAGCCCCCCGGCGGCAGTATGGCCAGCAGCAGGCTGGCATCGGCGTGGAACAGCTCGATGCGCAGGGACTTGGCCCAGTCCCCCAGCAGCAGGTCGGCACCGTCAAACAGGGTGCCCATGCCGATGATCTCGCGAAGGCCTCCCAGCACCAGCAGCACCAGAGTGAAGCCGAGCCCCATCATGAAGCCGTCGACGGCCGCAAGCAAAGGGGGGTTCTTGGAGGCATAGGCCTCGGCCCGGCCTATGATGACGCAGTTGGTGACGATGAGGGCGATGAAGATGCCGAGCGCCTGATACAGGCCGTAGGTGTAGGCGTTCATCAAGAGTTGCACGCTGGTCACCAGGGCCGCGATGATCATCACGTAGACCGGAATGCGGATGTCCTTGGGCACCCAGTTTCGCACCAGGGAGATGGCGAGGTTGGAGCTTATCAGCACCACCATGGTGGCAAGACCCAGCCCCAGCGCATTGGTGAAGGTGGAAGAAACGGCCAGGGTGGGGCAGAGGCCCAGCACCTGCACCAGAGAGGGGTTGTTCTTCCACAGCCCCTGCAGCATCAGCTCCTTGAGCTCCTCGCGGCGGCCATTGCTCTCGCTGATCGGGCCCTGCCCGTCAATCACGTCGACTTGTTCCATAGCTTGTGCTCCGGCGTTAGGGGGTGGCGTCACAGGAGGGGGCGTCCCGCAGCAACTCGGGGTGCTCCTGTTGCAGCAGCAGCAGGTTTTTCACCGCCTTGACCACGGCCCGGGGGGTGATGGTGGCGCCGGTGAAGGCGTCGAATTCGCCCCCGTCCTTCTTCACCGCCCAGCTGGCCTCGTTCTCTGCATTGAGAGTACGGCCGACGAAGCTGTCGATCCAGTTGGACTTCTTCAGCTCTATCTTGTCCCCCAGGCCCGGGGTCTCCTTGTGGGTCAGTACCCGCACCGCGCTGATGGCACCCTTGGCGTCGGTGCCGACCACCATGCGGATGGCCCCACTGTAACCATCGGGGGCCACGGTTTCCAGCGCGTAGCCGGTGTGCTCTCCCTTGAGGGTGGCGGTATAGAGCGGCATGGGCTGATCGCTGCCCAGGTATTCCCGGCTCCTGACCAGCTTGCAACTGGCCACCAGATCGTTGTCATAGCTTCCCTCCGGCAGCAGGGCCCCGAGGGTGCGCAACTGCTCCAGCTGCTGCTGGTGGGCGATGCGATCCCGGGTCAGCTCGTTGGTCAGCACCACCATGGCGGTGCAACCCAGGGCGAACAGGGCCAGGGTCAGGCCGTTCTTGCGCATGCTCTTCAACATGGGAGGCTCTCCGTCTCGCGTGTCCGGCAACTCAGATATGGGTTCATTTGCGACGGGCTCCATAGACCTTGGGGCGGGTCAGGCTGTCAATCAGCGGCACGCACAGGTTGGCCAGCAGCACCGCGAAGGCGAAGGCGTCCGGGTAGCCGCCAAAGCGTCGGATGAGATAGACCAGCACCCCGATGAGGGCACCATAGACCAGGCGCCCCTTCGCCGTGGTGCTCGCACTCACCGGATCGGTGGCGATGAAGAAGGCGCCCAGCATGGTGGCGCCGCTGAACAGGTGCAGCATGGGGGTGGCGGTGGCATCCGGCGTCGCCAGATAGCCCAGGGTGGATGCCAGCAGCAGTGAGCCCAGCACGGCGGCCGGAATGCGCCAGTTGATCACCTTCTGCTGCAACAGGAAGAGGCCCCCCAGCAGGTAGCCGAGGTTGACCCAGCTCCAGCCGATGCCGCCCCAGCCCTCGAACACCTTGTGGGTCATCACCTCGCTGGCGGTGAGCCCCTGGGTCAGCCCGGTCTTGAGGGTATCGAGCGGCGTGGCCATGGTCAGGCCATCCACCCCCTGCTTGAGCTGCAGCATGCTGTAGCCGTCCAGGCTGAAGCCGGTGAAGATCACCGAGGCCGCATCGCCGAAGCCGATGTCATAGGCGGCGATGCTGGAGGGGGGAAGCCAGCTGGTCATCTGGACCGGGAAGGAGACCAGCAGCAGCACATAGGCCACCATGGCGGGGTTGAACAGGTTCTGACCGAGCCCCCCGTAGAGGTGCTTGGCGATGATGATGGCAAAGGCGGTGCCGATCACCAGCATCCACCAGGGCAGCAGGGGGGGCAAGGCGAGGCCGATCAGCACGGCGGTGAGGGCCGCGCTGCCATCCAGCAGCGCCGGTTTGACGGGGCGCCCGCGCAGGCGAAGGACGAAGGCCTCACAGCCCAGTGCCGTGACCAGGGCCAGCAGGATCTGGATCAGGGTCCCCCAGCCGAAGAACCAGGTCTGGGCCAGAAAACCCGGCAGGCAGGCCAGGATCACCAGCACCATCATGGTCTGGGTCTGCCTGCGGTTGTGGGCAAAGGGCGCACTCGCGATATTGAACATGGGTCAGTGGCTCTTGTCGGTCGAAGAGGAAGGGGAAGAGGCCGCAGCCTCGGCGGCCAGCTTCCTGGCCTTGGCGCGGGCCACGGCGGCGGCAATGGCGGCCTTCTTGGGATCGGCGTCGGCGGGCTCGGCCAGGGTCGATGCGGGTGGGGCCTCGTCCCGGTGCTCCTGAGGGGGGGGCTCGCTCACGGCGTCGCCTCCCGCAGCCTGGGCGGCTTTCCTGGCCTTGGCGCGGGCGATAGCGGCGGCCACGGCGGCCTTCTTGGGATCGGCGTCGGCAGGCTCGGCCAGGACCGATGCGGGTGATGCCTCATCCCGGTGCTCCCGCGGGGGTTCGCTCACGGCGTCGTCACCCGCAGCCTGGGCGGCTTTTTTGGCCTTGGCGCGGGCGATGGCGGCGGCCACGGCGGCCTTCTTGGGATCGGCGTCGGCAGGCTCGGTCAGGGTCGATGCGGGTGGGGCCTCGTCCCGGTGCTCCCGCGGGGGCTCGCTCACGGCGTCGTCACCCGCAGCCTGGGCGGCTTTTTTGGCCTTGGCGCGGGCGATGGCGGCGGCCTTCTTGGGATCGGCGTCGGCGGGCTCGGCCAGGACCGATGCGGGGGGGGCCTCGTCCCGGTGCTCCCGTGGGGGAGCGCTCACGGCGTCGTCCCCCGCAGCCTGGTCGGCTTTCCTAGCCTTGGCGCGGGCGAGGGCGGCAGCCACGGCCGCCTTCTTGGGATCGGCATCGGCAGGCTCGGCCAGGACCGATGCGGTGGGGGCCTCGTCCCGGTGCTCCCGCGGGGGGTCGCTCACGGCGTCGCCACCGGCAGCCTGGGCGGCTTTCCTGGCCTTGGCGCGGGCGAGGGCGGCAGCCACGGCCGCCTTCTTGGGATCGACCTCGACGGCGCCGCTCTCCACGCCATCAGCGGCCTCAGCCGCCTTGGCGGCGCGACGTGCCAGCGCCTCCTGCTTGCGCGCCTCTCTGGCGGCAATCATGGCGCCGTTGTCCGGTGCTGGCTCGCTGGTGCCTGCCTGGGTGGTCTCCTGCTTGGCCTTGAGGCGGGCGAGGGCAGCGGCGACGGGATCTTCTCCCCCCGCGGCCGTCATGGCCTGACGGCGCTGGGCCGCCGCCTCGGCATGGCGTGCCTCCCGCGCGGCCTTGTCCCGCTCGAAACGGGCCTGCTTGGCCTCGAAGCGCTGCTTGGCCCGCTCGGCCTTCTCGGCCTCGGCACGGGCCTCGCGGATGTCGTCCTTGGCGATCTTGTAGTACTGCACCAGGGGGATCTCGCTCGGGCAGACCCAGGCGCAGGCCCCGCACTCGATGCAGTCGAACAGGTTGAGCTTCTCGGCCTTATCGTACTCCTTGACCCGACTATACCAGTAGAGCTCCTGGGGCAGCAGGGTGGCCGGGCAGGCGTCGGCGCAGGCGCTGCAGCGGATGCAGGCCTGTTCGGGGCCGGGCGGCGGCAGCTCTGCCCGGGTGGGGGAGAGCAGGCAGTTGGTGGCCTTGACCACGGGCACCATGGCGTGGGGCAGGGTGAAGCCCATCATGGGCCCCCCCATGATGACCCGCTGATCCGCCTCCGGTTGCAGCTCGAAGCGCTGTAACAGCCAGCGAACCGGCGTGCCGAGGCGCACCCAGGCATTGCCGGGCTTCTTGAAGGCGTCGCCGGTGAGGGTGACGATGCGCTCGATGAGCGGCTCGCCGTCGATGATGGCGCGCTTGATGGCGAACACGGTGGCGACGTTGAGCACCATGATGCCCATGTCCACCGCACGGCCGCCCTTGGCGACCTGGCGTCCGGTGAGCAGCTCTATGGTCTGCTTGGCACCGCCGGAGGGGTACTTGGTCGGCACCGACTTGACCAGCACATCCGGGTCTGTGGCATGGCGGTTGAGGGATTCGATGGCCGCGGGCTTGTTGTCCTCCACCCCGATCAGGGTGAGCTTGGGCTTGAGCAGGTGCTTGAGCACCCGGATGCCGTCCATGATCTCGTCGGCATACTCCTGCATCAGCCTGTCGTCGGTGGTGATGTAGGGCTCGCACTCCAGGCCGTTGACGATCAGGATCTCGGTGAGCTGACCGCGCCCGTCGAGCTTGCTGTGGGTCGGGAAGACGGCGCCGCCGAGGCCGGCGATGCCCGCCTGCTGAATGCGCGCGAGCAGTTCGCCCCGCTCCAGATTCCAGTAGTCGGGGCGGCCGTCGCGCGGCCCCCAGGCATCCTCTCCGTCCGGGGTGAGGATGACGCAGAGATCGTCGAGGCCGGAGGGGTGCGCCACCGTGTGCTGTTCGATGGCGGTGACGGTGCCCGAGGTGGAGGCGTGCACCGGCACGATGCGCCCCTTGTCAAAGCCGGTCAGCGGCTGGCCCTTCTTGACCCTGTCCCCCACCCGCACCAGCAGTTCGCCGGCGGGGCCGGCATGCTGGCGCACCGGGATGATGAGCTGGGGGGGGAGGCCCGCGTCAACGACGGGGGTCAGGCTGGACTGGTGCTTGTTCTCGGGGGGATGAATGCCGCCGTGAAAATCCCACAGAGTGCCGGCTTTGATGCGTTCGAGCAGATGCTGCATGGTTACTCCGCTGTTTATTCCACTATCTTGACCGGAATGGCGACCTTGGCCAGATCCCATTTCCAGTTGTCGACCGTGGTCGGCACCGGGATCATTTCGATACAGTCGGTCGGGCAGGGGTCGACGCAGAGGTCGCACCCCGTGCACTCGGCCGCGATGACGGTGTGCATCGCCTTGGTGGCGCCGAGGATGGCATCGACCGGGCAGGCCTGGATGCACTTGGTGCAACCTATGCACATGTCCTCGTGAATGAAGGCCACCTTCTTGACCGGGGTTGCCGCCTCCTCGCCCCCGTCCAGCGGCTGGGGATCGACCCCCATCAGGTCCGCTATCTTGCGCATGGTGGCGTCGCCGCCTGGCACGCACTTGTTGATCTTGTCGCCATTGGCCAGGGCTTCGGCGTAGGGCTTGCAGCCCGGGTAGCCACACTGGCCGCACTGGGTCTGGGGCAGCAGGGCGTCGAGCTGATCGACGATGGGATCGGCCTCTACGTGAAACTTGACGGCGGCAAAGCCCAGAATGATGCCGAAGGCCAGGGCAAGCAGGGCCAGCACCAGAATGGCAAAGAGTATGTGAGTCATAGCGCTATATCTTGATGAGGCCGGTAAAGCCCATGAAGGCCAGCGACATCAGGCCGGCGGTGACCATGGCGATGGAAACGCCGCGGAAGGGGGCCGGCACGTCGGCGGCCACCAGGCGCTCCCGCATGGCGGCAAACAGGATCAGCACCAGGGAGAAGCCGGCGGCGGCACCGAAGCCGTAGATGATGCTCTGGATGAAGTTGTGGCGCTCGTTGATGCTGAGCAGCGCCACGCCGAGCACGGCGCAGTTGGTGGTGATGAGCGGCAGGAAGATGCCGAGCAGGCGATACAGGGTCGGGCTGCTCTTGCGGATCACCATCTCGGTGAACTGTACCACCACGGCGATCACCAGGATGAAGCCCAGGGTGCGCAGGTAGGCGATGTCCAGCGGGATCAGGATGTAGTGCTCCATCAGGTAGGAGCAGGCGCTGGCGAGCGTCATCACGAAGGTGGTGGCCAGTCCCATGCCGATGGCGGTTTCCAGCTTGCCCGAGACGCCCATGAAGGGGCAGAGGCCGAGAAACTTCACCAGCACGAAGTTGTTGATCAGCACGGTGCCGACCAGTAAAAGCAGGTACTCAGTCATTGACGATGGGTTATCCGGTATGAAGGCGGCGGTATTATCTGATGTTAGGTGCCTTTAGACAACCGCAAGGCCGCATGGTTATTATTCGACTGGCCAATTCATGGAGGCATAGTGCGCCCTTTACCCATCCTGACCCTGACCCTGGCCATGCTGCTCTGGTCCAGCTCCTTCATCGCCCTCAAACATGTGCTGGAGGTCTGGTCTTTCGGCCAGGTGCTCTTCATGCGGATGGGGGTGGCTGCTGGCTGCTGTGCTACCGCCGGCTCGGCAATTTTCACTATCGACAGGGGGACTGGCGCTGGCTGGCCCTGATGGGGGCGCTCGAGCCCTGCCTCTACTTCCTGCTGGAGGTGAACGCCCTGCGTTACACCAGCGCCGGCCAGGCGGGCATGGTCTGCGCCCTGCTGCCCCTGATGGTGGCTCTGGTGGCCTTCGTGCTGCTCAGGGAGCGGGTGAGCCGCCGCCAGCTGCTCGGCTTTGCCATCGCCATCGCCGGCATCGCCCTGCTGGGACTGGGGGAGGGGGCCGACGAGTTTGCCCCCAACGCCCTGCTTGGCAACAGTCTGGAGATGGGGGCCATGCTCTGCGCCGCCACCTATTCCGTGGTGTTCAAGAAGCTCTCCAGCCGCTACGGCGTGATGACCCTGACGGCCCTGCAGGCCTTCGTCGGCACCCTCTTCTTCGCGCCTTTTGCCTTTTCTTCCCCCTGGCCTGCCGCCTGGGCCTGGCAGGACATGGCGGTCATCGTCTTCCTCGGCGCCTTCGTGACGCTCGGCGCCTACCTGCTCTACAACTGGTCGGTGACCCAGGTCAAGGTGACCCTGGCGGCGGCCTATGTGAACCTCATCCCGGTGTTTACCCTGCTGCTCGCCTATCTGCTGCTGGGGGAGACCCTCAGTGCCTTGCAATGGCTTGCCTGCGCCGCCGTGCTGGCCGGCATCGGGGTGGGCCAGCTGCCCTCGGGCAAGCCGCGGCCACAGGCCATCACCACGGGGGGATGAGTCGCCGCCGTTGGGCTACAGTCTGGACAGGGGAGCATCCCGGCCATGAAGGAGCCACACCATGAGCGACATGATCTTGCTGGCCGAGGCCAAGGCACTGCTGAGCCACCACCCTTTTACCCTGGCCGATGCCAGGGCGCTGGAGGCGCTGGAGGAGGAGGCCGTGGGGGAGGAGGGGCTCTGCATCGCCGAGCTGTGGGAGGCGGCTCTCGGTCAGGCCGACGAGGAGGCCAGGCACTATCTGCTTGGGGAGGAGTGATCCGTACCCGAGGGGCTTTATGACCCATAAAAGCGCGGGGCTCTTGGCCCCGCGTCGTCATGGGGGCATCGCACTAGATGGAGAGGCTCTTGACGGTGTCCGAGACGGAGTTGGCGTCCTCGATGATCTCCTTGATGACGTCGGCGATGATGTTGGCCTGATCCTGCCCGGCCACCGCCTTGTCGGAGACGACGGAGACGGTCTGGGTGATCTGGGAGGTGATCTCCGAGTTGTGCTTGATGACGGAGACGATCTCGCTGGTGGAGGTCGACGTCCTGGCGGCAAGCTGTCTCACCTCGTCCGCCACCACCGCGAATCCCCGTCCCTGCTCGCCGGCCCTGGCCGCCTCGATGGCGGCGTTGAGGGCCAGCAGGTTGGTCTGATCCGCGATGCCGCTGATGGTGGAGATGATGGACTCTATGCTCCTGGATTGCTGATTGAGCTGCTCTATCTGCCTGCTGACCGCGTTGACCGAGTGGTTGATGTGGGAGGAGGTCTCCAGCACCCGATCGATCACCTCCCGCCCCTTGGCGGCACTGGCGACGGTTTCGCTCGCGATGGCGCACGCCTTCTGGGCCGCTTCCCGGGTGGAGATGGATTTTTCTACCCGCTCGGTGATGTCGCTCGCCAGCTTGATGATTTTGACCACCTTGCCCTCGTGGTTGAAGATGGGGTTGTAGGTGGCTTCCAGCCAGATCTTCTCGCCACGGTGGCCCAGGCGCATGAAGAGGCCGGACTTGATGTCCCCCGAACCGAGATCGTGCCAGAAGTTGGGATTTTTCTGGTAGAACTCGGGATCGCAGAAGAGGCGATGATGTTTGCCGACTACCTCTTCCAGCCGATAGCCGAAGCAGTGAAGGAAGTTCTGGTTGGCGTTGAGCACTGTGCCATCGGGCTGGAAGTCGATGACCGCCAGGGACTTGTCCAGCGCAGCCAGCAGGGCCTGGGTGCGCTCCAGGGAGGATTGCTGCTGGGTCACGTCCGAGGCGACCTTGGCGATCCGCACCACCTTGCCGTCGATGACGATGGGGAAATAGGTGGCTTCCAGCCACACGGCCTTGCCCGATTTCGACTGGCGGATGAAGCGGCCGCTGCGGGAGACGCCGCCGCGCAGATCCTGCCACAACCCCTCGTAATCGCGTGTCTTGACGTCTTCCGGGAAGCAAAGGGCGCTGTGATGCTTGCCGATCACCTCTTCACGTTCAAATCCCACGATCTTGAGAAACAGCTCGTTGGCGAAGGTGACCACTCCTGCCGGGGTAAACTGAACGAAGGGCACCTGGGACTGGATGGCCCGCTCGAACGCGTCCAGCTCCACCATCCTTGCCGCTTGCTCACTGGCTTCCTTGCTTGTTTTTTGATTCCAGAACATGACGGAGCTCCTCCATGAGACCCTTGAATGACAGACCGAGCTTAATCTGAGTGAATTAACAATAGCATTGCTCTTTGATGAATCATCATCGGACCTGGGTTAACTTTTTAATTTTCAATGCTGATTTTATGACTGCTGGATAATAAGGTCTCGAATAAGGCTCTTTTATATTGTTACCCTTCTCTGGCTGCATCTGATATTGGCATGACGGTGTCTCTTTTGACACTTGATATTGTCGTCTCAACATTGGAGGCTTTTATTTCATCGCTTCGGCTGTCGATGAATATCGACCGATGCCGGTGAGGGCTGCATGGCATTGAGGCGCCGGGATATCGGCTGGTGGATTAGCGGCCGGCAGGGCGGCTGAAACAGACGATGAATCGGTATTGATTGTGTGGGAAATAACCCCATGCACATGCCAGTGATCCCCCGATAACCCTTTTACACAGGCGAAGCGCAATATTCCCGGCTCGGCAGCATCCTTATGAACCCGGATGAAACGGGGAGGGCGCTTATTTTGCCTTGAGGGTGGAGAGCCGCTTGTTCAGTGCCTCCATCTCGTCCTGATATGGACGTGTCACGGCCTGCACATCCAGGCGCCGGGTGTCGCCGGTCTCGGTGGTGATGGTGTCTGACTGGCCCTCGTTGAACCTGGTCATCTCGCGGTTCATCTTCTGATCCTTGGCATCCAGTTCAGTGCGCATGGCCTCAAGCTGGCGCTGCTTCCGACCGCTGGCCAGGTTCTCTTCGATATCCCGGGTTCGCTTGTTCGCCCGCTCGACCTCCTCGGCCGAGGGGGTGAAGATGTTCATCCTCACCGGCTCGCTGTCACCGGTACAGGGGATGTCGCTGAAGGTGATGCTGCCGTTGACGGTGCATTTGTAGACCTCGGCAGAGAGCGGGGTGGCCGCCGCCAGCAGGGCGAGGCAGATGACCAGGGTGCGTGACATAGACTCCTCCTTGAATCCTCCCCTTGCACACTAGTACATGGTGCCGGGTCAGACAATGGCTCCCGTCATCCGCGATGAAAGCGAGGGGTTGCCCGTGTCGCAGCGTCCTCTTTACCTGCGAACGGGGCGGCATATCCTGCACACAGGGTGCCCAGTTGCCGTGCGAAACGGCGGATCTCGACCGGTTTTTGTAACCGACCACTGAGAATGAAAAAACCGGGAGCAGCCGAAAGTAAGTGGGATCTCGTGGGACAAACTCAAGGCTGATAAGGCTTAGAGGGGGATCGGGAGGTTCTAGTCGCGGGCGCCGCCAAAATGAAAGACGGCGCACGACATTTGGGGTGAATGCGGCAAAAATGAAAACCTAGATGAGGGCCGACTCAGATGGTGTTCCAAGTTTAAATTGCTATTTAAGTCCTATTTTCGGACTCACAAAACTAAAAAAAATCGTGCCCGGCCCAGACTACCTTGCCGATCACGGCCAGGCTTTCCAGCTGGTTGGCGGGAACGACCTGCAGGGGATAATCAACCCGGTTATCGCTGATGATGGTGATCCCGCCATCGAAGTTCTTCTGCAAGCGCTTGGCATAGAGTTCCTCTCCAAGCCGCAACACGAAGATGGATCCGTCTTCGATCTGATTCTTGCTGATATCGACCAGGATGGAGTCGCCAGAGTGAATGGTGGGTTCCATGCTGTCGCCTTTGGCGAAGACCACCACCAGGTTATCCGGGCTCAACTTGCGAAACGTGAGCCACTTGCGGCGAAATGCCAGCTTGCGTTTAACCTCATGATCATCATTAAACGCGCCATGGCCGGTACTGACGGTGACATGGTAGCCATCGATCAGCGCGTACTCCTCATCAAACTCATCACGACGCACCGCCTGCTCGGCAACTCCATCGGGATGTTTCGGGCCCTGACCCGTGGCCAGCCACTCCAGATTCACATTGCACGTTCGCGCAATTCGCAGCGCCTTGTCGATGGTGGGCAGCGAATTGAACGGGGGGAAGTATTTGCGCATCCCCGACTCACTCATCCCCACCAACTCGGCGAATGCCTTGTAGCTCAGACTCCCACGTAGCTCGTCCAGGCGGTCACTCAGAGTATCCATTCCAACCGTCAGAAAAGATACCTCACCGTCTTTTTGTGCTGATTGTGGTTTTTCTTCATAACGCTCTGACATACAAGGAATTCTCGGCTAGTGGCTATTGCTGGTGAGTCGATAGACAAAAAATTCCGCACAAAAAGACTTGTCAATCTTTTTGGGGTGATCAATCATTCATATGTGACGCATCGCGACATAAAATCATTCTTTTATGAATGATAAAGATACGCGCCGCGACACTTGATGATACCGAAACGGGGTGAGTATGTCAGGGAAAACACCAGAGTGGATCAGGGCTGAGCTCATAAAACGCGGATATTCCCAGGCTGCTTGGGCCCGCGCCAAAGGGTTGCATCCCAGAGCAGTGCAGCGCTGCATCAAACAATATGCCCCATCCATGGGCGTCAGCCCCAAGCGCAGGGAAAGCCGTTCCATCATGGCGCAGCTTTCCGACTCGCTGGGCATCGACTTGCTGGGAGGTGGCCAATGAGTACCTGGTTCACCGCCCAAGGGTTGGCCGGATTGATTGGCATGCCAGCCTATCCCGATGGTGTGCGCAAAAAGGCGGAGCGTGAAGAGTGGCAAAGTCGCAAGCGCGAGAAAGGCAAGGGCGTTGAATACCACATCAGTTCGCTTCCCGCAGAAACCCGACGTTATCTGGCGGAGCAGGCCGTCGCCCAGCAGGGGCAAGCGGTGACCGATCATGCGGCCGGTGGCAAGGCGATGGCCAAGCTGCTTGCCCGCGAGGTGCCGGTGAAGCCGGATGCGGGGCGTAAATTGCTGACCCTGGGCGCTGCCGCCCGCAAGAAGGTGGATGCCCGACTGTTGATCCTGCAGGCCGCCGATATCTTCCTGACCCCTTACCAAGCCTGCCAGCAAGGGGAGGTGGGACGTCGTGCCTTTATCGAGGCATACCGTACCCGCAGCCTGTCACTCCCAGCGAGTGTCTATGAGCAACAGAAGCCGTTCAGCCTGATCACCCTGCGCCGCTGGCAAGGCACCCTGGCGGATGCCGGTCCGGCGGCGCTGGCTGGCAACTACCAGCGGGAGCGGCCATCCAGCGTCGAGCAAAGCCCGGATCTGGCCCGCTTCCTCACGGCATTGATCACCGCCAAACCGCATCTGGCCAACAAGTGGGGGGCATTGCATGAGCTGGCGACCCAGTACAACGAGATGAACCAGCTTGGCTGGCAGATCCCCAGCCAATCCTCCTTGCGCCGCTGGCTGGTCAAGTGGCTGGCAGAGAACAAGGTGGCCTTTACCTATGCCACCAACCCCGACGCCTACAACAACAAGTACCGCACCGCCATCGAGGAGATGTACCCCTGGATGGGCCAGCCAAACGACGTGTGGGAGTTCGACAGCACCCCGGTCGATGCCATGTTGGTGGAAGGTCGTCACAGCATCATCGCGGTGATCGATGTGTTCACCCGCAGGGTGCGGCTGCTGGTGGCCAAAACCTCGTCGAGCGAGGGGATCTGCCTGCTGCTGCGCAAGACCCTGCTGGCCTGGGGCACCCTCAACGACAACGGGGTGATGCGTACCGACAACGGCTCCGATTACGTGAGCCAGCGGGTCATGTCCATCTGCACCCTGCTCGGCATGAATGTCAGCCGTTCCAACGCCTATTCGGGTTGGGAGAAGCCGTACATCGAACGCTTTTTCCGCACTCTCTCCCACGGCCTGATCGAGTTGCTGCCTGGCTATGTCGGTCACTGCGTGGCTGACCGTCAAGTGATCGAGGCTCGCAAGAGCTTTGCCGAGCGGCTGGAGGAGAAGCGCAAGCCGAATGCGGAGAAGGAGCTCTATGAGCTTGCCATGACGGCGGCCGAGCTGCAGACCCTGCTCGATGACTGGCTGGATGCCCGCTATCACAACCGCAAACACAGCTCGCTCGGGATGACCCCCAACGAGAAATACCAGAGCGCCCGTTACCAGCGCCGCGCCATCGTCGATGAATCGGCGCTGGATCTGCTGCTCAACCATATCGGTGAGGCCACGGTCTCCAAGGGTTTTATCAAGGCCGGCGGCCTCAAATACAGCGCCCCG
This sequence comes from Aeromonas sp. R7-4, assembly GCF_040908055.1. Taxonomy (NCBI): domain Bacteria; kingdom Pseudomonadati; phylum Pseudomonadota; class Gammaproteobacteria; order Aeromonadales; family Aeromonadaceae; genus Aeromonas; species Aeromonas sp. R7-4. The sequence continues at coordinate 113,179 of NZ_JBFODA010000013.1, forward strand.
GAGCTGCTGGAGAACAGTTGGAAGAGCCAGCGGGTCAGCGTGTTCCTCGACCCGAGCGACGTGGGCCGGGCCATCTTGTACCGCACTGGCGACTGGAACGAGCGGATCGAGGCGGTGAACCTCGACTTGCTGGGCAATGGCGTCAGTCCGGATGCCTTCCGTGCGGCCAAACGCGCCGATGCCAAGGCGCTGGCCAGCTTTCGCCGCGAAATGCGCAGTCTCGCCAAGACCTTCGGCGTCAACGAACTGCATCAGGATGTGGTGCGTCACTTCGTTGACCAGGCCCGTGATGTGGCCCAGTTCCAGCGCGGCGATCTCGGGCTCGATAACCCGGCACTGGCCGCACTCTCCGGCGTTACCGCTCCCCGCGAACCGGCACAATTCAGCGCCGCCGAACTGGCTGCGATAGAAGCTCGCCGTGAGGAGAAAGCGGCCCGTGCCCAGGCGGCGGCCGGGCAGGAGTCCAGGGCACTCAAGACCGAGTACGAGCAGGCCATCTATCTGGCCGAGAAGGAGTTGGATGCACCGCTGACAGAGCGGGAGAAGGAATGGCTGACCAAGTACCTCTACAGCCACAAGCTGATGGCGAAACGGATCCACCGCCATCTGGAAAGCACCAGGGCCACTCGCAACACCCAGGCAAAAGGTTAACGAGCGGCCCTGTAAAACAACCTCATAAGGACAAAAACACTATGAAACACAAGATCGTCGAAGTCAAAAACATGATCAAGACCGAGCAACTGCTCGACAACCTGCTCAACCGCTCCAGCATCGTGCCGGGCATTGGCCTTATCCACGGGCCATCCGGCTTCGGCAAGACCACGGCTGTGGAGTGGCTGTTCAACCAGGACGAAGTGAACGGCATCTACGTGCGCTGCTACAAGGCCGACACCGTGACCAGCCTGCTGGAGCAGATCGCCAAGGAGATCGGCATTCCCCAGCGCCACAACCTGCGGGGGCAGGTGGACAGCATCGTCGAAGCGGTCCGAGCCGAGGAGCTGGCCATCTTCGTGGACGAGGCGGATTACGTGGTCGGCAATGCCCGCATCATGGAGACCCTGCGCGATATCTATGACGCCACCGAACAGCCGCTGATCCTGGTAGGGATGGAGGAGATTGCCCGCCGCATCAGCCAGCGCAAGCAACTGTTCAACCGCATCTCCCAGTGGATCGAGTTCAAGCCGGCGGACCTGGAAGACGTCTCCCTGATTGCCAGCGAAATGCTGGAGGTGGACGTGGAGATCGACGACGCCCTGCTGGACCTCATCCGCAAGCGCTCCAACGGGGTGGTGCGCACCATCGTCTCGGCCCTGGACAAGATCGAGAAGATGGCCATGGCCTCCGATGCCCGGATTATCCGGCTGGAGGACGTGGACGCCAGCGAACTGCTGCATGACGTGCGCCGCAGCCGGTAGCCACTGGATTCCAGCAAATAACAACAAAGCACGGGAGGGATACCAGTGGTCGGGAAAAGTGTAAACACCAATGCAGAGACGGCTTGGCAGTGGATGTGCCAGCAAGAATCCTTTGATCTTTTGGAGTTAGCGGCAGCCAGCCCATTAAAGCTGGGGAATGTCTATCTGGTTGTTCGGCGCTGGTTGGCAAGTGGCCATCTGCGCTGTGTCTACCAGAAACCATTTGGTCGCCGTATATCGTTCCGGGGCAGTCGTTATCAGGTTGTGGATGCAGCGCTAACACCTCAATTCGGGTCAGGAAACCGCAGCACCAAGCACCGCAAGAAGCGGCGGATAAGGCGTAAAACGGTTCAACAAAAGATGTGGAACACCATGAAAATCAGCCGTTTTTTCACCCTGAATGACCTCGCGATCACGTCTGGGGTAGATGACAGCGGCGCGAGTACCTTCACCACCTTCCTGGTCCGGGCTGGTTATGTCCGGCTGGTGGACAAGATTGAGCGTTTCAAAGTGAAGGGTGACCAGAATCGCTACCAGTTGGTCAGGGATACAGGGCGATTTGCCCCCATGGTCAGGGCCACACAGGGGGGATGCTGGGATCAAAACGAACAGCGTTTTTACCAGTTCGATGTGAAGGAGGCCCCTCATGGACACGTGGCTTGAGGTTCTGCAAGCCGAGGTGGCTGCCAGCTCGTTGGCCGTGGTGGCCGACAAGCTCGGTCTGTCCCGCACCACCATCAGCCAGGTCTGCAACCAGAAGTACCCGGGCGATCTGGCGCGGGTACAGAAGCTGGTGGAGGGGAACCTGATGGGCCACAAGGTGATCTGCCCCATTCTGGGGGAGATCCCGGTGCATCAGTGCCTGGCCTATCAGCGCCGACGGGCGGATGAGGTCGGAACCAGACCGATGGATATCAAGCTCTGGAAGGCGTGCCACAGCGGCTGCCCCCATAGCCAGCTCAGCGAGGATCAGCAACTGCGCCGGCCGATGCGTCTCGCCGTCGAACAGGTTGGCAAAGGCGTGGAGAAGAGTGCCCGCTATGACGCCGAAGCCACGCTCTCCAGATTGCGCCGCCAGGCAAAAAGCGATGGTGAGAACGCCAGCAACAGCCTGCGCATTCTGGCAGAGCTGCTGGCCGAGGAGCTCAAGATCCTGGGCATCAAATACAACCGGTTGCTCGACAAGGTTGAGAAGCGCGGCCAATAAACCAACGGGCTCGGGGTGTGCGGTGGGCCCAGTGAGACATCACAAGGAGAACGGGATGAACAGAAATCTGCAAAACACGGCTGACCAGTTGCGTCTCTGGTTGACGGCGAACGGTTGCAAGGTGCGCACCGGCCAGGTGCGCGATACCCCGCTGCTGATGGTGACCGGCCCCTTGCCGCCGGAGATGACCCGGCGGGCCGTGTGGGGGCGCGAGTACCTGGCTGGCGTGGTCAGCGAGGTGGCCATGGTGCGCTTTGGCGGCTGTGTCTTGCATTGGCGCCAGTAAGCGACCACCGAACAACAACGGGATAAATCAAGGAGAGCCTTATGCAAGAAGCACAGACCAAAGACACGACCCCGATGCGGCAGAACGCCCAGGGGCACTGGGTACCGGAGAACCTGATCACCCCGGCCGACAAGCTGCGCGATGAGGTGGTGATGGGCATCATCGCGGCAGCCAAGGAAGAGCGCTCACGCCTGGCTGCTTTCAAGATCGGCGCCATGCAGCAGATCGCTGACTTTGTGGACCTCTCGGCCGAGCGGTACGGGGTGGCCTGGGGCGGTACCAAGGGCAATGTGACCCTGCTCAGTTTCGACGGTCGTTACAAGCTGATCCGGGCCGTGGGTGAGCACCGCAAATTTGATGAACGGATCCAGGCGGCCAAGGTACTGATCGACCAGTGCATCGCCCGCTGGAGTGATGGCGCCAGCCCCGAGATCCGCGCTCTGGTGGACCACGCCTTTCGGGTTTCCAAGGCCGGTCATATCGACGTCAACCAGGTGCTCTCCCTGCGTTAGCTCAATATCGACGACGCCGACTGGGAGCAGGCCATGCAGGCGATCGCCGACGCCATCCAGGTGACCGGTACCAGCCAATATCTGCGGCTCTACGAGCGTGACGCCCAGGGGCGTTACGTTCAGATGAGCCTGGATCTGGCGAAGTTGTAAGGGAGGCGTGCGCGATGGAAATCAACGTAGAACAGGCCGAAGAGCAGTTGCAGCTCTGTGAACAGATCAGCGAGACCGAAGGCACCTGCTATCCCGATGACACCTATGAGGATGGTATCAAGGCCGCGTTGTTGTGGGTGCTGGGGCTGGGCCCGGCGCCGCTGAGCGAAGAGGAGTACCAGGATCTGATGCCGCTGCAGTTCGAGCAGTGACAGTGCGAAACAGGGTGGCCGCGCCGCCCTGTCTGCCCGGCGTGGTGGTCGGGTACTGATGAGCAGCCGGAGGACGGATGGATAACGTGAAAGCACTTCTGAACACCAGCGTGGCCGATGCGAAAAGCTCCCTGGAATGCCTGCTGATGAACAATCCGCAGCAGGCTCTGGACGATGCGCAACTGGCCGTTGATTTCATCAATCAGTACGGTCAGGCCATCAATCAGAAGTCCAGGATGGCCATGCTGGCCACCATTGTGAGCAAGGCACGAAAGCGCCTGGTCAAGTAAGCGAAACGGGGGGCTCCCCCGTCTGCCCGGCGTGGTGGCCGGGCACTGATGAGCAGCCGACCTGGGCCCAGGTCTTCACCGCCTCGAACAAGGAGCACGGCGATGACCAAAACAGAGATGGATATTCGGCTTACCAAGATTTTCAGTGCGGCCGCCATTGCACAGGCGACCCCTGACAAACGGGCTGTGTGCAGACAGCTCAAGCAGTTTGATAGAGAGGCTCGTGCCCAAGGGCTGTTTGCCCTGGCAGGGGAGGCCAGCCAGATGCGCTGGCAACTGGTGGCAGAGTTACAGCAGAACAGGGGCGGTAAGGAGGTCCAACATGGGCATTTATAGTCCCTTGCTGGCGCCTCATCTTCTGGCTCGCCGCCTGAAAAGCGGCCGGGCTTGTATCACCGAACTGGGGCTTGAGCAGCGTTGTCCCCGTTGTGGCGAGTTCTGGCCATGGGATACCGAGTTCTTCGGACAGACAAGTGATGTTACCCGGCTGTCCAGCTGGTGCCGGGGGTGCCTCAATGAACACTACCAACAGCTTAGGTTGAAGCGCTGCATCCTGACAGAAAGGAAGAGCGGGGAGGGGGATAGGTGATGGATAGACGCAGCAGATTGATCCGGCTGGTGCAGGTAGGGCGCCGTGCATTGGCGCTTGATGACGAGTGTTACCGCGACCTGCTGGCCAGTCACACCGGCAAACGCAGCGCCGCCCTGTTGAGCGAGCAGGAGCTGGAACAGGTGCTGGCCACCTTCAAGGCGGCTGGCTTTATTCCCAAGCCTGCCCGCCATACGGCCAACAAACGGTTGAGTCCAGCGGCCAGTGGCCATCACAGGGTCAATGAAATTGCCAAAATCAGGGCCATCTGGTGCGAGATGGCCCGCCTTGGCATCGTCAGGGATGGTTCGGAAACCGCGTTAAACCACTGGGTACAACGGATGACTGCCCGCTTAAACGGTGGGGTAGGGGTAGCAGAGGTGGGATGGCTGGATGCGCCTCTGGCAGTTAAAGTGCTGGAGGCGCTGAAGAAGTGGTCTGCAAGATAATAAATTTACCTTGAAGAAAGCCCCGCGATGCGGGGCTGCATTTTACCAAGCCTATATCACGATGTGAGGGAGCATCTTAAGCTGTGTATCCAGCTCCTGATGAATGGCTCTGTAGTCAGCCATTATCTCGGTATCAACCAGCTTTGCTCTCTCTTTTTCTTGGCCATAAATCAAATACATCATTTCTGGCATACCATAGCGCAGCAGCGTTAAAACGAGTGGCCAGCTAATAGATAAGGGGTTGCTGGTCACTGTCACTTTGCCTGCATTGATCACACCTGCCACACCATGTGCAATCAGCAGCTGGCGACGAAGTTGCGGATGTGCTGCATTGGGAAATGCCTCGGACAGTGTCGCTCCCGCATTGAGCTTTCTCACCATAAAGCCAAGCCGAACAATCAATTCACTGATCGCCAATGGCACTGATGCCGCAATGAAATGACGCAGGTCATATCCACTGCGATACATCTGTCTTGCAACTTCTGCGATGGTGTAACCTTGCTTTCCTATCGTTCCGAATTGAAAGAAAGAGAGAAGGGGCATCAGGGGGGCGGGCAGGCCTGCTGGTGTTGCTACATCTGATGCCAGATGACCGCCAACTTTTCTGATGGCCTTCAGGAGCCTGATAATAAAATGCTCACCCTCCAGTAATGGTTCGGCAGTTTGTTGAACTATCACGTTGCCAAACTTATCAATGGCAGTAAATTCACCGCACAACACATCTTTGACCCCAAAAATGAAACCTAGAATGGGGTCATGTCCCAATGATTGGTAACGATGAGTGCGAGGGCCCAATCCTGCAACCACTTCTTTCAGGTCACTACTAGTCGAGGGATCGAAAGAGACTTTGTACAACCCCTCAAGCTCTTTGATCTTTTCTGGTGGCAGAACTTCGCCAAAAAGCTCCTTGACCTTGTTGGATAACCATCCCCCTTCCGAAGCAGGGCTACCCAAAAATCCCGGATGTGCGGGCACCTGGACAAGAAAGATGTCGATAAGCCCGGAGAGGATGCCCGAAGAAACAGCCAGTGCAACATCGTATCGATCAAGGCTGCCGAGCCAACCCAGGTGCTCACCGAGTTTCTGATGTTTTGCCAATACAGCATCAATTTCCGCTGGCGTCAGTACATCATTAAAATCGACCTCACTAGGTATTGCTTGTTTAGCCTCTGCAAGGATTTCTTCCCATGATTTTGTCCTGACAGGGGTAATTACGCGCAAAGAGTTTGACGTGCTGGAGTCCTTTACCGGTAATGCCTTACCAAAGCGTCGGAGCAAGGCTTCACTGGAGTTGATCGCAGCATCGAGGCTATGACGCTGTTCATCATGTTCGGAGCCAAGTTGATCAAGCATTTGCTTGTGATGAACAGCCACCCTCAATCCATCGGTGAGATAATCACCCTTGTCATTGCTCATCAGGCTGCCACCTTCAAATCACCCTCAAGGTCAATGATGATTGATTGCAGGAGTGTGTTGAGTTTGGTCAGATAGTCTGCTCTTGCTTTGTTGTCGTCAGAAGATTTGCGCAGTTCTGAAATGATGGCATTCTGCTTTTTCATCGCTTCTTGCAGCAACATCTCTTTCTTTTCTTTCAACTTGCGTTTGTTACGTTGTGATACGAAAGCGTAAGCGCCAACACCCAGCAGCACTGCAGGTGCCGCCAGAACAGCTACACCTGCAGCCATACCGCCACCCACGAGGCCACCTGCTGCAGCCAGACCAGAGGTAATGCCAGCAGCAGAGAGACCAGTCACGCCGCCGAAATAAAGACCTGCAAACCCAATACCCGCACCGGCACCGACACCGCCAGCGGCAGCCAGCACTTCCTTGATATCATCACTGTCAGAATCAATTCGTTCCTTATCGTTTAAGGCTTTGTCCACTTCCCCGAGTACCTTTACGACCGGTGCCAAAGATTCCAGATTTTTATAGATAGCTTCCTTACTCATCAAATATCTCCATATGGCTACAAAAAACCCGCAGAGAAGTAATGTATACCCAATTCATGCCTGTTCAATGGCAAATTGATGACACTGTTAATTCGGTCACGATAAGGGACTCACACATGACAGTTGATTCCATGGAGGCTGGCTGCAGTGCAACTAATGTGCGTATAAAATGGCCTGTGTTCTAATCGGCGCACCGCTTTTTCTGTTTTGCTGAGGGAGTCATGGAACAGAATCTGGATCTCTTTGCCAATGATCACGCCTCGCTGGGGCAACTGGTTGATCGCCTAGACCAGATCCCGGCGGCCGAGCTGACCGCCAAGTGGCCCAAGGCGCTGGCCGAGCTGGTCGATGTGCTCGCCTGTGAGCTGAGGCGCAGCGGAATGGCGGCGGATAAGGCCTTGGCCCAGGCCCGCAAGCTGGCATTGGTGCAGGCTCACTATATGGGTGGTCGCGCCTACTATATCCCCACCGGCGATCACCTCAAGGCCGCGCTGCGGGACAGAGCTATCTGGGATGAGTTCAACGGCCGCAATATCGACCTGCTTGCCCGCAAGCATGGTCTCTCGGTACCCCAGACCTATGCGGTGGTGGCAGAGCAGCGGGAGTTGACACGGCGCCGCTATCAGCCTGACTTGTTTGGGTATCAATAGCGATGGCCCTCACGTTACGAACAAACCCCGCTAAGGCGGGGTTTTTCTTTTGGCTCCGATGTCATAGCTTAATATTTCAGCGCACTAAACATGGAGGTGTGTGTGACAAGGTACATGCTGGTGATTGCCTCGATCATATGGGCGGGGTTCTCCTTTGGGGCGGTCAAATATAAATGCGATGGAGAGTGGGTAGACTATTGGCCGTGTGACAAAGAGTTGGTTGATAACAAGCTGGCAATCCAAGCAATGAAGGATGAATTTGCGGCTAGAGATTCAGCCCCCATAACTGGCAATGTAGAGTCTCAGTTGAAATCATATGGCTACTCAGTAGCTGTCTCGACTCATGGTGCAGTCAATTTCACATCGGTGAAGAAAACTACAGAGAAGCCTCTCCGTGCTTACGTAGTCGTTTTCAAAACCAGTGCGATGGAACTGATGTCTAATCCAAATGCCAGAGCCAATAATTCAGCGTTTCTTGAAAATCAATTTAAGACAGAACTATGGCAGCGCAAGTTATGCACGCCCGAGCTGAAGTCCATCATGACCAACAATGGGGTGGATTTAGTTTCTGGTGATTTACAGGATGAGTCTGGTGAGACTCAAAGCTTTGCCCTCTGTCATTGAAGGATAACACTATGACAAGGCACTACTGAATAAGTCAGGAAGTGCACTTCAACCGTGTCCACAGCACTTTATGTCCGCTTTATTCATGTAACCTACCATAAACCCGCCCCATTAAGGCCCCTCGGTACGCTGCGATAACGCAGTTAATCGAGGGGCCTTTTATGTTGCCTGATACCTATCCCATAGCACTTGCCTGGTTGCTCCGTCCCGATGTGGAAGGGGGCGAGGTCAACCATCCGGCCGACCGTGGCGGCCACACCAAGTTCGGCATGGCCGATGCCGCCGACGGCAGGAAGGACGGCATGATCGACCTCGATCGGGATGGCCGGCCGGACATTCCCGTCGGGGATGCGACCCCTGCCCACGCCCAGCTGTTTTACCGCGCGAACTACTGGCTGCCGGCCCGTTGCGACCGGGTTGATAGCGTCAGCCCGCTGATTGCCATCGCCCTGTTCGACGGCGCCGTGCATCACGGCCCTGGTCGCTCGGTGCGCCAGTTGCAGCAGGCGCTCGGCGTCTTGGCCGATGGGGTGCTGGGCTCGCAAACCTTGCGGGTGCTGGCCGCCAAGACCGGGCGGGATGGTGGTCGGGCCCTGCTGCTCGCGCTGCTTGAGGTCCGCGCCGGCTTCATGCTTGGCATCGTGCGCAAAGACCCGAGCCAGTGGGCCAATGCCCACGGCTGGAGCAACCGCCTGCTTCGCCTGCAGAGCTACCTGCTCTCGACCCGGTTCGGTGAGGGGGCTGCATGAGCAAACCCAGCCTCATCAACAAGCGCCGCCAGGCGTTGCAGGGGATCCAGGCCGCCGGCTATTTCGGCATCCCCGAACTCAAGAACCCCCGTTACCTCGCCTGCTTCAAGGATGGGCGCCGTGCCCATCTGAAGGCCTATCTGGGCGAACCCGCCTCCATGGACCTGGAGACGATCCCGCTCTACAGCCATCACCCCACTCGACAGTCCTTGTTTGCCCAGGGCTGGCGGTCGGTGGGCGAGCTGGATCGCCTGCGGGCCCGTGCCCGTCTTACCCCAACCCAACCTAAGGAAGCCCATCATGCCTGATTCCCTGTTACCCCAAGCAAAGCCTGCGCTCAGGAGCCGCGCCGTCATCGGAGGCGTCATCGCCGTGGGGGCCGGTATCGCCGGCCTGTTCGGCGTGCCGGTCGATGTCGGTACCCAAACCAGCCTGGTCTCCACCGCCGTGGATCTGGCCAGTGCCATCGGCGGCCTGCTGGCCATCTGGGGGCGCCTCAAGGCGACCCACGTCATCAAATAAGCCATCAAGCAGGGCAGGAGACACCCTTGAGCGACCCCATAGACCGCGCCCAGCAGCTCGACGCCGAGCGGACCGGGCGACTTATTGACGCCCACCGGGCAAGGCCCAAACCCCGTGGCGATGGCATCTGTTGCGATTGTGATGAGCCCATCCCGATTGCGCGGCTGCATGCCGAACCCGATGCGCCGCGCTGCATCGAGTGCCAGACCCTATTCGAGCGCAAGGAGGCAATCCGTGTGGGATTTCATCGTTAAGAGTTAAGGGGAACAGGAGGCCGCAGCTATGTCCGATATTGCCGAACCAGACGAAGGGGGCCACCGATGTGGGAATTTATCGTTAAGAACTGGGGGCCCCTGTACGCCCTGGCCAGTCTGGTGGGGTTGATCGTCATCATCCTGCTCTCCAAGACCTACGCCAAGCGTGAAGATGTCACCGGCCTGGCCGCCAGGGTGGCCAGGGTCGAGCAGCAACTTTCGGATCTGCCGACCGAGAAGGAGCTGCACACCCTGCAGCTGGAGATCAGCGAATTGCGTGGTGAGCTGCGGGCGTTGGCGCCGGAACTGCGTCAGGCCCGCCGACTCGCCGACCTGCTGCTGGAAAATGAACTCAAGGAGAGACCATGAGCATTCAAGGAATATTGGACGCCCAGCAACGCCTGGTGATCTTGCGATCCTTGCTCGATATCGGCGGGGCCGCCAACGAGTCGATCCTCAATGATTGCCTCGACCAGCTGGGTACCGGCCGGGTGTCCCGGGATCGGGTCAAGACCCTGCTGGCCTGGCTGGATGAGCAGGGGCTGGTGCGCATCGAGAAATTGGCCCAGGTGCAGGTGGCCCACCTGACCGGCCGGGGCCAGGACGTGGCCGAGGGGCGATCCAGCGTGCCTGGCGTCAAGAAGCCCCGTGCCGAGGATTGAGGGAGGATGACCATGGCCGAGAAACCGACCCGGGGCAGGGCCAGCAAGGTGTGGCTGCTGCCCGAAGCTATCCGCAACGCCCTCAACGAGATGCTGCGCGACAAGGCCAACAGCCAGGCCGCCATCCTGGACGAGATCAATGGCCTTATCGAGGGTGCTGGGCTGCCCGATGATCTCAAGCTCTCCCGCTCAGGGCTCAGCCGCCACGCGAGCCAGGTGGAGCAGGTGGGCCAGCACCTGCGGGATTTGCGGGAGACCACGGCGGCACTGACCTCCCAGCTCGGTGACAAGCCGATGGGGGAGACCACCAAGCTCATCCTGGAACTCGGCCGCTCCCAGCTGTTCAAGGCGATGCTGGCCCAGGTGCAGAACCCGGAGGAGGCGGTGGATATCGACATGCTGAAAAACGCCATGTTGGCGGCTCAGCGGCTCGAATCCACCGCCATGCAGAGCCACAAGCGGGAGAAAGAGATCCGCCAGGCCTTTGCCGAGGAGGTGGCTGCCAAGACCGAGGCCATTGTCACCCAGGCGGGCCTGAGCGGTGAAGCCGCCGCCGAGATACGCCGCGAAATCCTGGGGATTGCCTGATGACCACGATCGCACAGACCCCTATCGCCCAACAACTTGCCCAGTCCCTCGGTACTGAATACAACCCCGACGAGGTGCTGCTGCCCTACCAGCGCATCTGGATTGCCGACGAGAGCCCACTCAAGATCGCCGAGAAGAGCCGCCGCACCGGCATCACCTGGGCGGAAGCGGCTGATGCGGCTCTGACGGCCTCCAAAGCCAAGGCCGCCGGGGGTTGCCACCACTTCTATGTGGGTAGCAACAAGGAGATGGCCCGTGAATTTATCGACGCCGTGGCCATGTGGGCCAAGGCGTACAACAAGGCAGCAGGCGAGATCCAGGAGGAGGTGTTCACCGACGACTCAGCATCAGCGATCCTCACCTTCGTGGTCTATTTCGCCTCGGGCTTCAAGGTACAGGCCCTCTCCAGCAACCCCTCCAACCTGCGGGGGATGCAGGGCAATGTGACCATCGACGAGGCGGCGTTCCACGACCGGCTGGCTGAGGTACTCAAGGCTGCGATGGCGCTGACCATGTGGGGGGCCAAGGTGCGGCTTATCAGCACCCACAACGGCGTCGATAACCTGTTTAACCAGCTGATAAACGACAGCCGGGCGGGCCGTAAAGAGTATTCCATCCACACCATCAGCCTGGACGACGCCTGCCGCCAGGGGCTCTATCGTCGCATCTGCCAGGTCAAGGGCATGCCCTGGACACAGGAGGCTGAAGATAGCTGGAAGGCCGGGCTACTCAAGGCCACCGCCACCGAGGAAGACGCGCTGGAAGAGTATTTCTGCGTGCCCAAACAGAGCAGCGGCGTCTATATCAAGCGCACCCTGATTGAGCGGGCCATGCAGCCGGATATCCCCATCCTGCGCTTCACTTCCCCTGCGGACTTCGAGCTGCAAAGTGAGGAGACCCGCAAGGCGGTGGCGGAGATCTGGTGTGAGGAGAACCTCAAGCCCTGCCTGGAGGCGCTCGATCGCAGCTGCCGCCATGTACTGGGGGAGGACTTCGCCCGCAAGGGGGATCTCTCGGTGTTTGTCCCGCTCGCCATCGCCCCCAACCTGCGCAAACGGGTGCCCTTCGCTGTGGAGTTGGTCAACGCCCCCTATGAGACCCAGCGCCAAATCCTGTTCTACCTGCTGATTGGGCTGCACCGTTTCACGGCGGCCGCCTTCGATGCCACCGGCAACGGCGGCTATCTGGCAGAAGCTGCCCGCTTGCGCTGGGGCGCCGGGATGATCGAGTGCGTGATGCTCAATGACCCCTGGTATCGGGAGTGGATGCCCAAGCTCAAGGCGGAATTCGAGGATGGCAACCTCATCATCCCGCGCCATGCGGACGTGCAGGACGATCTGGGCAAGATCCAGGTCATCAATGGGGTGCCCAAGATCGACAAGGGCAAGAACACCGGCCAGGGCGGCCAGCAGCGCCACGGCGACTTTGCCGTGGCCTTGGCCATGGCCGTGCGGGCCAGCTGGATGGAGGGGGGCGCCATCGAGTTCACCCCCTTACCTGGTAAACACGGGCGCGACAGCAACGACGACTATCACCCATCCCTCGGGACGAGGGATCTGATCAAAAGTGAGAGAGGGGGTTGGTAATGGCCGGACTCATCGACATTCATGGCAACGCGCTGCGCCTGCAGAAAGAGCCGCAAACCGAAAACGACGCCAAGCTGGCCCAACTGCGCCGCCACTACAGCGAACACCCCACGGTGGGGCTCACCCCGGGCAAGGCGGCCGCTGCGCTCAAAGAGGCGGAGGAGGGGAGCCTCATCGCCCAGTGCGAGCTGGCCGAAGACATGGAAGAGAAGGACGCCCATCTGCAGAGCGAGCTTGGCAAGCGGCGCCGGTCCCTGCTCGGGGTGAGCTGGACCATAGAGCCGCCCCGCAATGCTACCCCCGCCGAGCAGCGCGATTGCGAGATGATCCGGGAACTCTTGGAGGACTTTACCTGGTTGGATGATGCCATCTTTGACGCCACCGATGCGGTGCTCAAGGGGTTCAGTGCCCAGGAGTTCAGCGGCTGGGAGATGGTGGAGGGGCTGCAGCTCCCCAAGGGAATCGTCTGGCGCGATCCCGCCTGGTTCCAGACCCACCCGGATGACTGGAACCAGGTGCGACTGCGGGACGGCAGCAAGGAGGGGGCGGCCCTCAATCCGTTCGGCTGGATCATGCACAAGGCCAAGTCGAAATCCGGCTACTTGGCCCGCACCGGCCTTATCCGCACCCTGGTCTGGCCCTTTCTGTTCAAGAACTACAGCGTGCGGGATCTCGCCGAGTTTCTGGAGATCTACGGCCTGCCGGTGCGTCTGGGCAAATACCCGGAAGGGGCCACCGAGAAGGAGAAATCCACCTTGCTGCAGGCGGTGCTCTCCATCGGCCATAACGCTGGCGGCATCATCCCCCGGGGGATGGAGATCGAGTTCCAGAATGCGGCCAGCGGCCAGGCCGACCCCTTTGTGGTGATGATGGACTGGTGCGAACGCTCCATGAGCAAGGCCATCCTGGGGGGCACCTTGACCAGCCAGGCAGACGGCAAGAGCTCGACCAATGCGCTCGGCAACGTCCACAACGAGGTGCGCCAGGAGGTGCGGGATGCAGACCTTCGCCAGCTCGCCGCTACCCTGACCCGGGATCTGGTCTATCCGCTGTTTGCTTTGAACGGCAAGAGCTTCCAGGGGCCGCGCCGCTGCCCGCGCCTGGAATTCGACGTGACCGAGCCCGAGGACATGCGCGATCTGGCCTATCCACTGCGGGCCCTGGTGGGCATGGGGATGCAGATCCCGGCGCAGTGGGTGCGGGACAAGCTGCAGATCCCGGCGCCCAAGGAAGGGGAAGAGGTGCTGGTCATCGTCGACAAGCAGGCAGGGGCCGGGGAGGCGGCTCTCAGGGCGCAAGGGTTGGCGGCCTTGGCGGCAAAGAATCCTGTTCAGGGGGATAACAACGACGCCCAACTGGCGAGGCTGCAGGCGGAGGTCGCCCCCTTGCTTGCCAGCATGACCGATGCCGTCCAGGCGCTGGTGATGCAGGCCACCACCTTGGAGGAGATCCGGGATGGCTTGCTGGCGCTGGAGCCCAACCTCAGTCATGACGAGCTGGGGGCGCTGCTGGCCCAGGCCATTGCAGCCAGCGAACTGCTCGGCATGCTGGAGATGGAGGAGGGCAACTGATGCCCGTTCGTTACGGCAGTCTGCCGTTCGAGGAGGCGATCGCCTTCTTTCGCCAGAAGCTGAATATGCCGAGCGAGCGTTGGGCCGATGTGTGGCGGGATGCCCATAACCGCGCCTTTATGGTGGCGGGGGCGACCAAGACGGACTTGCTGGCGGACCTGCGCGGGGCGGTGGACAAGGCGATCAGCGAAGGGCAGTCCCTCGCCGCCTTCCAAAAGGCGTTCAAGGATATCGTGGCCCGCCACGGCTGGGCGCATACCGGCCCGGCGTCGTGGCGATCCCGCGTCATCTTCGAGACCAACCTGCGCCAGAGCTACAACGCCGGGCGCGAGGCGCAGATAGAACGCATCAAGCACCGGCGCCCCTATGCCCTCTATCGGCACGGCGACTCCGAGCATCCCAGGGAGCTGCATCTCAAGTGGAACAACCTGGTGCTGCCGGTGGACCATCCCTGGTGGGAGACTCACAGCCCCAGCAACGGCTATGGCTGCAAGTGCAAGAAGTTCCTGCTCTCCGAGGCGGATCTCAAGCGTCGGGGGCTGACGGTGGGCCAGGCACCGGATGACGGCAATTATGAGTGGGTGGACAAGGCGACCGGGGAGATACACCGGATCCCCAAGGGCATCGACCCGGGTTTTGACTACCGGCCGCAGACTCCTGGAGACCTGACCGAGGCGGTGGCCAAGCGCGAAGCGGCCAAACCCGCGCTGGCCGAGCGGCTGCCCGAACGGATGGTGGAGAGCGCCTTCTCGACGGCCAAAGGGGTGACGGCGCAGGGCCTTAGCGATCTGCTGGCCCAGTTGCCCGCCCCCCAGCGTGAGCCCTTGGCCGCCTTCCTCAAGGCGCACCCGGTCAAGACGCTGTTTATCAAGCAGACCGAGATGGGCAAGGGGGCGGCGGGGCTCAAGCTGGCACCGGCGATCGCCGAGTACCTGGGCACAGACCCTTACCTGGTACGCGCGTTCTACCACTCGCGCCGGGCCAGTACGGTCAATGGCTTTACGGCCAAAAGCTGGGGCCATCTGGTTATCAAGGTCAAGGCGGGTGATACACTCAAAGCAGTGGATATGCAGGCGGTGCAAGCGGTGGCAGCCGAGGTGGTGGCCGATGCCCATGCCAACACCGGGCCCCGTCACTGGTTGCCAAGGGGGACCAGCGGCGAGACCTTGCGCCGTCACTGGAGCATCTCCGCCAACGTCGGCGGCAAGCAGGGGGAATCAGCCCAGCGGCTCTCAACCTGGTTGCACGAACTCGGTCACCAGGTTCACTTCTGGGCCGGGGAGCCTGACCTGACGGGAGTGGGGCTGCTGACGGAGTATGCCGGCAAGACCAGGATGGAAGCCGCCGCCGAGGCGTTTGCCGCCTGGATCTTGGCGAGGGATGCCATGGTGGCGCACTTCCCCGAACTGGCCAAACGGGTGGAGGCCATGCTGGCCCAGGCCACGACCGCCAGCCGCAAAGGAGAGAAAGGATGACCCTGTTGGAGCAAGCCAGCGCCCTGCTGGCAGAAGATGGCCCCTTTACCCTGGCACAGGCCAAGGCGCTGGATGCCTTGTGCGAACAAGCCGAAGGTGAAGAGGCCGACCTGCTGGGGGATCTCTGGGCTGCCGCCATGGCTGCGGCCGATGAGGAGGCCCTGCACTTTATGACCACCTTCGAGGATGAAGCCTGATGGCGGGCAGCTTTATCGCCATCAGCCATCATGGGGTGGTCGATGCCCATGAGCTGCTGGCTCGCCTCTACCAGCGCACCGGCGACTTAAGCGAGCCCCTGGCGGATATCGGCGAGGGGCTGGCGCTCTCCCACCGGGATCGCTGGGATGCGCAGGAGAGCCCGGAAGGGGAGCCCTGGGCCCCGCTCTCCGACAACTACCGCGCCCGCAAGCCGCGCCATGCCGACGAGGTGCTGCGCCTGGATGACAACTTGCGCGACACCCTCAACTACCAGGCCGAGCCCCAGACCCTCTACTTCGGCACCCCGCTGGAATACGGTGCCGCCCACCAGTTCGGCCGCCCCGAGATCAATCTGCCCGAGCGCCCCTATCTGGGGCTGTCGGAGGCAGATCAGCAGAGCGTGCTGGAGACCCTGGAAGGCTATCTGATGGCGGACGCGCCCTAAGCCTCTGGGCGCGTTTGCGGGGGGAGGGCCGGTGCGATGGCATGGCCCAGCCGCTCTTCGCACAGCAAAACAGCGTTTAAACACCCTTAAACAGCACCGCCACCCCTGCTGTTGCAGTAACCCACCATAAACCCCACCCGTGGCTCTCCTCCCTGACACTGGCGCCAGTGATTTTTGCTGTGACCAGCCGGAGTGAGAGTGATGCCCCCATCTGCGATTGCCGTGGCCATCTTGAATGCCAGACCCACCACCCTGGGGCTGGCCGTACTCGATGCGCAGCTTACCCAGCAGGATGACGGTTGGTATCAACTGCTGCCGGTCGGCCCGTTCAAGGCCAGGGATGGCCGCCCCTTCGATGTGCCTGGCGGCCACTGGCAGCTGGACAAGACCATCGCCAGCACCCTGATCAACCGGGCCAAGGCGCTCGGCCAGGACATCCTTATTGACTACGACCACCAGACCCTCAATGTCGAAAAGACGGGCAAGGAAGCCCCGGCGGCCGGTTGGTACAACGGCGACGAAATCGAGTGGCGCGAGGGCCAGGGCCTCTTTATCAAGCCCCGCTGGACCGAGCGGGCCGCCGCCCTGGTCGCGGCCAAAGAGTATCGCTTCCTCTCTGCCGTCTTCCCCTATGACGCCCAGGGCCACCCCCTGGAGCTGCGCATGACTGCCATCACTAACGATCCCGGGGTGGTGGGTATGCAGGCGCTGGCGGCTTTGAGTGCCCAACCGATCCAACCCGGCCAGCCGGCCACCCCCGCCCATGCGGTACACAAGGAGACTCCCATGAATGAACTGCTGAAAAAGCTGCTGGCCAAGCTCGGCATCGAGCTGACCGGTGACCCGACCGACGAGCAACTGCAGAAGGCGCTCACCGAGCTCGACAGCCTGCAGGCCAGTGCCAAGAAGGCACCGGAGCTGGAGGCCGCGCTCTCGGCCGAGAAAACCGCTCTGGCCGTCCTCAAGGCACAGACGACATCAGTACAACAAGGAGCCCAGGTTGACCTGGCGCAATACGTGCCGGTGGCGACCTATAACGCCCTGGTCACCCAGGTGGCTGCCCTGACCGCCCAGGTGGACACCACCGATGCCGCGACCCTCATCAAGGAGGCCCGCACCGCAGGCAAGGTGGTGGCGGCCGAAGAGGAGTACCTGACCGCCTACGCCGCCCAGAAGGGGGTGGCCGCCCTCAAGGCGCTGCTGGAGCCGCGCCCGGCCATCGCCGCACTCACGGCGAGCCAGACCGCTGCCGTCACCCTGCCCCAGAAGAAAGGGGAGGCCGTGCTCTCGGCCGAGGACAAGTACGCCGCCGACCAGCTCGGCATCAGCCACGAGGACTTTGCCAAGGCCAAAGCCTAGGCAAGCGCCTCTCGTTTCACGCGCAGTCCTGTTTAACCAGAGAAGGAATAGACCATGGCCATTGTTACACCCGCGCTGCTGCAGGCCCTCTTCACCGGCTTCAAGAAGAACTTTGAGGACGCCAAGAGTGAGGCGCCGACCCAGTACACCAAGATCGCCACCGTGATCAAATCGACCACCAAGTCCAACACCTATGGCTGGCTCGGCAAGTTCCCGACCCTGCGCAAGTGGATCGGGGACCGGGTGATCGAGTCGATGAAGGCGCACAGCTACCAGATCGTCAACGAGGATTTCGAGGCCACCGTGGGGGTGGATCGCAACGATATCGAGGATGACGAGATCGGTATCTACGCCCCGCTGTTTGCCGAGATGGGGCGCTCGGCCGGGGTGCATCCCGACGAGCTTTGCTTTGGCCTGCTCGGCGCCGGTTTCACCACCCCCTGCTATGACGGCCAGTACTTCTTCGACACTGACCACCCGGTCTATCCCAAGGCCGATGGCACCGGCACCGCCGTGCCGACCGCCAACCTGGTGGTGGATGGCGCCTATGCGGGCGAGCCCTGGTACCTGCTCGATACCAGCCGCGCCCTCAAGCCCATCATCTTCCAGGAGCGCAAGGCCCCGGAGCTGATCGCCATGACCAAGGTCGATGACGAGGCGGTGTTCACCTCCAAGCAGTTCCGCTACGGGGTGGATTGCCGCGATGCCGCCGGCTTTGGCTTCTGGCAACTGGCGTTCGCCAACAAGCGCGCCCTCACTCCCGACAACCTGTGGGATGCGATCACCAGGATGCGTGAGTTCAAGGCGGACGGTGGCCGCCAGCTTGGCATCAAGCCGACCCTGTTGGTGGTGCCAGCGTCGCTTGAGAAGCTGGCGACCCAGATGCTGGAGCGCGAGCTCTCCGAGAGCTCCAGCAATGAGCTTAAGGGCAAGCTGGAACTGGTGGTGGCGGACTATCTGTAATCCCGTGGGCTCGGTGCTACAGCGGGGTTAAACCGTCCCAGTCCGGGCGTTTAACCCCCGTTTAAACCGACCTGCAAACGAGAAGAGGAAACCATGAGATGGCTATTCGAGTGCGCGTTATATCGAAACTTCATCAGGGCTATCACCGGGCGGGGCTGGCGATTGCTCCTGGCGAGTCTGAACTGGCTGTGTCGGATGAGCAGTGCGCGGCCCTGGAGGCCGATCCGCGCCTGGTGGTCGTCCGCCTGGCTGAGGATGTGGCAGAGGCCGATCAGGCGCCGGATGCAGCGCAGACGGCGGGGGATCTGGACGACGCAGCATTGGGTGGCGTGAGTGCCGATCCCGAGGTGCCAGAGCCGACCGCCAAGCCTGCCAGCGGCAAGGGTAAAGGCAAATGAGTTACGCCGTTGCCGCCGATCTGCTGACCCGCTTCGGCGAGGCCGAGCTGCTGCGCCTGGCCATGACCCCGAGCGGGGAACTGGACGAGGCCGTACTCCAGCTCGCCCTGGATGATGCCAGTGCGCTGATCGACGGCTACCTGGCGGGGCGCTACCCCTTGCCGTTGGCTCATGTGCCGGCGGCCCTGGTGCCCATCTGCGCCGATATCGCCCGTCACCGCCTCTATGGCGAGCAGGCGCCGGAGCAGATCGCCAAGCGCTATGAGGCCGCCCTGGCCTTCCTCAAATCGGTGGGTAAGGGGGAGTTGGCGTTGGGGCTGGCGGCCGACGGTGAGCAGTTGGAGAGTCAGAACCTGGCCCAGCTGCAGTCCGATGGCCGGGTGTTTGGCCGGGGCAGTGGGGGCTTCCTATGAGTGAGCCTGAACTCGACTACCTGGCGGCGGGGGAAGCCCTCAAGGGGTTGCTGCTGCCGCTCAAGGGGCAGGGGCTCAAGGAGGTGTTGGTGGCCACCGACCTGGAGGCGGTGGCCAACCTGGGCCAGCACCACCCGGCCATCCACATCATCTACCAGGGGGAGCGCCCGCAGGAGGGCAACCAGTCGGGGCGGGTGAGCTACTTCGAGCAGCTCTGGCTGGTGTTACTGGTGCATCGCGCCACCCCAAACCAGCCGAGCGCCGGGGTGTGGATGGGACGCATCCTGCAGGCTGTGGCGGGGCGGCCCTATGAGAACAGCGTGTTCAGTCGTGGGGCAAGCCCGGCCCGGCCGAGTTACAAGGGCGGGGTGGCCTATCTGCCGCTCGCCTTTACCGTGACCGTGAAATTCAAAGGAGAGCGATGATGAGCGAAACACTGCACCTGGAAGGGGATCTCTATATCGAGACCTTCACCAACAACGTCTCGAACGGGGTGATAGGCCCGGTGGACGTCAACAGCCTGGAGGTGAAGCCGGACAGCGAGAAGATCAGCATCCCGAGCAAGCGCAAGGGCAAACTGGGTCAGGCGCGGGAGACCTACTTCGTGCCCAAGCCGGCCACCGTCAGCATCAAGACCAGCGAGATCCCGCCGGTGCTGCTGGCCGCCGCCTTTATGGGGCTGGAGAGCCCAATCAACCAGGGGGCGGGCACGCTCACCGATCTGCCGGTGACCCTGCTGGCGCACCCCAAGTGGGTAAGCCTGGGCAAGACCAATCTCTCGGCCACCGGCCTGGTGGTGAAGGAAGGGGCCACCTCCTTGGTGCTCGGCACCGATTTTGAGATCAACTATGCCCTGGGGCTGCTGCGGGCCACCAAGGCGGGGGCGGTGGCAGATGGCGGGCCCGTGACCGTCAGCGCCAGCTATAACGCCATCACCGGCACCCGCATCGCGGGCAACGTGCAGCCGGAGGTGAAGGCGAAGCTGACCCTGGATGGGCGCAGCGTGATCGGTGGGGAATCCATCGTGCTGACGGTGCCCCGTGCCTCGCTGGCTCCCAAGAAGGCGGTGGATTTCCTCAGCGACAAGCCCATCGAGATCGAGCTGGAAGGGGAGCTGCTGGCCCTGGACGGCGAGACCGCCCCCTTCTATGTGGACCGACCGGAGACGGTGTGACGAGTATAAAAACGGCGGGGAGACCCGCCGTTTTGTGATTTGTCTAGAACGCTCAATTATAGAATGCTAATCAGACCTACTCGAAAGCAGTGAATCGCCCCTGGTTTTCTAGACACTTTGTTGCTGAAAAATAAACTGCCTTTCAAACTCTACCGGCGACAGCCCATCATTGGAACCATGACGCCTGATTGGGTTGTAAAACATCTCGATATAATCAAACACATCGCTGCGGGCTTCGTCTCTTGTCGCGTAAATCCTGCGCTTGATCCGCTCCCGTTTGAGCAACTGAAAGAAACTCTCGGCGACCGCGTTGTCGTGACAGTTACCCCGTCGGCTCATACTGCAACTCAGGTTGTGGGCCTTCAGAAAGTCTTGCCATTCACCACCGGTAAACTGGCTGCCCTGATCCGAATGCACCAGTACCGGCTGCTTGGGTTTGCGCCGCCAGACGGCCATCAATAACGCATCAACCGCCAAGTCTGCCGTCATGCGTGACTTCATCGCCCAGCCGACGATCTGGCGAGAGAACAGGTCGAGCACCACCGCCAGGTACAGCCACCCTTCTTGAGTGCGAATGTAGGTAATGTCAGTCACCCAGATGATGTTGGGGGCTGGCACCTTAAACTGACGTGCCAGCGTGTTTGGGGCAGCTTGCGTGCTCTTGCCTCCATAATGCCCCTTGCGGCGTTGATAGCCCGTTTGCGAACGCAGTCCCTCCCGCTTCATTAATTTGGCCACACGGTGCTTGCCGCAGGCTTCCCCTGCGTCACGAAGGTCGCGATGGATCTTGCGATAACCGTAGACAGCACCACTTTCCAGCCAGGATTGCTTGACCAATCCGGTCAGTCGTTCGTCCTCCTGCTGTCGTGGCGATGTGGGCTGTTTCAACCACGCGTAGAAGCCACTTCGGTGAACCCCCAGGGTCTGGCACAGGGTAACGACACTGTACCGGTCGAGTCGGGAGGTTATGAACGCGTACCTTTCCTTGACTCGCTGGCAAAGTACGCGGCGGCCTCCTTTAGAATATTGCGCTCCTCGGTGACCTGGCGCAGTTCAGTTTTCAGGCGGCGGATCTCGGCTTGCAAGGCAGACTCTTCTATCTGCTGGTCAGCAGGCTTACCGTACTGCTTGAGCCATGCATACAGGCTGTGGCTGGATACCCCGATGGCACGTGCAACGTCAGCCACCGGCCGCCCGCGCTCGGTGATTTGTTTAACGGCTTCGATTTTGAATGTTTCTGGATAACGCTGACGGGTCATAACACCTCCAATAGTTGCCTCATTTTAAGGC
Source organism: Aeromonas sp. R7-4 (assembly GCF_040908055.1). Taxonomy (NCBI): domain Bacteria; kingdom Pseudomonadati; phylum Pseudomonadota; class Gammaproteobacteria; order Aeromonadales; family Aeromonadaceae; genus Aeromonas; species Aeromonas sp. R7-4. The sequence goes on from NZ_JBFODA010000013.1 coordinate 135,159, forward strand.
TGTGAGGTGTCTAGGGAACTGGGGGCGATTCA